>NZ_CP117866.1:9481264-9794516 GCF_028736035.1 Streptomyces sp. T12
GCAGGAGGGCGGGCGAACCGTCGGCACGGTCAGCCTGGACTTCCCCGACAAACCGAACAGCCGCCACCGGGCCGAACTGGTCAAGCTGATGGTGCGCCGGGACGCGCGGGGACAGGGCCTCGGCCGCAGACTCCTGACGACCGCCGAAGAGGCGGCGATCGGCGCCGGTGTCACCCTCCTCCACCTGGACACCGAGACCGACAGCCTCGCCGAGCGCCTGTACGACTCGGCCGGCTGGACCCGGGCCGGGGTGATCCCCGACTACGCGGCGAGCCCGGCCGGAGTTCTGCGGCCCACGACGATCTACTACAAGTACCTGTGACCGGTCGCCCGATTGTCAGTGCCGCCTGGAACACTCGCCGTCGTTGATCGACACCGGGTCGAACAAGCGGTACGCCAAGGGGGATTGCCTGGCCTGGGCGTGAGTATTTCGTTCATGAACTTCAGCTTCAGGGCCCGTTTCGTGGGGGCGGGGGGTGGACCGGCCTCTCTCACCAGGTGATTGTCAGTGTCGGCCGCTACCGTGCGTCTCATGCCGGATGCCGAAGACGTACGCCGTATCGCCCTTTCTCTGCCGGACACGACGGAGAAGATCGCCTGGAGCATGCCCACGTTCCGGGTCGCGGGCAAGATGTTCGCCACGCTGCCCGAGGACGAGACCTCCCTCGCGGTGCGCTGTCCCAAGGAGGAGCGCGACGAACTCGTCCTGGCCGAGCCGGAGAAGTTCTGGATCGCCGACCACGAGGCGCAGTTCGCCTGGGTGCGGGCCCGGCTCGCCGCCATCGAGGACGAGGACGAACTGCGCGACATCCTCGCCGACTCCTGGCGCCAGGCCGCACCGTCGCGCCTGCTGGATGCGCACCCCGAGTTGGGCCTGCCCGGATAAAGGAGTGCGCGACCACCGACCCGAGTGCGGTATTGTTTCCATGCGCGTTCGGCCGGGGGAAACCCCAGGTCAGACGGCACCGGGACGTGGCGCAGCTTGGTAGCGCACTTGACTGGGGGTCAAGGGGTCGCAGGTTCAAATCCTGTCGTCCCGACGGTGTCGACCAGCGGGTTTGCCAATCATGGCAGACCCGCTGGTTGCTTTTGTGGCGTCGGTCGCGGCTTCGGCACGGATCGCCCCGCTCGGGCGCCCTGTCGCACCGCCTCTTCAGACGCCGATCCTCCCGTCCGGGGTGGGCGGGCCCAGCAGTGAGCCGTCGGCCGGTACCGGGCCTTCGCCCAATTCCGGCCCCACCTGAGCCTCGCCCCACGTCCCCTCGGCGGTCAGATCACGCAGCCCACATGCGCCAGCGCCTGCTTCAGCAGCACCCCGTGGCCGCCCGGCATCTCGCTCTGCACCGCCGGTGACAGGGCCTCCTGCGGGCTGAACCAGACCAGGTCGAGGGCGTCCTGGCGGGGGCGGCAGTCGCCGGTGACCGGGACGACGTAGGCGAGGGACACCGCGTGCTGGCGCGGGTCGTGGTACGGCGTCATGCCCTGCGTCGGGAAGTACTCCGCGACGGTGAACGGCTGCAGGGAGGTCGGGACGCGCGGGAGCGCCATCGGGCCGAGGTCCTTCTCCAGGTGGCGCAGGAGGGCGTCACGGACGCGCTCGTGGTGCAGCACGCGGCCGGAGACCAGGGTCCGGCTGACCGTTCCGTCCGCTCCGATGCGCAGCAGGAGGCCGATGCTGGTGACCTCGCCGCTGTCGTCGACGCGCACGGGTACGGCCTCGACGTACAGGATCGGCATGCGCGCGCGTGCCATCTCCAGCTCGTCGGGGGACAGCCAGCCGGGCGTGGTTTCGGTCATGTCAGACATTGCTTGATCATACTTTCCGGGAATTGCGAACGCTCAGTCGCGGGGCTGACGGGGTTCTGTGGCAGGGGTGGGCGTGGGGACGGGTTCGGGGGCGGGAAGTCCGTAGAGGCGGCGGGCGTTGTCGCCGGCCGTCCACGCCGCGATCCGCAGCGCGTCCGGCAGGCTCAGTTCGTCGGCGTCCACCCGGTCCTGGAGCAGGTCGCCCAGGCCGCGGCGGAACGCCAGTGCGCCGAGCCGGTAGAACTCGGCCAGACCATACGCGTCGGAGCTGTACAACAGCTTGCGGAACGGCGTGATCTCCAGCGCCTCCGCCAGGATCGCCCCGGACCGGGCGGGGCCGACGTGGTGCAGGGTGAGGCCCACGTCCAGGTACACCTGCTCGAAGACCGCTGCCAGGTAGGCGGCCTGGCGCTGGTACGGCCAGCAGTGCAGGAGCAGGACGGGGACCGTGCCCTTGGTGAGGTGCAGCCAGTCCGTCAGGTGGGTGGGGTCCACCCGGTGCAGGCGGATGTCGTTGTCGCCGAATCCGGTGTGCAGCTGCAGGGGGAGTCCCAGGTCGACCGCCGTCCACAGCAGGTGCCGTACGAGGACCGGGTCGGCCAGCCGGCCGCCGTTCGCCGGCCAGTGCCGGGCCGCCTCGGTGACCTCCGCCGCCGAGGGGGGTGCCGGGTCCAGGTCGAAGCCGGTGCGGTAGGCGGCCACCGACTTCACGGCCACCACGCCCGGACGTCGTACGGCCTCCTCGGCGGCCGTGCGGAAGGCGGTGGCGTAGGCGTCCGGCTCGACTCCCTCGGCCACTACCGCTTCGGCGACCGTTTCCAGTCGCACCACCTCGTACGCGGTCGCGTCGGCGGTCTCCGCCAGTTCCGCGGGTGTGGTGATGCGGTGCGGGGTGTACCCGGTGTCGACGCAGAACGTCCCGGTTCCGGTGGCGGTCAGGAACCGGCGGTTCACCTCGTGCGCGCCGAGCTCCGCGCGCCGGGTCAGGTAGGCGTCGGCGGGGGCGTGGCGCGGCAGATCGAGCAGGGGTGCGCAGTGGCGGCGTACGGCCACGCCGGCCGGGGTGTCGAAGGGCGAGATGCCGGGCCAGGGCCCGCCCTCGGTGAGCAGGGACTCGAAGCCGTCCCTGTCCAGGTCGGCGGTGACGACCCCGTGGCAGTGATGGTCCACCAGCGGCAGCGCGGCGAGCGTCTCGTGGACCGGCCCTGTGGCGCTCATGTCAGTACTTCCAGCGGTACGTCGCCGCCACCTGGTCGTCGTCCAGCCCGGCGACGGCGCTCAGTTCGCCCTGTCGTACGGCGATCACGGCGTCGGTGAGGACCGGGCCCAGCGCGGCACGCAGCGGCTCGTTCGTGCGGAACTCCTCGACGGCCTCGCCCAGCGAGGTCGGCAGCCTGCGGACACCACGGGCCGTCGCCTCGTCCGCGCCCAGATGTGCCGGATCCCCGGTGATCTCCTGGGGCAACCGCGCCCCCGACGTCAGCACGTCCAGCCCGGCGGCGATCAGGCAGCCGAGGGCGAGGTACGGGTTGGCGGCCAGGTCCACCGGCTTGATCTCCAGGTTGGCGGCTTGGGCGCGATGGCCCGCCGTGCCGGTGACGACGCGCAGCCCGGCCTCCCGTGTCTCGTGGCCCCAGGCCGTGAACACCCCGGCCCACTGGGAGGGGCGCAGGCGCAGATAGCTGGCCGGGCTCGGCGCGGTCACCGCGGTGAGGGCGGGGAGGTGGGTGAGGATGCCGGCCGCGAGCGACTCGGCTTCGGGGCGCATGCCGTGGCGGCGGTCGCCGCCCGCGTGCAGGTTCACGCCGTCGCGCCAGGCGGAGAGGTGGACATGGCCGCCGTTGCCGACGCCCTGCCCGTGGACCGCCGGGGCGAAGGACACCGCGAACCCGTGGCGCTGGGCGACCGCGCGGATCGTCTGCCGCACCAGCACGCTGCGGTCGGCCGCCGCCACCGGGTCGAGCGCGGCCACGGAGAGTTCGAACTGCCCGGCCGCGTACTCGGGATGGAACTGTTCGACCTCCACGCCCTGCCGCGCGAGCGCCGCCAGCAGATCGGCCGCGCAGTCGCTCAACTCGACCTGGCGGGTGGCGCCGTACGCCGGGCCGGACACCGCCGGCACGAACTCGCCGTCGGCACCGGGCGGTCGGCCGACGGCCCACTCGATCTCGATGCTCGCCTGGAAGGTGACGCCGTGGCGGTCGACGGCCTTCTGGACGGTGTGCCGCAGGAAGGTACGGCTGCACGCGGGATGCCGCTCGCCCTCCTGGGTGATCCGGTCGACCGGCGCCCACGCCCAGCCGGGCTGACCGGACAGCTCCGCCAGCAGGTCCAGGTCGGGGTAGAGGCGCAGATCGCCGTCCGGGGAGCCGAGGACGTCGGTGGTGACGATCGAGTCGTTCGCCAGGAAGGTGTCGAAGACCGGCGACATCCCGACGCCCCAGGCCGCCGCCGAGGCGAGCTTCGCCGTCGGGATCGTCTTCACCCGGCCGATGCCCGCCGTGTCGACGTAGGCCAGGACGATCCCGTGCACGCCCCGCCCGGACAGCTCGCCGCTGAGCGCACCGGCCCGTTCGACGTCACCGGGGCGTCCTCCCGGGACGGGGTCGGCAAGGGTGGTCATACGCTCTCCTCGAGCTCGGCCGGTCCGCGCCGGTCCGGGCGGTCCCCGCTGGGCGTCAGGGTTTCACGGCCACCGCGCCGTACTGCGGCACCGGGGCGGGCGAGCCCGAGGCGCGCCACTGCGAGCAGGCCACCATGCCCGGCTCCAGCAGCTCCAGCCCGTCGAAGAAGGCGGCGATGTCCGTGCCGCTGCGGGCGGTGATCGGCGGCGTGGCGTTCTCGTTCCAGAACTTCATCGCCGGGATCTGGCCCTCGCCGCCGAGCTCGGAGTCGAAGGTCGGGTGCGTCAGGACCAGGAGGCTGCCGGAGGGGACCGCGGCCAGGACGCGCCGCACGATCTCGCGGGCCTTGTCGTAGTCCAGGACGAAGTTGAGGATGCCCAGCATCATCACGGCGACCGGCTGGGTGAAGTCCAGGGTCTGCCCGGCGCGTTCGATGATGGCGTCCGGGTCGTGCACATCGGCGTCGATGTAGGCGGTGACGCCCTCGCGGGTGCCGGTCAGCAGCGTACGGGCGTGCACGAGGACGATCGGGTCGTTGTCGACGTACACGATCCGGGAGTCGGGCGCGACCAGCTGGGCGATCTCGTGGGTGTTCTCCGCCGTCGGCAGTCCGGTGCCGATGTCCAGGAACTGCCGTACGCCCCGCTCCTCGGCCACGAAGCGCACCGCACGGCCGAGGAACTCGCGGTCGGCGCGGGCGATGTCCCGGATGATCGGGAACATCCCGGCGACATGCTCGCCGACCTGCTGGTCGACCTCGTAGTTGTCCTTGCCGCCGATCCAGTAGTTCCACACGCGCGCGTTGTGCGCCACACCGGTGTTCAGCCTCGCCGACCCGCCCGACGGGGTGTGGCCATCACTCACGACTCGTCCTCTCCTCGCACGAACGACCGAAACCGGCCATCGCCGCCATTGTGCCTTTCGGTTGATCACGCTGTCCTGGGAATCGGCAGAGCCGGCAGGGCTGTTGGCGTGCGGTTGTCGGCGGGTGGGAGAGAGCCGCCGGCCGTGCTATTCGATCTCACTGGGGCTCGCGGCGGGCGTCTTCCCGGCCAGGACGTCCTCGAGGCGCTGGGTGCCGAGTTTCACCGCCTGCTCGACGGAGTCGTGCTCGTCCCCGTCGAGCCCGCCCGCCGTGACGGTGATCGCGTCGTTGCCGACGCGCACGGCGGCCACGTCCAGGGTGAGCGTGGCCTCCTCGCCGCCGGTCCTGCCCTGCACCGTCAGGCGCAGGCCCTCACGGGCGTCGCCCACGTCGGGCAGCGTGGTCTCGATGACCTGGACGGTGCGCTCCTCGCCGTCCTCGGTCATCGTGAACTGGTCGCACTCGTCCGGCAGCTTCGCCATCCAGTTCAAGGAGTCCTGCGGGTCGCTCCGGTCGTAGGAGGCGACCTGGTACAGCAGACGTGAGTCGTCCTGCGTGAAGCCGCGCAGCGCGTTCGCTCCCGACGGCTTGCCCAGCAGGTCGTCGTCGTAGAGCGAGTCCATGAGCCGCTGACAGTCGGCGGCGTCGGCCTTGGCGGTGAGGAAGTCCGAGACGTCGACCGTGCCGATGAGCAGGCTGTCGTGCCAGTTCTCGGCCTCGGTGTCCTTGACCTGCGTCCACTCGTCCTCGATGTCCGCCTCGGTGATCAGCGCCGCCTGTGCGCCGGCCTCGGTGAGGACGGGGCTGGGAGAGGAGGTCGGCTGCTTGCGGGCGAGCGGTGACGCGGAGACGTCCGAGGCCCGTGATCCGGTTCCGGTTCCGGCGCCGTCGTCCGAGCAGGCCGCGGTGGTCAGCAGCGCGCCTGCCGCCAGAGCCGAGGCGACGACACGGACGGGGCGGGAAGGACGACGGCTCATTGCGGGTCTCCTGAGGACGCGGGGTACGTGAGAGGACACGGGACACGTGCCCTCAGCGCACCACCGGCCCTCTCGGCCCACCAGTGGCACCGGCCCGTTCGGGTGAGCGCGGCCGGCAGGCCCGACGCGTCACGTGCCGGGCTGCCCGTATCCGTGCTGCCAGGCCCAGGCCGCGATCTCGACGCGGTTCCGGGCGGACAGTTTGAGCTGGACGCTGGACAGGTGCGTCTTGACCGTGGACAGGGAGACGTACAGCTCGGCGGCGATCTCGGCGTTCGTCCGGCCGAGGGCGACCAGCCGGACGACGTCGAGCTCGCGGTCGGTCAGGGGCTCGGTGGGCGGGGCGGGCTTCGCCGGGGCGGCGGAGACGGTCTGCGGGGCGGTGACGTGCTTGAGCAGGCGGACCGTGACCGACGGCGAGACCAGCGAGTCGCCGGCCGCGGCGGCGCGGACCGCCTCCGCGAGGAGAGTAGGCCCCGAGTCCTTGAGCAGGAACCCGCACGCGCCGCCGCGCAGCGCCCCGTACACGTACTCGTCGAGGTCGAACGTCGTCACCACGACCACCCGCATCGGGTCCGCCACGTCGGGACCCGCCAGCAGCCGGGTCGCCTCCAGGCCGTCCAGCTTCGGCATCCGGATGTCCAGCAGACACACGTCCGGCCGCTCCCGCCGGGCCAGCGCCACCGCCTCCTCGCCGTCGGCGGCCTCGGCGACCACGGTGATGTCGGGCTGGGCGTTGAGGAAGAAGCGGAAGCCGGTGCGGACCATCTCCTGGTCGTCGGCGATGAGGACGCGGATGGGCGCGCCGGGCGGGGTCGGGACGGTCATGGCTCGATCATGCCCTACGGGGTTCACGCAGGGGCTGGCCCCCAGCTGCGGGCAGGCCCCTCGGCGGTCGGTCGGGTCTCAGTCGGCGGTCTGTGCGGGGTCGGCGGTCACCTTCCGCAGCAGCGGTCGGCTGCCGGAGATCGCGGCGAACATGGCGAGCGCGCCGACGACGACACAGACGACGAGTTCGATCGCCCCGGTGGTGTTGATCGTGGCGCCGGCCGCCTTGTTGAGCTGGTAGGAGCCGTAGGCCCCCATGGCGGTGGTGCCGCCGGCCAGGACGGCCAGGGGGATGACGGTCTCCCGGACCCGTGCCTTGTCCAGCACCTTCAACGGGGTTCCCGCCAGCCGCAGCAGACCGTAGACGCGGCGCCGGTCCAGGACGTTCGCCGCGGCGGTCAGACCGGCGGAGGTGGCGGCGACGAGGAAGCTCAGCGCCAGGGTGCCGATGGTGACGGCGTCCAGGCGGTCGAAAGTGGCCTTGTCCGAGCCGCCGGCGTAGTCCTGGCCGTAGGGGAGCCGGCCCGCCCCGAGCGGGGTGAGGGCGGTGACGGCCGTGTCCAGCTGCTCCTGGCCGCCCTCGACGTGGGCGATGACGCCCGGGCCGCCGCCGAGGAGGTTGTCGTAGGCGTCGGCGCGGCCGGTGGTGACAGTCGCGGTCACGCCCGCCCGGTGCAGCAGGGTGCGCGCCTGGGCCGCGGTGTGCCGGGCTTCGGAGGCGTGGGCCGTGGTCACGGCGACCTGGCCCCGGTACTGGGAGGTGTCGGCGCCGAGGAGGCTGACGGCGAAGAACCCGGCGGCGAACCCGGCCAGCACCAGTCCGCTGACGGTTCGCCAGGCGCCGCGCGGGTCGTCGCTGAGCCGGCGGCCGGCCAGCAAGGTCGCCGGACGCTTGGCGAACCGGCTCACCAGGCGGCCGAGCCGGTCCACCACCCAGGGGCCGAACAGCCAGAACGCGCCGTAGAACAGCAGGAGCAGGGCGACGGCCTGCTTCGCCTGCAGGCCCCCGCCGCTGAACATGAAGATGACGGCCAGCGCCGCCGCGAAGAAGGCGAGGCGGATCATGCGGGTGCGCCGGGGGTCGGCCTGCTGGGCGACGCCGAGGGGCGAGGTGGCGACCTGGCGCAGCATCGAGACCGCGCTGACGGTGATGAGGGCGGTGACCGCGACCACGACCGTCGCCAGCCAGGGCAGTCCGACCCACAACGTGCCGACGTACCAGGTGCCGACACCGAACGGCACCTGAGCGAGCGCGGGCAGCGACAGCACGTACGCGAGCGCCCCGGTCAGCGCCCCGGCCGCGCCGAGTGCCACCGCTTCCAGGGCGGTCATGGCGATGATCTGGCGCGGGGTCGCGCCGGCCAGCCGCAGGGCGGCGAGCCGCTGCTCGCGCCGGGCCGCGCCGAGGCGTCCGGCAGCCGCCGACAGCACGACGACGGGCATCGCGAGCAGGACGACACCCATGACGGCGATTCCCTGGTCCGCGGCGGTGAACACACTCGCCGTGTCGCCGCCGAACCCGGATATCTCCGCGTGCTCCGTCTGCGCGATGTCGAACCAGGAGGAGGTGTCCCCGGCGGCCTTCGAGACGGCCGGGTCGGTCGGCGCCCGTCCGACGACGGCGACGAGTTCGTCGGGGGAGGCGAGACCGGCGGTGCCGATGGTGCCGTAGGACGTCACCTTCGGGAAACGGTCGGCGAGTTGGTTCGTCGGCAGCTTGTGCAGCAGCTCGGCCAGGGAGGGGGACACGTACACCTCGCCCTGCTTCGGGAAGGAGCTCAGGCCGGGCGGCGCGGGCGTCTGCTTGCGGCCGGAGAGCTGGGCCAGGGAGACGACCGTGACGGGCTCCTGGCGGACGTACGTCGTGGCGAGTGCCTGGACCGCGGTGGCCCGCTCGGCCGGTACGGCGTCCGGGGTGCGCCAGGTGGTGTGGCCGGCGCGGGTGCCGGCGCCGAGAGTGGCGGCGATGATCACCAGCATCACGAACGCGCCGACGGCCGCGGCCCCGGCCGCCAGGAGGTGGCTCTGCAGGCCGCGGCGGCCGGAGGATCTGGTCAGGTGCCAGGTCAGGGGCAGGACGGGGGAACGCATGGCGGGCTCCGGGGGGGGGGAAGGCGGGGTCAGGCGACCGTGAACTGGCTGTAGTTGCTGATCCGGCCGTCCCGGACCTGGAGGACGCGGTCGCAGTGGGCGGCGACGTCGGCGTCATGAGTGACCATCACCAGGGCGGCGCCCGTGTCCCGGGTCGCGAAGGTCAGGAGCTGGATCACTTCGGTGCTGGTGCGCTGGTCCAGCGCGCCGGTGGGCTCGTCGGCGAAGACGACGTCCGGCTCGACGGCCAGCGCGCGGGCGATGGCGACGCGCTGCGCCTGTCCGCCGGAGAGCTGCCCGGGGCGGCGCTGCTCAAGCCCGTCCAGGCCCAGCGGCGCGAACCAGCGGCGGGCCCGGGCCACAGCCCGCTTGCGCGGCATGCCCTCCAGCATCAGCGGCAGGGCGACGTTCTCCTCGGCGGGCAGCTCCGGCAGCAACTGGCCGAACTGGAAGACGAACCCGAACCGCTTGCGGCGCAGCGCGCTCAGCCGGTTCTCGCCCAAGTCGTCAAGGCGCTCGCCGCGCAGCAGCACTCGGCCTTCGTCGGGCCGGATGATCCCGGCGAGGGTGTGCAGCAGGGTGGACTTGCCGGACCCCGACGGGCCCATGATCGCCAGCGAGTTGCGCTCACGGACCTCCACGTCCACACCGTCCAGGGCGGTGGTGGAGCCGTACTTCTTGACGAGGCCGTACCCGGCCAGAACGGTGCTCATGGTGTGTCGTGGCCCTTCTCAGCGCTCGAACTTCCAGGTGACGCTCTTCGCGTCGGCCTGGGTCACACGGACGGGGATGTCGACGGTCGCGCCGTCGCTCTTCTTGCCGGTGCAGGTGATGGTGGCTCCGGCCACGGCCTTCAGGCCGGTCGGGCAGGTGATGCCGGAAACCTTGTCGCCGACCCAGGGCAGCGGGTGGATCTTGCTCTCGGTGCGGCCCGCGACCACCTTCGCCGCGAGCGCCCGGTGGCCGTCCACCGACACCGTGCTGTACTCGTCCAGGCTGCTGGTCGACTCCGTGCCGGAGAGCAGATAGGTACCGAGGCCGCCCAGCGCGACCACAGCGGTCACGCCGCCGACGACGCCGACGAGGAACTTGCTGCGCTGCATCGCGTACTCCTGATGTCCGTGGTGAGGATGCGGCTCCACCTTCGCCCCCGCGCCCGGGCGCGCGCCTCGGCCATAAGGTCGGCGTCAGCGACCGGCCCCTCGGCCGATCGGCCGATCCCGCCGAGCACGGCCTCGCCTACCGTGATCGGCATGAAGTCCGTTTCCCCCCGCGGCTGCGCCCGGGGCTTCGCCGTGGGCGTCCTGCTGGCCGCGTGTGTCGTCGACGTCCTCTCCGCCGGCTCCGACGGGACGAGCGTCCTGCCGACGGCGAGCCCGGTCTGGCCGACCCTGGGTGTTCTGCTGGTGGGCCTGGCCGCAGTGCTGTGGCCGGAGGGGCGGCGGCCGGACTGGCTCACGCCCCAGGTGCGCACCGCCGTGCCCGCCCTCGTCTCCGCCCTGTACTCGGTGGGGTCGCTGGTGACCCTGAAGGCGAACGTCTTCGGTCCCGGTGAGGCCGTGATCCTGCTGTGCCTGTTGTTCATCGCGGTACGGCAGTGCCCGCCGCGTGCGGCCTGGTGGTGCGGCGCCCTCGACGTGGGCGCACTGTTGCTGCTGCCGGTTCGGTCGCTCGGGCCGTTGGACCCCGCCGTGCTGGGCTTCGTGGTGGCCGGCCTGGTGCTGATCGGCCTCTTCGCCGGGCTCGCCGTGTACCTGCGCACGATGGACTACCGGCGGACCCTCGCCGTCAGCGAGACCCGGCGCGCCGAACGCGTCGCCATCGCCGCCGACCTGCACGACTTCGTCGCCCACCATGTCACCGGGATCCTCGTGCAGACGCAGATGGCCCGCATGATGGCGCAGCCCCAGCCGCAGGACCTCGACCCCGTTCTGGCCGGTATCGAACGCGCCGCCACCGAGGCCCTCGCCTCGATGCGCCGCACGGTCGGCGTGCTGCGCGACACCGATGAGGAGGCGGCCGAACGCCGTCCGGTCGGCGACCTGGCGGGCATCGCCGACCTGACCGACGGCTTCGCCAGCCCGGTCCAGCAGGTCACCCTGCGCCGCGACCCCGCCGTCTCCGACGACCTGCCCCACGAGGTGCAGGCCGCGGCCTTCCGGGTCGTGCAGGAGGCGCTGACCAACATCCGGCGCCACGCGGCCGACGCCGCGCACATCGAGGTCCGCCTGCGGGACGACACCGGACGCCTGGAGGTGTCGGTCGCGGACGACGGACGGGGCGGCACCCAACTCCCGGCGGCCGCGCACGGCGGCGGCTTCGGCCTCGTCGGCCTGAAAGAGCGGGTGACCGCACTGGGCGGCGAACTGCACGCCGGGCCGCGCGGCGGCGTGGGGTGGGAGGTGCGGGCGGTGTTTCCGGCGGGGAAGTCCTGACGGGCGACGGGCGAAGACGGCCGTAGGGCTGAAGGGTGACGATGTCGGCGCGCAGCCGAGGATCCGGCTGATCTTCGGCCGGCCGACCCGCACTCACTTCTCTGTGGACGACGTGCGCGCGCCTACCGCAGACGTCCGCACGTATCTGGCGTCCGGGCCCGCCTCGGTTGTTCAATGGTGCTGCACACTCCGGGTACGGGAGAGGAGACCGTCCGTGTCACCTGCCGCCGTGCCGTCGCTCGGTGCACGGATCCGGCAGGCGCGCCTCGCGCGAGGGCTCAGCCTGCGCGGGCTCGCCCGCGAGGTCGGCGTCTCGGCGAGCCTGATCTCGCAGATCGAGAACGGCAAGAGCCAGCCCTCGGTCAGCACGCTGTACGCCATCACGACCGCCCTCGGCATCTCCGTCGAGTCCCTCTTCGAGGCGGGCGAGGCCGCGGCCGTGCCCTCGGCGGCAGCTGCGCCCGGCACCGTCCTGCACGCCCTGGCCGCCTTCGCCGCCGACCCCCACCGCCGCATCGGCCCCCTGGTCACCCCGGACGAGCGGGAGGTGCTGGAGCTGGACTCGGGTGTCGTGTGGGAGCGTCTCGGCCATGTTCCCGGCACCGATGTCGACTTCCTGCAGGTGACCTACCGCCCCGGCGGCGCCTCCTCCAGCTCCGGCGGCCTCATGCGCCACGCGGGCACCGAGTACGGCTGGCTGACCTCGGGCGAGCTGATCCTCACCCTCGGTTTCGACGAGTACACGCTGCGCCCCGGTGACGCGGTCTGCTTCGAGTCGACGACCCCGCACCGCTACCGCAATGATGGTGACGTACCGGCCGTGGGCGTCTGGTTCGTGTTCAGTGACACTTGACACTCGCCGCGTGCGGTCGTTCACTCCGAAGCGGGGGTGTTCGCCATGGCGATCCGCACATTCGGACCCAACGCCGTCGACTGGGAAGAGCGCGTCGACCTGGACCGGCTGCGAGGGCAGCGGCTGGCCCGACTCAACGAGACCCTGAACCGTTCCGAGCTGGGCGCGGTGCTCAGCTTCGACTTCGCCAACATCCGCTACATGACCGCCACGCACATCGGTACCTGGGCGATGGACAAGCTGATCCGCTTCGCCCTGCTGGTGCGTGGCGGCGAACCGATCGTCTGGGACTTCGGCTCCGCCGCCCGGCACCACCAGCTCTACAACCCGTGGCTCGACTACAGCGACGGCAAGGAGGGCGGCCCGCCGACCGGCGCCCGTGCCGGCATCTCCACGCTGCGCGGCGCCTTCCACCCGGACGCGGGTATAGCCCAGGACGTCGCCGCGAAGATCGCCACCGAGCTGCGCGAACACGGCCTGGCGGGCGAGCCGCTCGGCATCGACGTCGCCGAGATGCCGGTCCTCACCGCCCTGCGCGCCGAGGGCATCGAGGTGGTCGACGGACAGCAGGTCTTCCTGGAGGCCCGCCGTATCAAGACACCGGACGAGATCTCCCTGCTCACCCAGGCCTGCGCCATGGTCGACGCGGCGTACGAGGAGCTGTACGGCTATCTGCGGCCCGGCGTGCGCGAGAACGAGTGCGTCGGGGTGGTCAGCAAGGTCCTGTACGACCTGGGCAGTGAGTACGTCGAAGGGGTCAACGCGATCTCCGGCGAGCGCTGTTCACCCCACCCGCACGTCTACAGCGACCGCCTCATCCGCCCCGGCGACCCCGCCTTCTTCGACATCCTGCACAGCCACCTCGGCTACCGCACCTGCTACTACCGCACGTTCGCCGTCGGCAGCGCCTCCAGCGCCCAGCGCGACGCCTACGTCCGCTGCCGCGAGTACATGGACCAGGCCATCGCCCTGGTCCGCCCCGGTGCCACGACGGCCGACATCGTCGAAGTCTGGCCGCGCGCCGAGGAGTTCGGCTTCGCCGACGAGACCGCCGCGTTCGCCCTCCAGTACGGCCACGGCGTCGGCCTGTCGATCTGGGAGAAGCCGATCTTCAGCCGACTGGTCTCCCTGGACCACCCCGAGGTCCTCGAAGAAGGCATGGTGTTCGCCCTGGAGACCTACTGGCCCGCCGCCGACGGCTGGTCCGCCGCCCGGATCGAGGAGGAACTGGTCGTCACCGCCGACGGCTGCGAGGTCATCACCAAGTTCCCGGCGGAGGAACTGCTGGTGGCGGGCCGCAAGTACTGGACGGTGGGCGGCGAGCTCAACACCCGCCGTGAGGCGCAGTCCCACCTCAACACCTCTCGCGGCGACGGGACGCGCTGATGGATCCGGCCGAACTCCTCGCCGCCTACGAGCAGATGGCCGTCATCCGCCGTACGGAGAAGGCCGCCCACGACCTGTTCCTGCAGGGCCTCGTCAAGGGCACCACCCACCTCGCCGCCGGACACGAGGCCATCGCCGTCGGCGCGAGCGCCGCCCTGCGCCCCGACGACTACGTCTTCGCGACCTACCGGGGCCACCACCACGCCATGGCACGCGGCGCCACCCCCGAGGAGTGCCTCGCCGAACTCATGAGCCGGGCCACGGGGTTGTGCAAGGCCAAGGGCGGCTCCATGCACCTGACCAAGGCGGCCACCGGCATGCTCGGCTCCTACGCCATCGTCGGCGCCCACCTCCCGATGGCGGCCGGCGCCGCCTGGTCGGCCCGGCTGCGCGGCACCGAGCAGATCGCGGTCGCCTTCTTCGGCGACGGCGCCACCAACATCGGCGCCTTCCACGAGGCCCTCAACCTGGCCGCCGTATGGAAGCTGCCCGTGCTGTTCGTCTGCGAGAACAACCTGTACATGGAGTACACCCCGATCGCCGACGTCACGGCGGTGCCCCGGCCCGCGGCCGACCGGGCGCCCGCGTACGGCATCCCGGGCGAGGTGGTGGACGGCAACGACGTCGTCGCCGTACAGGAGGCGGTGGCCCGGTTCGCGGGGCGGGCCCGGGCGGGGGACGGGCCCGCGCTGCTGGAGGCGGAGACCTACCGGCACTTCGGGCACAGCCGCGCCGACCCGGCCACCTACCGTCCGGCCGAGGAGGTCGAACGGTGGCTGAAGCGCGATCCGTTGGACCTGGCGCGCGGGCGGCTTGTCGCGATGGGCGTGTCCCAGGCCGTGGTCAGTGAGGCGGACGACCGGGCAACGGCCGTCGTGCAGAAGGCCGTTGAGGCCGCGAAGGCCGGGCCCGCGCCCGATCCGCGCGAGGCGCTGAGCGACGTATGGGCCGACGGAGGTGCGGCGTGGCGGACGTGATCAGCTACCGGGAGGCGGTCGCCGAGGGCATCGCGCGGGAGATGCGGCGCGATCCCACGGTCGTATGCCTGGGTGAGGACATCGGCGAGGCGGGTGGGGTGTTCAAGACGACCGTCGGGCTGCGCAAGGAGTTCGGGCCCGAGCGGGTGTGGGACACGCCCATATCCGAGCAGGCCATCGTGGGGGCCGCCATGGGTGCCGCGATGACCGGGATGCGGCCGGTCGCCGAGATCATGTTCTCCGACTTCCTGGCCTGCTGCTGGGACTACCTCGCCAACGAGATCCCGAAGGTGCGGTACATGACGGGCGGTCAGGTCACCGTCCCGCTCGTCGTGCGCACCGCCAACGGCGGCGGGCTCGGCTTCGGCGCCCAGCACTCCCAGGCCACCGAGAACTGGGCGTTCACGATCCCCGGCCTGAAGATCGCGGCACCTGCGACCCCCGCCGACGTGATCGGCATGATGGCGGCGGCGATCCGCAGCGACGACCCGGTCGTCTTCTTCGAGCACAAGGCGCTGCTCGCCACCAAGGGAGCGACCCCGCCGCCGGACCACGTCGTCGAGCTGGGCCGCGCCGCCGTCGTCCGTGCGGGCGCCGACGTCACGCTCGTCGCCCTGGCCTCGATGGTGCCGGTCGCACTGAAGGCCGCCGATGTCCTGGCCCGCGAGGGCATCGAGGCCGAGGTCGTGGACCTGCGCTGTCTGGTGCCGCTGGACATGAGTACCGTGCTCGCCTCGCTCGGCAGGACCTCGCGGCTCGTCACCGTGGAGGAAAACCCGTACCAGGGCGGCTGGGGCGCGACGGTCGTCTCGGTCGTCGCCGACGAGGGGTTCGCTCTGCTGGACGCGCCGGTCAGGCGGGTGGCGGGGGAGTGCGTGCCCCTGCCGTTCGCCGACGCACTCGAAGAGGAGGTCATCCCCACCGTCGACAAGGTCGTGGCGGCCGTACGCGGCCTCGCCGCCTACTGAACACCCCATGGGAGGAAGAACGATGCCCCATCGGATACTGCTGCGCGCAGGACACGTGCTGTCGATGGACCCCGACATCGGGGACCTCCCACAAGGGGACGTCCTCATCGAGGACGGGAAGATCGCGGCGGTGCGGCCGGAGATCAGCGCCGACGCCGAAGTGCTCGACATGACCGGCCGGATCGTGATCCCCGGCTTCGTGGACACCCACCGCCACACCTGGGAGGCGCCGATCCGGGGCGTCGCCCCCGACGCCACCCTGGACGACTACTTCGTCGACATCCTCGACACCTTCGCCCCGCTGTACACCCCCGAGGACGTGTACGCCGGCAACCTCGCGGGATCGCTGGAGTGCCTGAACGCCGGTATCACCACCCTCGTCGACTGGTCGCACATCAACAACACGCCCGCCCACCCGGACGCCGCGATCCAGGCGCTCACGGAGACCGGCATCCGTGCCCAGTACGCGTACGGCAGCGCCAACACCTCGCTCGCCGACTACTGGTTCGAGAGCAAGATCGCGGTACCGGGCGACGACGTACGGCGGATCCGCAGCACCTGCTTCGCCTCCGACGACGGCCTGCTCACCATGGCACTGGCCACCCGTGGCCCCGGTTTCTGCACCGACGACGTCGTCACCGCCGAGTGGGCCCTCGCCCGCGACCTGGGCATCCCGATCACCGTGCATGTGGCGATGGGCCGCCTGGCGGGCCGCTTCGGCATGGTCAAACAGCTCCACGGGCTGGGGCTCCTCGGCTCCGACACCACCTACGTCCACTGCTGCTACTTCAGCGAGGAGGAGTGGCAGATGGTCGCCGACAGCGGTGGCACGGTCTCGATCGCACCGCAGGTCGAGATGCAGATGGGGCACGGCTGGCCGCCCGTGATGAAGGCCATCGAGCACGGACTGCGGCCGTCCTTGAGCATCGACGTCGTCACCACCGTGCCCGGCGACATGTTCACCCAGATCCGCGCGGCCTTCGGCGCCGAACGCGCCCGTGTCAACGCCGACTGCTGGAAGGCCAACATGCCCGTGCCCGACACCATGTTGACGGCACGTCAGATGCTGGAGATCGCGACCCGCAACGGCGCCCACGTGGCGGGCCTCGAGCACCGCACCGGCTCCCTGACCCCCGGCAAGCGCGCCGACGTCGTCGCGATCGACGCCACCGCGCTGAACGTCGCCCCCGTGCACGACGCGGCAGCGGCCGTGACCCTGTCGGCCGACGTCTCCAATGTCGACACGGTCATCGTCGACGGCGTGATCCGCAAGCGCGACGGCAGGCTCCTGGCCGACCTCGACCGGGCCCGGCGCCTGGTCCAGGAGTCCCGCGACCGGCTCCTGGCGGCGAAGGAGGCGAGGAGCGCGGCATGACCCGACACCTGGTGCGCCGGGCCGCCGACGTCCCGGAGCCGCCGCCGTACGACGAACTCGGATACCGGCGGCGGGAGTTGGTGGGCGATGGCGACGGAAGCGTGCACACCGGCTTCGGTCTGTGCGGGATACGGCCCGACGGCCGGGTCGCGGCCCATGTGCACTCGTACGAGGAGAGCTTCCATGTGCTCTACGGGGCTGTGATCCTCGATGTGCCCGAAGGGTCGTACCTTCTCGAAGAGGGCGACTACGGCCTCCTCCCGACCGGCGTCCCGCACGCCTGGCGCGGCGCCGGGGACATCGCCGGCCGCTGGGCCGACATGCTCGCCCCCGTGCCGCGGGCCCGCTACGGGTACGACACCCAGGCGGTGCCCGCGCTGCCCGAGCTCGACCCCGTCCGCATCGACGTCCGGGACCCGCGTACCCGGTCCTTCGGCCACTTCGAGCCCGTGCAGATGGATCCCGGCAAGCAGGCGCAGGACCTGCTCGCGGTGTCGGCGAGCATGCGCACCGCGCTGCTCGTGTACAGCGGCATCACCGTGAAGATGATGGTCGACAGCGACCTGGGCGCGGTCGCCTCGACGATGTTCATGGTGCAGTACGCGCCCGACGGCGTCGCCGGCACGCACGACCACCCCTTCGAGGAGACGTACCTGTTCCTCGAAGGGGAGGCGGACGCGGTGTTCGACGGCGAGCGGTACCGGCTCGGTCCCGGCGACTGCGCCTGGGCGGGGGCCGGTTGTGTGCACGGCTTCGCCAACGCCGGTCAGGGGCCGCTGCGTTGGCTGGAGACACAGGCGCCGCAACCGCCGCCGCGCCACTCCTACCGGTTCACGCGGGACTGGGAGTACCTGAGGGAGGCCCTGGAGTCATGAACAGCGTTCTCGTTGTGGGCGGTACGTCCGGGATCGGCCTGGAGTTCGCCCGGATGCGGGCCGGACGCGGGGACGAGGTCGTCCTGACCGGCCGCGACGGCCATCGCGCCGACACCATCGCCAAGGAGTTCGGCGCCCGCGGAAGCGCCCTCGACCTCGGCCGGCCGGGGGAGATCGCCGCCGCGCTGGCCGACGTCGGGCGCGTCGACCACCTGGTCCTCGCGGGCGTCTCCCGCGACGACAACAAGGTCACCGAGTACGACATCGACGCCGCCCTGCGGCTCGTCACCCTCAAACTCGTCGGCTACACCGAGGTCGTGCACACCCTGGTGTCCCGGCTGCACGACGACAGCGCGATCGTGCTGTTCGGCGGACAGGCCAAGGAGCGGCCCTACCCGGGCGCGACGACGGTCGCGACGGTCAACGCGGGCGTGCGCGGACTGATGAACACCCTCGCCGTCGAACTCGCCCCGATCCGGGTGAACGCCGTCCACCCGGGCGTCGTCGGTGACAGCCCCTACTGGCGGGACAAGCCGGAGAAGGTGCTCGCCGCCCTGCGCACCGAGACCCCCACGGGGCGGCTCGCCTCCATGGCCGACGTGGTCGACGCCGTGGACTTCCTGCTGCGCAACGGGTCGGTCAACGCGGTCGAACTGAGCGTGGACGGAGGGTGGTTGCTCGGCTGAGCGAGAGCGAGAGCGAGAGCGAGAGCGAGAGCGAGAGCGAGAATGAGAGCGAGAGCGTGGGGCGAGGGCGAGGGGTGCGAGGGCGCGGGGCGGGTGGGGGATCAGCGCTTGAAGCCGACCGCGCCGTACAGCGAGACGGGTTCTTCCTTCCCCCCGTTCTCGCCGGCGTTCCCGCCCGCGACGGGCCGCCAGTCCGACAGGGAGACGATCCCCGGTTCCAGCAGTTCAAGTCCCTTGAAGAGTCGGCCCACTTCGGCGTGCGAACGGGCCACGAGCGTCACCCCGCTCGCGGTGTAGGCCTCGATGCCCCGTCGGACGTTCTCCGGATCGAAGTCCGCCGTCATCGCCGACAGCACCAGACAGCTGCCCGGCGCCAGCGCGCCGACCAGCGTGTCCACGAGCTGATGGGCGCCGTCGTCGTCCGCGATGAAGTGCAGCAGCGCGATCAGGGACAGCGCGACGGGCCGGTCGAAGTCGAGGACGGACGCGGCCTGTTCGAGAATCCGCTCCGGCTCACGCGCGTCGGCCTGCACATACTCGGTCACACCCTCCGCAGTGCCGCGCAGCAGGGCCGCCGCGTGAGCGAGCACGATCGGGTCGTTGTCGACGTACACCACCCGTGCGTCCGGGACGACGGACTGGGCGATCTGGTGCAGATTGGGCTCGGTCGGGATGCCGGAACCGACATCGAGGAACTGGCGGATCCCCGTTTCCCGGACGACCGCCCGGGTGGCCCGCTCCATGAACCGCCGGTTGGCCCGCGCTTGTCGCGGAGCGTCCCCCTGCATCGCGGTGATCTGCCGTCCGAGTTCCTCGTCGACGGGGTAGTTGTCCTTGCCGCCGAGGAACCAGTCGTACACCCGGGCCGGATGCGGCCTGCTCGTGTCGATACGTGAGACGGCCGGCTCGGTCCCCGTCACGCAGGCCTCCTGTGCTCGACTGTGCTCGACAACGGCGTGTCCGAGCAGTCTTTCACGATCACGCGGCCCGGCGGAGGCTGTCTTCGGCCACCTCCTTGTCGACGGCCGCACGCACCAACGCGGCCGCGAGCACGGCCGGTTCGGTGGTGTTTCCGGCGAGGTCGGCCAGCCGGTCCGGGTCCTTGGGCAGGCCGAGCCGCTGCGCGCCCGAGAGCGCCTTGCCGTCCAGGTAGGGGGCCACTTCCGGCCAGACCCGCTGGGCCTCGCGCAGGAAGATGTCGGCGCCGGCCGGACCCATGCCGGGGAACTCCTGGAGCAGACGGCGCAGTTCGGCGATGTCGCCGTCCGCCTCCTCGCGCAGCCGCCGCAGATCGCCGCCCCAGCGCTCGGTCAACAGCTCGGCACCGTCGCCGAGTTGGGTGGCGGTGCGCTCGTCGTAGCGCCGGTAGCCGCCCCGGCCCAGTGCGTCCACCCGCGCCTGCCAGTCGGCGTCGGCCATGCGGCGCGGATCGCGCAGCCCCGCCTCGTACACGGCGCGGGCGGTGTCGAGGGCGATCGAGCCACGGATGCGGGCACTGAGCAGGAGCGCCAGCACCAGCAGCCGGTACAGCGGCTGCGGGGTGTCCTTCAGCGGGATGCCCGCTTCCTCGGCGAACGTCTGCCCGTGCGCGCGCACGAGTTCCCGTACCACGCGCTCGTCGTCGCTCATGGCCGCAGCGGATCGTGGCCGATCGTCATCAACTGATGCCGACGGCGCGTCTGTTCCGGCTCGGGCTCGTTCTCCAGGTCCGCCTCGGTGCTGACGGTGTCCACGACGTCGTACATCACCTGGATGTCGTCGTCCGTGAGATCGGTGCGCCGCTTCTGGAGGATCGCGAGGACGTGCTGCCCGGTCGGTGTGCCGGCCTGGTCCGGCAGCGGCTCGGTCTCCTCGTCCGCGTCACTGACCCGCAGCCAGGCGGCCAGCTCCTGCGAGGTCATGTTCACCACGCGGTGGAAGTCCTGCCACAGTGTGTCGAGTTCGAGGGCGTCGGTCATGGTGCCCCTCCTTGGCTCCTTGGCGAGTACGGCTCTTCACGTCCGGTGTGCGGCTCTTCCCGTACGGCGTTCCCCCTACGGTCGTGTCACTCGTCGCGCGGCCGGTTCTCGGCGTCGAACATCCAGCGCTGCTTCTCCAGCTCGCTCGTGATGCCGATCAGCAGGTCCTGGGTCACCGGGTCCGGCTCGGCGGTCGCGTCGATGCGTTCGCGCAGCCGCTCTATGGCCGCCCCCAGGGCGTCCACGACCAGCTGGACGACCTCCGTGTCGCGCAGCCAGCCCTCCTTGGGGCCGGGCAGCGTGTAGGCCGCGGCGATGGTCTCCGGCCGGCCGTCGGGCGGCAGGCCCAGCGCCGCGGAGCGTTCGGCGACCGTGTCGGAGAACGAGCGGGCCACCGACACCACGTCGTCGAGCTGCAGATGGATCGAGCGGAACCGCGGTCCCACGATGTTCCAGTGCGCCTGCTTCCCGATCAGCGAGAGTCCGAGAAGATCGACGAGAGTGCTCTGCAGGGCCTCCCCGGCGACCCGGCGAGCCGGTTCGGGAAGCGTGCTCTTGACGACAGTCATACCGAGCTCCTCCTTCTGGCTGTGTCCTGCTGGCTGTGTCCTGGGCGGTACGGAGCGGTGCGGCGCCGCACCGCTCCAGGCGCCGCGACCCCTCCATGCGGGCGCGGGTGCCCAGGGCGTACCGGTGCAAAACGCGACGTGTCTCAGTGCGCGAACACGCCGTCCAGGAAGCGGACGAGGTCCGCGAACACATCCGCCCTGTTCGTCTCGTGGAAGACCTCGTGCCGGGCCCCGGGGTAGACGCGCTCGGTCAGCTCGTCCCCGCGCAGCTCCTCGATGCCGACGCGGCTGCCGGGGAGCGGGACCAGGCGGTCCTCGTCGCCGTGCAGCCACAGCAGGGGCAGGCGCCCGAGGTCGCCGCCCTTCGACACGGTCTCCAGCATCCGGGTGAACGCCTTCACCGTCGGCCGCTTCATCGGGCCGTGCCAGACCAGCGGATCCACCGCGTACGCCGCGCCCACGTCGGGATCGCGGGAGAGGGCGGCGGGGCTGATGGGGGTGTCGGGGATCTCGTCGAGGGCGAGCAGCCGCCGGGGCAGGGCCCAGTCGCCGATCACGGGCCCGGACAGCACCAGGGCGGCGAGGTCGCCGCCGTGGAGCTGTGCGTAGCGGGCCGCGATCAGGCCGCCCATGGAGTGCCCGATCAGGACCACGGGCAGGTCCGGATGCGTGGCCCGGGCCAGGTCGGCGACGGCGTGCACATCGGCGACCACGTCCTCGAAGTCCTCGATCACCACACGCTCGCCCGCCGACCTCCCATGACCGAGGTGATCGGGCCCGAACACGGCCGCACCGTGCTCGACGAGGACGTCCGCCACCTCGTCGTACCGGCCGACGTGCTCCCCGTAGCCGTGGACCACGAGCGCGACGTAGCGGGGCCGAGGGTTCGGCCAGGCGCGGACGACGATCGCTCCCCGGCTTCCAGCAAGGACATGCTCGTGAGTGTCGGCCATGTCTCCTCGTCTCCTCCGGCTGCGTCGGTGAAGGTGCCCGGGGATCTTCCCAGGGCGCGGCGGGTCGGTCTATAGTCCAAAACTAGCGGTGCTAATTAAATGGGTGCCGATTCATACTGCCCGGTCAGGAGACTGTCGTGCGTCCCGTCCACTTCGCGGCCGCCCGCCGCACCCCCATCGGCAAACTGCGCGGAGCACTGTCGTCGGTACGGCCCGACGACCTCGCCGCGACCGTGATCCGGGGTCTCGTCGCGCAGGTGCCCGCACTCGACCCGGCACGCATCGACGACGTCTACTGGGGCGCCGCCAACCAGGCCGGCGAGGACAACCGCAACGTCGCCCGCATGGCCGCGCTGCTCGCCGGCCTGCCGGAGTCGGTCCCGGGCGCCACGGTCAACCGCCTGTGCGCCTCCGGCCTCGAAGCGGTCACCACGGCCGCCCGCACCATCGCCGCGGGCGAGGCCGACATCGTGCTCGCCGGCGGCTCCGAGTCCATGAGCCGCGCCCCCTTCGTCCTGCCCCGCCCCGACGAGGCGCTGCCGCACCGCATCGAGACCGCCGACACCCGCCTCGGCTGGCGCCTGGTCAACCCGGCGATGAAGGACCTGCACGGCTTGCTGTCCATGGGCGAGACCGCCGAGGAGGTCGCCGACCGGTACGGGGTGTCGCGCGAGCGGCAGGACGAGTTCGCCCTGCGCAGCCATCACCTCGCCGCCGAGGCCCGCAAGAACGGCCACTTCGACGACGAACTCCTGCCCGTGGAGCGCCCGGACGGCAGCACCGTCGACACCGACGAGTGCATCCGCGAGGACACCTCGTACGAGAAGCTGTCCCGCCTGAAGCCGGTCTTCCGCGAGGGCGGCACCGTCACCGCGGGCAACGCCTCGCCGATGAACGACGGCGCGGCCGGACTGCTCCTCGTCAGCGAGGAGGCCCTGAACGAACTCGGCCTGGAATCCCTCGGCCGCTACGTCGCCGGAGCCTCGGCGGGCGTGCACCCCGATGTGATGGGCATCGGCCCGGTCCCCGCCACCCGCAAGGTCCTGGCACGCGCCGAATGGAGCATCGCCGACATCCAGGAGGCCGAGTTCAACGAGGCGTTCGCGGCGCAGGCGCTGGCGTGCGTGGACCAACTGGGCATCGACCCCGACCTGGTGAATCCGAGCGGGGGCGCGATCGCGCTCGGCCATCCGCTGGGCTGCTCGGGCGCACGGATCCTGACGACGCTGCTGCACCGGATGCGGCGGACGGGCGCGGAGCGGGGACTGGCGACGATGTGCGTGGGGGTCGGTCAGGGGAGCGCGCTCCTGGTCGAACGGCACTAGCAATCTCCCAACTGGCGAGACGGTCCTTACCGGCATCCGTTGTCTGCACATAGCATCGGTCTCCGCATGGACACGATGAATCTCTGGCACATAACCGGTTGGGAGTTCGCCGCGCTCGCCTTCGCGGCCCTCCTCGTCGGCTTCTCCAAGACGGCCGTGAGCGGGGCCAACACGGTCAGCCTCGCCATCTTCGCGGCCGTACTGCCCGCCCGCGCCTCCACCGGCGTCCTGCTGCCGGTTCTGATTGCCGGGGACATCCTCGCTGTCCTCACCTACCGGAGGCATGCCCACTGGCCCACCCTGTGGCGGCTTTTCCCCGCGGTCGCGGCGGGCGTCGTCTTCGGCACGCTGTTCCTCATGTGGGCGGACGACGGGATCGTCCGCACGTCGATCGGCGCGATCCTGCTGCTGATGGCCGCGGTGACGGTGTGGCGCCGCCGTACGGCCGAGAAGGAGGACGAACCGGACTCGGTCACCAGCCGGGCCGGCCGGATCAAGGCCCGGTCCTACGGTGTCCTCGGCGGCTTCACCACGATGGTCGCCAATGCGGGCGGCCCGGTGATGTCGATGTACCTGCTCTCGGCCGGCTTCCGAAAGCTCGGCTTCCTCGGGACCTCCGCCTTCTTCTTCCTGATCGTCAATGTGTCCAAGGTCCCCTTCAGCGCCGGCCTCGGCCTGATCGACGGTCCCTCGCTGCTCCTTGACGCCGCGCTCGCGGTGTTCGTCGTGCCCGGTGCGCTGTTCGGCAAATGGGCTGTGAACCGGATCAACCAGCGACTCTTCGAGCAACTCGTGATCGCGGCGACGGTCGTGGGGGGCGTACAGCTACTGCTGCGCTGACCCGCGCAGGGGAGTGGGAAGGGGAGCCGGAGGCCGTGGGGACAGTGCGCCCGCGGGCTTGGTCAGGACACCGAGGATCTTGGCGGACCAGTCGGCTGAGGTTGCGGCTACCGCCGTCTTGCCGCCGAAGGCCGGAGAGTGCGTGAAGCCGAAGGGGGCGGGACGAGTGCGATGCCGGCCTGGAGGCGCTCCGCGGGCACGACGGACTCGCGGGTATGGCCGCAGTGGCCGCAGCCCCAGATGTGCCGGGCCGGCCGCTTGCGCCACACCGAGTCGGGCCGCCCGTCCCAGCGGGCGGTCAGCTCCCGCAGTTCGGGGGAGGCCCCATCCAGCGCGCGCCACCACAGCGACAGCAGCTGCCCGTCCTCGTCGTCGAGCCGGCTGCTGCGGCGACTTGCGTCGCCCGGTCCTGTATCCGACGCATGGCTGTCGCCATCAGCCAGGACCGGATTCTGTCCGCGTCGCGCAGCGAGCCGAGGTCGTCGACGGCGCGCAGCATGGTCTTCACCGGCTTGCAGTCTTTTCGCGGAGGAGGCCTCACCTCACCCGCGGCCGACGGCCAGGGCCACGTTGTCGGGCCCGGCGCCGACCGGGACGGCCTCCGCGCCCGCGCCGACGTCCGGGTAGCGGCTCACGGTGTCGTGAAACGGATGGTGCAATGTGGCGGTCGCCGCAAGCGTCTCGATTGGTCGCGTCATGCCAGTCGGTTCACTTGGCCCACGTCGTGCTGTCGAAGAGTTCCCCGTATTCGCTGTACGCATTGAACACGAGTTGGGTCGGACTGACCGAGCACTGCACGTACTCGAAACGCGCTTCCCTGTACGCGCTCCAGAACGGCTGGCTCATTTGGAAGGTGTTGAGCCCGTTGCCGCCACCGCCGGTGACGACGTACGTCACTCCCGTCTGATCGATCGCGCCCGCGCGCAGCGGATAGCTCCGTTCGTAGTTGTGGGAGTTGCCGGAGAGGCAGAGTGTGACTCCGTACTGCTCCAGGAGCGGAGTGAGATTGGTGAGGACCGTCTGCGAGCTGGAGCTGCTGGTCGTCGAGCTGTAAGGCGGGCGGTGCACGACGCAGATCTTCCACGCCGTGGTCGCGGCGGCGAGATCGGCGTTCACGAACGCGCGTTGCGGGGAGCCGGCCCCCAAGGGCTGCTCGCTGTCGACTACGAGGACGTGGACGTCGCCCCACTCATAGCTGTACCAGCGCTGGTTGTTCGGCGTCCAGAGGTTCCGCGCTGCCGCGCCGTCGCCGTAGTACTCCTTGTTCCCGTTCGCCGCAAAAAAGGTCCGGGTACGAATAACCGGGCCGTACTGTTTGTAGAAGCGGTTGTCGAAGTCGGAGTAGAAGTGCTCCGGATCCGGGTCCTGGGCATCCGGATACACGTTGTCGCCGACCGTCTGCACGAATTGAGCCGATGATGCGGCGATCAGGTTCGCGATTCTCGTCTCTTGCCCCGAGCCACCCCCGAAGTCGCCGACCGCCGCGAAGGTGAAGGCGGTGCCCGGCGAGGCTGCGGTCGTAAATCGGCACCCTCCGAACATGGCGTTTCCAGACCGCACCTGATAGCCGTACTCGGTTCCAGGAGCGAGCCCGCCGAGCAGCATGGCGTGCTGCAGCCGCGGAGTGGGATCGTAGACGCTGGCGCTGATTGTTCCGATCCCGTAGTCGACGGTGCTCGGAGCCGGAGTATTGGTCCACCACAGCACGCGTGCGCTCGTCCGGTCGGTCTGGACGACGTAGGGGCCACGGGTGACCAGGATGGTCCCCTCCGCTGAGGTGGTCCCGGTCCTCCCGGACGTGAGTGCTGAGACGTTGCCGGCGGAGTCTACTGCCGCGATCTTGTATGTATACGCCGTCGACGGGGTGAGTCCGTTGTCGGAGTACGTCTTGCGCAGCGGCTCCTCCACCGTGGCGATGAGGGCGTCGTTGCGGTAGACCCGGTAGCCGGCGACGTCGCTGGAGTTCGACGAGCCCCAGGTGACATCGAGCCGATTGCTGCAGTAATTCCGCACCGTCACACTGGAGCTCGACGGTGCCGAAGGGACGCCTGTGTCATTCGAGGTACGGGTCGTGATGACGATGGAGGCCGCCGGGCCGAGGTGCCCCGCGACGTCGACGGCGCGAACTGCGAACTGGTAGGTGCGGTTGGCGAACAGTTTGCTTGCGGTGTAGCTGGTGCCTCCGTCGGTCGTGGCGATCTGGACCAGGTCCCCGAGCGGCGCCCCGGCGGGGCCACGGAGGATCCGGTAGCCGGTGATCTTGGCTACGCTCGTGGACCGGGTCCAGGTGAGCCTCACGCTCGACGACGTGATCGAACTCGCCCTGAGGTTTGTCGGCGCCGTCGGCGGCGTTGTGGGGTCTTGCTGCTGGGTGACCACGACGACCGGAGCCGAGCGCGGCGACTCGATCCCGGCGGACACGGATGCGACCTCATAGCGATATGTCGTCGTCGGTGCCAGCGAGTTGTCCTCCAGCAAGGTGCCCGGCTGTTCGACGATCAACTGGTCGTCCCGGTAGACCCGGTAGGCATCGGCTTCGGCCACTGCAGTCCACAGCAGTCGTACGGTCGACGAGGTCAGCGCCTGGCCGGCGAGCAACGTCGGTGGAGCCGGTGCGGCGCTTGCCGCAGGTGGTGAGACGACGACATCGCCGATGTGCAGCGCGAGTCCGGCAGCGAGGGCACGTGCGACGAACGCGCGGCGGCTCAGAGCCATGGTCATTTCCTCTCTCGGCCGGCCGGTGTCAACGGCCGTGCATTCACGGTCGCCTCGTACACGACGACCGGTGTTTCTGTCAGACGTCCGCTCCATGGGCTGGTGACCACTCAGCAGGTCAGTGGTGCCGGCGACTCGAGCGCCTGCCGGATCCGTTCGAACAAGACCTCACGCGACCTGTGCACCACCGGTCTCCCCGACCTGGACCGTGATCAACAGGCATAGCGTGACCGCCAATCGACCCACAACGGCCGATTACGCCGAAGGCGGCATGTCGGAGGCCTCACACCAGGTGGAGCCCGATCCCGCCGGGAAACTCCGACGGCCCGAACTCACCGGAAACGGCGCCCGACCAACCCGAAGAAAACACGCCGGCAGACCTACGACTGGCAAGGCCGCGGCGGCGTACGACGTGTACCGCGACGGCAGTTACCTGTGCACGGTGTCGCCCACGCAGGTCAGCTACCGCGACCAGGAGGCCAACTGCGAGGAGGGGCACACCTATCGGGTGGTGGCCGGTGACCTGGCCGGCAACAGGGCCGGCTCCCGCGTCTCCCTCAACCGCTGACCCCACGTGATTGCTTGCGCCGTCGTGCGGCGGCGCAGGCAATTAGTACGACAGGCACCCCGATGCCCGCGGTCACGAGGACGACGCGCTCGACGCTGGGCGCACCCGTTCCGTCACTGGAGTCGCCGACCCGGGCCGTGGGCGGGAGGTTCGGGCCGCCGTGCAGCTCGCGCAGCACCTGCAGATAACGGGTGCCGAAGCTCCTGCTGGGTTCGACGTGGGTGTTCTCGCTGAACTCGTTCCAGCTGATCAGGCCCAGTACGTCGGGCGCCGAGGCGACGGCCGCGGTGTACTCGGTGCGCAGCGTACGGCCGTCCCGGCGCGGGACCGAACTGCGGCCCCCGACGCGGCGGGCGTCGAAGCCCGGGGCGAAGGGCGCGATCCAGTATTTGCCGTCGGCGTGGACGGCGCGCGCCATGTCGCAGAGTTTGCCCTCGCTGTCCGGATAGGTCTCGGGGTTGAGGGACGACCAGTAATAGGCGTCGCCGTCGGTGACGTTGGCGATCCGCCGGTAGCCGTCGACGTTCCTCTCGGTCGCGAGTACCAGCAGGTCGCGGCGGACGGCCGAGGTGACGCGGGCGACGTCCCGGTGGGAGAACCTCCAGGTGCCGCTGAGGATGGTGAGCGGCCTTCCGCCCAGCCGCAGGAAGACGGGGTCGCTCGCGTAGCGGTCACGGAAGGTGCGGAAGTCAGCCAGGACGCGGTCGGTGGGCAGCGGACGGCGTCCGAAGTCGAGGCCCTGGTAGATCATGGCGAGTCTGAAGTCCTCGGACTTGGCGACGCGCATGAGCAGTTCCAGCCGGCGGTCGTTCTTCGGGGTGTCCTTCCAGCTCGTGATGAAGCCGTCGATCCCGGCGGCCTTCGCCTGGCGGATGTGCTGCCGGACCACCCGGTGGTCGTCGCTGGAGTAGGGGCCGAGGACGGGCAGGTCGATCTTGCCGCGCCGCCATGAGCCCGCGTCGAACCACTGGTAGTAGTACGCCATCAGCGGAGGGTCCGGCTGCTCGGATGCGATGGGGGCCGCTGCGTGCCCTATTCCGAGGGAGGGGACGCAGCACAGCATGACGGCGGCCAGGAGCACGAACCAGCGCTTCATGGCGGCCCCGTCCTGGCGGAGGCGTCCGCACGCGGCGGCGTCCTCGGGGTGGTGCCCGCGTCATCGGACGATGGGCCTCGCCGCAGCCGTCGGGGACCGGGCCCCGGCCGCTTCCGACGGCTTCTGTGAAGCAGCACGACTCCGGTGCCCAGGACGAGCAGCGGCACTGCCACGACGAGTGTGTCGAGGCGACTGATCACCGGGACGTTCGTGGTCGTGGAGCGCGACAGCTGGAGTGATTGGGTCTGCGAGATCCCGCCGGGCTCCTTCACCGTGACCCGGTACTCGCCGCGCGGCAGGTGGGTGAGGACGGCGGAGTGGTGGTCGTCCAGCCGTACGCTGTGCGTCTTCTTGTCGGGCCCGGTGACCTCGGCCCTGCGGCCTGTGCCGCCGCCGAAGACGGCGTCGTGCGCGGTGATCCTCAGGTTGTGGAAGGGGCCGGTGAAGGTCACGGTCCGCCGGGTGTTCGGGCTGAAGCGCTGTCGCCCGGCGTCGGCCAGTTGGGCCCCGTCGTAGACGAGGCTCTGCAGGGAATACGTGACCGGTGTGACATCCAGCCGGCTGCTGCGGTAGACGGGGATCGCGCCGTCGAGCCAAGTGGTGCCGCGCACCGGCAGATCCGTCAGCCGTCCGGTGGAACTCTTCACCGTGACCTGGGAGATATGGCGCAGGTCGAGTGGTGTGCCGTGCTGGTCGGTGAAGCGGGGGCTCACGGGGTACGCCACGGTGAACGCCGCCGTGACGGTGTAGTCGGCACGCAGCGGGAGGCCGTGCACGACGGGGCGGAACGCCTGGTCGGGGTCGCGCTGGCCGGACCAGCGGGCGAAGCGGTAGCGGCGCTGGCCCGTGTCGACGGTGGTGTCCAGCAGCCGCAGCGTCTGCTGGGCAAGCGTGTGCGATGCGGTGTAGCTTGCCCGGCCCCTCGTATCGGTGGTGACGATCTCGGCGCCGAACCTCAGGCGGACGCCCGGCACCGCGGGCACGGTGCGGAAGCTGACCGTGACCTGCCGGTCGATGCGCTGCGGGGCCGGTGCCGCAGTGGTCCCGGTGGATGCGGGCGGCGGGTTGGCCGTTCCGGCCGACGCTGCCGTCGAAGTGAGGACGAGTGCGGCCAGTACCGCCAGCGCGGTGGTCAGGGGCCGGCGGGGGCGTGGGGCGTTCACCGGTTCGTTCCTTCCCGAACGGCGCGGCGGCTGCGCGTGGAGCGGACGGCGGCCACGGTCACCAGGAGCAGGGCGGCACCCGCCGCGGTGCCGTACACCCCGTAGACGGCCGCCGAGTCGACCTGCCCCACCGGGCGCCGGGGTGGCTGGACGGGGAGAACTTCGGGGGCGCGCGGCCCGCTGCCGAAGTCGAACGCGCCGACGATGCTCGCGGAGGTGGCGTCCCGCCGGGCGAGGGGCTTCAGCCGCCAGTTGTCCTCGATGAAACGCAGCGCGGCGGTGGAGTCGAGCACCGTGTGGTCGATGTGACCCTGCCGGGCGTACGGGCTGATCAGCACGGCCGGAACGCGCAGTCCGCGGGGACCGTCGGCGGCCCGCGGCGGGCGGACGTGGTCGTACCAGCCGCCGGAGCTGTCGTAGCTCCACAGCAGTGCGGAACTGTCCCAGTAGCGGCTGACCGCCAGCTGGGTGGCGAGGGAGCGGATGAGTTTCTGACCGGCCGGCAGGGAGCGGGCGGAGCGCTCGGCCGAGCCGTTCGTCGCGATGTAGGCGACCGACGGCAGGGTGCCGTTGTCCAGGTCGCGGTAGTACTGGCCGAGGTCGGCGATACGGCCGCGCAGGGCCGGGTCGTCGACGAACCGGGCGTAGCCGAGCAGGGGGGCGCGGATCGGCTGGGTGCTGCCCGGGGTGCGGAAGGTCTCGTGCGGCCGGTAGCCCTCGACGTAGAACTTCCAGCTGATTCCGGCCTGTTGGAGCCGGTCGAAGATGGTGGGCCGATTGCCGTAGCCGCCCGGTGGAACGGTGTCTCCGCCGCGGACGGGCGCGCCGGACACCCAGTACGACCGCTCGGCCGCGATGCCGTAGGGGACGGCCGAGAAGAAGCGGTCGAACAGCACCCCGTGGCGTGCGGCCGCCCAGCTGAAGGGGAGGTCCCGGTCGTCGTAGTGACCCATGGCCGTGGAGCCGTCGCGGCCTTGCGCGGTGTAGGCGGACACGAAGCCGTTCATCCGGCCCCGGTCGAGCTGGGCGGCGATGATCGAGCGGGTGGGGGAGAGGGGTGTCGGGGTGGTGCCGTGGAGGGCGAAAGGTCGTACGCAGCCCTGGGAAGGGTCGTCGGTGGAGCGGGGCTGACAGGCTCCCGGGGGCAGGCCGTCGGCTCCCGGGAAGGTGCCGAAGTAGTTGTCGAACGTCCGCCCGCCCTGCATCAGGAAGACGAAGTGGCGGATCGGCGTCGTGGGCTCGGGCTCTGTCTGGGCCCGGGCGATCCCCACAGGGCCGACCGCGCCCAGCAGCGCGGCGACCACGGCGAACACGGCGAGCAGTCGGGCGGCCCTCATGACGCGCGCACCTTGTAGATCACGATGGTCTCCCGGTCCGCGGGGGTGCCGTCGGAGCCGCTGCGGATCCGCTCGACGCCGGTGTAGACGACGATGCCGTGGTACTTGGCGGCGAGGTCGCGGACCTTGTCGCCGTAGAACGAGGAACGGGCCGCGGTGTACGAGTCCCATACGACGTACTGGAACTCGCCGGTGCGCAGGGCTCGGTCGGGATTGGGCACGGGTTGGTAGGCCGGGTTGTGGTGCAGGGTGCTGCCGCTGACCGACAGCGCCGCCACCTTGCGGTGACCGTAGAACTGCAGCACGTTCGCCAGCGAGGGTCCGGCCGCCAACAGCCTCGCCCCCTCGGGGATGTTGGCGCGCACCCAGTGGCCGGCCTCCCGTCCGCCGGGCAGCCCTCCCGTGCCGGCGAGCAGGGTTCCGGTGGGCGCCGGGTCGATCCGTGCGGCGGCGGGCACTGCCAGAGATGTCGCGACCGCGAGGCTGAGCAGCACGGATGCCGTCGATGCCACCGGTGCGGGCCAACGCCGGGGCAGGTGCAGCCTGGCGACGGCGGCCAAGGGCCGCCCGGCGAGCACGGCCAGCGCGGGAGCCACGGGCAGGAGGTACTGATAGCCCTTGACCGGCCACAGATCGAAGAAGACCACCGGCACTACGATCCACCACAGAAGCAGGGGCTCGCGCCAGGTGTTCCGCTGACGCAGCCACACCAGGCCGCACAGCGCGACGGCCAGGGTGGCCCAGCCGACCGCGCCGGGCACCGTGACGGCGTAGAACCACGGATCGTGGTTGGCACGGCGGAACAGCTGCCACAGCACGTAGTTCTTGCCGGTGCTGTGGTGTCCCGCCATGAGCACTGCGAGCGGGAACGCCGCCGCCACCGCGGCCATGGTCCCGGCGGCGTACAGCAGGTGTCGCAGCCTCAGGGGGACGCCCTTGGTGAGCGCGAAGAACCCGTACAACGCACCGACGAACACCACGCCCGTCTCCTTGGCCAGGACGGTGGCGCCCATGGCGGCCCCGGCCGCGAGCAGCCAGGGCAGGTGCTCGCTCTGTACGTACCGGACGACGCAGTACAACGTGCCTGTGGCGCACAGGGTCAGCAGCCCGTCCAGGAGCACCTGGCGGCTGACGACGACGTGGTACGGCATGACGGCGAGTAGCAGCGCGGCGGCCAGTCCGGCGCCGCGTCCGTACAGCCGCCGGCCCAGCAGGTAGGTGAGGGCGACGCACAGCACTCCGATGACCGCCATCACGACGCGGGCCGATGAGTCGTCGATGCCGCGTCCCAGGGTGCTCGACAGGAGGGTGGCCAGCAACAGCGGGTGGGCCCGGAAGACCGGGAAGTACTGCTGGAGCGTCGGATCACCGGCCAGGGAGGCGGCCGTGCCCGTGTAGACGGCCTCGTCGCTGTTGAAGCCGGTCGCGTCCAGCGCCCAGAACCGCAGGGCGGCGGCCAGGGCGAGGATCGCGGCGAGGGGGATCTGCGAACGCAGAGCGGTCAGTGTGGGCGGGCGGCGCCGTGCGCGGGATCGGTGCCTGCGGTGGGCGGGTCGGATACGGAGGGCGGCTGCGGGCCGCGCGGGTCCGGCGCGGGCGTCGCCTACGGAGGGTCCTCCGCCGACGCGGGTCCGGCTGGCCCCCGGTGGGCAGGCCTCGAAGGGCGGAAGGCGGGCGGCCCGGGTCACGGCGGTCCTCCGGAACTCGCCGAGCGGGCGGTGCCGGGCACCGCGAAGGGGGAGTCGAACTGCCACATCCAGTGGGGTCGTTCGACGCCGTTGACGTGGGCGACGGGAGCCGTATCTCTCGGTTCCAGCGCCAGCAGGCGGGGGATCTCGTCGGCCCAGCCGAAGGAGTCGGAGGCCAGTGCCCTGACCCGGACTCCGGACAGGAATCCGGCGAGGATCTCCCGTTCACGGACGCGCAGTTGGGCGTGGTCGAGGCCGTCGATAGTGAGGGCCGGCGCGAAGTAGCGGAAGGGTGGGAAGCCGTACGCGTCCTCGGTGTTGCCCAGCAGCCGCCGGAGCGCCTCGTCGTAGGGCACGTCGGCCAGTCGGGGGGCGCCCCGCTCGATGACGAACAGGTCCCGTACGGCGGTGGCGGTGCCGATGGCGCAGGGAACGAGCCGGTCGACGGCGTACTTGGGCGGTGGCACGACGATCTGAGTGAGGGCATTGATGGCCATGATGGGCAGGTTGAGGCGGGCGAGAGTGAGAGCGAACGAGCGGCCTTCCTTGGAATGCAGCCGACTCTGCACCATCAGCTTCATCCATTCCGTTCTGGTCAGGTCGTCGGCGTGGACCGCGCGCAGGGTGTGGGCGCTGATGGTGAGCGGTTTGGGGAAGCACAGCGCGTGTCCGCCAGCGTCGATCAAGGTCATGTCGTCGGAGAGGAAACGTCCGCCGTGCTCGCGCAGGAGTCTGAGGACGGTGGCGGTCTTGCCGGTGTCGGTCAGGGCGGAGAGCATCACGCCCGTTCCGCCCAGATCGAGGCACGCGGAGTGCAGCAGCATCCAGCCGCGGGGCACGAGGACGAAGCGCAGCAGCGCCTCGATCACATTGGTGTAGACGACGTGCGGTGAATGCGCCAGCAGTGGGCTGACCTCCACGGAGATCGGGTGGCCCAGATCGACCCGGAAGTTGGCGCCCACGCGCCCGAGTTGCTCCTCGTACCGCAGGCTTGCGGGGCAGCCGTCGACCTCGCGGGCGAGTTCGGTCAGGGCGACGCGGTGATGCGGCGTGCGGCGCCCGATGTCGCTGACCCGGACGACGATGTCGCAGCCGGCCGGCGACAGCCATTGGGCGCGGAAGAACTCCAGCTCGGGCAGGGGTACTTGGGACCCGATGGTGACCTGGCCGGCGATGTCGTAGCGGTGGGACAGGTACCGCGTCCGCTTGTGCGCGCCGTGCGTCGTGGACGGAGTGGTGGCCGAAGCCGCGGGATCGACCAGCGTGCGCGCCGGGTCACGCTTCCCCGTGGGACGGTCGCCGGTCCCGTAGATGATCCGGTCGCTGAACAGGAAGCGCAGCAGGAACAGCAGCACGAGCGTGATGACGTTGGACGTGAGAACTCCGACCCCGATGCTCACCAGCCAGGCCAGGACCGGCAGGCGGCCGAGCAGGAGCAGGTTGTTCAGCGCGAAGAAGCGGACGCCGCGGCCAGGGCGGGTGCCACGGCCGGTGCCCCGGTAGACCAGGGCTTCGATGAGGGCGAAGTTCCAGGCCGTGGACACCTGGGTCGCCAGGGCCGCGCCCAGCAGGGCCGGCATGTGCAGGAGGCTGTAGAAGAACCACAGGGCGGCCGTGTTCACCCCGATCCCGCTCACTCCGACGAGGCCGAAGCCGAGGAGCCGGCCGAGTTCGGCTGAGCGCCCGCCGCTCTGCCGGCGTCCCGCGCGCAGCCGCGCGAGATGGCGCAGGTAGGTGATTCCCTCGCGGAGTGAGGCCTTGGACCTGCCCGCGGCGCGCGGCGCGAAGGTGTAGGCCACCTCGGCGACCCGCGCCGACGGGTTGCGGACGAGGATCTCAAGGAGGATCTTGAACCCGAGCGGATTGAGCCGGTCCAGGTCGACGGCGTCCTTGCGGAAGGCGAACAGCCCGCTCATCGGGTCGGAGACCGTGGCCAGGCAGCGTGGGAAGAACGCTTTCGCGAGAAGGCGGCTGCCGTTGGAGGCGACAGACCGCCCGGCGCCGCCCAGGCCTGCGCTGGAGCCCGATCCGGCGTGGCGGGTCCCGATCACGATCTCGGCCTCGTGCCCCAGGGCAGTTCGGGCGATTGCCGCCGCCGCTTCCGGAGGATGCTGCAGGTCGGCGTCCATCACCAGCACCCACGCGCCGCGTGCCTCCCGTGCTCCGGCGAGTACCGCGCCGGCCAGCCCCGCCGACCGCGCCCCGGGCGCGCGATGCAGCATCCGAACGCGTTTTGGACACAGCGCGGCGTGAGCCGCGGCGGTGGCGGGGGTGTCGTCGTCGCTGTCATCGACGAACAGGACCTCGATGGGCAGGCGCATGAAGGCGTCACCCAGGGACTGCAGCAGCAGAGGGATCACCTCCTGCTCGTTCCGGGTCGGCACGACAACGGTGAGCCGCGGCGTACTGGCTCCCGGCGGTCCGTTGAGGTCCACGCACGGTGAGGTGGTGAGGGGGCGGGTGTCGGTGCCGGTCATCAGCACGGCCTCCTGACCTGGGGAGATGCTCCCATTGCACGTATACGTACGCTGCGCTCTCCCCAGTACGTTTACGTTGTAAATGTACGACCATTCTGCGAGTCGGCATCTGTCAGGTCAAGGGCAAACGAACTAAAGGTGAACAAACGGGTAGCCGTTGGTGTGCGGGCTACTGCTCCGCTGACTCCCGCAGTCCCGCCAGCAGCGCCGGCAGATCGGCGAAGGAGTCGATCACATGGTCGGGCGTACCGCTCGCGGCCCTATGGGTCTCCGGGAGGTACTTGCCGGTCTTGACCAGCACGCCCGTGACACCGGCCCGCTGAGCCGCGAGCACATCGGACTCGATGTCGTCGCCCACCATCACCGCCTCCTCGGCACCGACCCCCACATGCGCCAGTGCCGCCTCGAAGAACGCGGCCGACGGCTTGCCCGTGATCTCCGCCTCGACCCGCGCGGCCTTCTCCAGGCCCACCAGGAACGCGCCGGTGTCCAGCCGCAACCCCTGCTCGGTACGCCAGTACAGATTCCGGTGCATGGCGACCAGCCGCGCCCCGCCCTGCAGCTGCCCGAAGGCCCGGTTGAGCGCCGCGTAGTCGAACTCGGGCCCGGCACCACCGACGACCACCACATCCGGAGCGGAACCGTCGCCCTCGTCCTCGCCGACGACGGTGACCCCGCCCAGGTCCTCCGCGATGTCCCCGCTGTTCAGCAGCGCACACCGCGCCCCCGGACAGTGCTCGGCGAGATACGCGGCGGTGACGGCGGGCGCGGTCAGGATGTCCTGCGCGGACACCGGGAACCCCGCGTCCGCCAGCGTCCGGGCGATCGACGCCCGCGTCCGCGAGGTCGTGTTCGTGACCAGCGCCACGCCGAGCCCGGCCTCGCGGATCTCCCGCAACGCCTCGACCGCACCGGGCAGCGGCTGCCACGAGACGGTGAGGACCCCGTCGATGTCGATGAGGACGGCACGTACGGATCTCATGCCAGGACGATAGTCATCGACCGGCGCCGGGCCGCTCAAGGAGCGATCCCGACACCCTCGATCCTGCTCCAGGCCCGCTCCTGAGCCGCCGTCATGGCGGGCCACCGCAGCCCGCCCGGGCGCGGCTCGACGCGCGAGGCGTACGGCGACGGGTGGAACGCCGGGTCGTAGAAGCAGCCGGTGGCGTACGTACGGTCGAACGCCGCGCACGAAGCCGCGATCGACCGGGCCGTCGGCCGCTCATCCGTCCGCACCCAGTGGTCCAGGGCCGCGAGGGAGGTGGCGTACTCGGCGTCGCTCATCTCGCTGTGCTCGTGCTCCCGCGTGAACGTCTGCACCAGTCGCCCGGACCGACCGGCTCCGCGCAGCGTGTCCCGGTAGGCCGACTCGTGCTCGACGAACGCCGTCGGGTCGTCGATTGCGCGCAGGGTGAGCACCGGGATCGAGACCTTGCCCGTGAGATCGCTGTCGTAGGACAGATCGCGTACGGCCGTCGGGTCTGGGGAGAACCGCTCGACGCCGGCGTTGAGCGCCTCGTCGTCATGCGACCCGGAGTACCGAACGCCCCGGTTTCCGAACGGATTCCGGCCCCCGAGACGGTGGTGCACGATGTCGCGGAACGTGAAGGTCGCCCACCGCAGATGCGACTCCAGCGTGCGCTCCGGGACCTTCGTGACGGCCAGGATGTCGTCGAGATTGCGCTGCTGCAGGGCGGTCCGCTCCTCGGGCGCCGACGCGTACCCGGTGCACTCCTGCAGCCGGGCGCGCAGCCCGGCGGTCGTCATGGTCGAGTCGGCGCGCAGTCCTTGCCACAGCGGGTACCGCGGCTCGTTCGGGCGGGGATGGTTGCGGCAGTAGTACTGGTAGACGACGCGCAGGTCGACGCGGTAGTCGTAGCCGCGCGAGCCACCGGCGAGGACGCCGTTGGTGAGCAGCGCCCCGTCGTACGCCCCCTTGCGCTTGCCGTAGGTCTCCACGACCTTCGCGGCGACGTTCCCGCCCCACGACTGGCCGTGCACGTACGTCCGCCGTGGTGTGCCGAACTCCTCGGTGAACAGCCGGCGCACGCTCTCGATGTCGGCGGCGGCCATCCGCGTCCCGTAGCCGCCCCGGCGGTACGACGAGCCCGCCCAGGCGTAGCCCTCCTTCACCATCACCGACCAGCGGCCCAGATCGTCGAGGCTGCGGGTGGGGTCGGATTCCGCACCGAGGTCGGGGCCGCCGTGGGCGTGCACGACGAGGGAGCCGTTCCAGTCGGCGGGCACGGCGATCGCGTAGTACGCGCCGCCTGAGTCGCGGCCGGTGTAGCAGGCGGCCTGACCGGCCAGATCGGCGGGGCATGCGGCGCGCGCGGGTCCCGCCGTCTCCCCCCGGGCGTTCGAGGCGCCGACGAGGATGCCGACGGCGAGGGCACCGGCCAGCACAGCGGTCAGCGTCGTCCGCCGCTGTACGGGCGAGGGGACAGACCTGCGGATCAGTGAGTGCGTTCTCGTCCAGTCCAACACCGCTGCTCCTCGTTCTCGTCGGCGCGTCGTCGAGCCGTGCGCCGCGATGCTAGGGAGCGAGGGGGTGAGGGACCACGATCTGATCGTTGTGTTCATAGTGTTCGCCCGAAAAGACGCCGGTTCAGGCGCGGACCCGAGGTGCCGCCCGCCGGACGGCACCTCGTACGCTCCCCCCATGTCCCCCCGCCACGTCCTGATCCTCGGCGGCACCACCGAGGCCCGTGAACTCGCCGCCGCGCTCACCGCGCACCCCGGCGTCCGCGTCACCACCTCGCTCGCGGGGCGCGTGTCACGGCCGGGCGCGGTCGAGGGCGACGTACGCGTCGGGGGCTTCGGCGGAGCGCAGGGCCTGGCCGACTGGCTGCGCGCCGAGCAGGTCGACACCGTCGTCGACGCCACTCACCCGTTCGCCGAGTCGATCACGGCCAACGCGGTCCGTGCCGCGACGGCGACCGGGGCGCCGGCCGTGGTCCTGCGCCGCCCGGGGTGGCGACCGGGCCCCGAGGACCGCTGGCACGAGGTCGCGTCGCTCGACGAGGCCGCGGCCCTGCTGCCGAGCCTGGCCCGCCGCGTGTTCCTGACCACCGGCCGCCTGGGCCTGGCGGCCTTCGCCCACCTGACGGACCTGCACTTCGTCGTACGCTCCGTCGACCCGCCCGAGCCGCCGATGCCCCCGCACACCGAAGTCCTGCTGGCCCGCGGCCCGTTCACGACGGCCGACGAGTCGGCACTGTTGCGGGAGCACCGCATCGACGTCCTGGTGACCAAGGACAGCGGCGGAGAGGCGACATCGGCCAAACTCACGGCCGCCCGCGAACTCGCTCTCCCGGTCGTGGTCGTACGACGCCCCCCGCTCCCGGAGGGCGTGGACGCGGTGCCCGATGTGGCGGGGGTGCTGGAGCGGCTGGGCCTCGGCCCGTGACGGCCACCGGGCCGGAGGGTCCGCAGAACGTCACGCCGCCGTTCAGCGCGACTTGCTCAGCGCCGGCTCCTTGGCGCGGCCGGGCAACCCCGCGCTCAGGTCCTCCACCAGCAGCCGCTTGGCGATCGTGTGGACCGCGGCGCGCAGCTCCGTGCCCGGGGGACGGCCGATGTCCTCATGCACCCGGCCCTCGAGCCATGTGCCCCACGCAGTGCCGATGACCTCGGCCTCGCGGGCGCCCGCCTCGGTGTGGGAGAGGAGGGAACCGTCGCGGGTGAGGTAGCCCTCGTCGACCATCCGGTCGAAGACCGGCAGAAGCACTTCCTCAGGCATGTGGCGGCGGGCCGCGATCAGGCCGAGGCCGGCGTGGCCGACCAGCCGGGTCAGCAGCTCGACCTGGATCACCGCCCAGGCGCCGGCCACGTCGAGACGGGTGTCGGAGTCCGCGATGATCCGGCGGGCGGTGTCAGGCGTCAGACCGCCGATGATCTTCCCGACGGACGCCTCCAGCACTCGCTGGGCGTTGGCGTCGTGCGGCGACGCGAACCCCTCGCCCATGTCGGTCGACCCCATGCGCGCACTGTCGCGCAGCGGCACCTGTTGGAGGAACAGGGAGACCACGAAGCCGAGCGCCGCGACCGGCACCGTCCACAGGAAGACGGTCTGGAGCGTGTCGGCGTAGGCGTCGATGATCGGGGCGGCGACGGCAGTCGGCAGCCGGTGCAGGCCCTCGGGGCTGGTCGCGGCCTGGCCGATGGCGGCCGGATCGAGGCCGCTGCCCGCCCTCGCGGCGGCCGCGACCCCGTCGGTGAGGTGGGGCGTGAGGGTGTTGGTGTAGATCGTTCCGAAGACGGCGGTGCCGAACGAACTGCCCAGCGTGCGGAAGAAGGTGACGCCGGAGGTCGCGGTGCCGAGGTCGGCGTACTCGACGGTGTTCTGCACGGCGATCGTCAGGACCTGCATGCACAGGCCGATGCCGGTGCCCAGCACGAACATGTACAGCGACTCCAGCCAGGTACCGGACGACGGCCCCATGAGGGACATCAGGAACAGCCCGGCCCCCATCACCAGGGAGCCGACGACCGGGAAGATCCGGTACTTCCCCGTCTTGCTGACCACGTTGCCGCTGAACACCGACGCGATGAGCAGCCCGACCACCATCGGCAGCGTCCGCACACCCGAGACCGTGGCCGAGTCGCCGTCGACGTACTGCAGGTAGGTCGGCAGGTACGTCATCGCGCCGAGCATCGCGAAGCCCACGATGAAGCTGAGGACGGAGCAGACCGTGAAGACGGGGTTGGCGAACAGCCGCATGGGCAGCATCGGTTCTGCCGCCCGGGTCTCCGCCCAGCAGAACAGCCCCAGCGCGATCACGCCACCGACGAAGAGGCCGATGATGACGCCGGAGCTCCACGCGTACTCGGTGCCGCCCCAACTCGTCGCCAGGATCAGCGCGCTGGCACCGACCGCGACGAGCGCGATGCCCAGGTAGTCGATGACGGGCCGCGACGCCGACTTCACCACGGGGATCGTCCGGGCGGCCGCGACGACGACGAGGATCGCGATCGGCACGTTGACGTAGAACGCCCAGCGCCAGGTCAGATGGTCGGTGAACAGGCCGCCGAGCAGCGGCCCGATCACCGTCGCCACACCGAACACGGCACCGATCGCGCCCTGGTACTTGCCGCGCTCCCTGAGCGGGATGACGTCCGCGATCAACGCCATCGCCGTCACCATCAGACCGCCGGCCCCGACGCCCTGCATCGCCCGCCAGGCGATCAGCAGCGACATGTTGGAGGCCAGCCCGCACAGGAACGAGCCCGTGATGAACACGATCGCGGAGACCTGGAAGACCACCTTGCGGCCGAACTGGTCGCCGAACTTCCCGACCAGGACCGTCGCGACGGTCTCCGCGAGCAGGTACGACGTCACCACCCACGACATGTGTTCGGCGCCGCCCAGATCCGACACGATCGTCGGCAGCGCCGTGCCCACGATCGTCTGGTCGAGGGCCGCGAGCAGCATCCCCAGCATGATCGTCACGAAGACGACATTGCGCCGCCGCGCATCCAGGACGGGCGGCTGTGAGGCGGCGGGCGGCGCGGTTTCCTCGGCGAGCGTCACGGGGCCACGATCACAGCGGCGGGCCGGGGGCGCATGCGGGGACGGTCCGCTCGGGTGCCGTACGGATGCCGGCCCCTCAGGCACCCCTTACTGCGCCGCCCGCCCCTACTGCTCCTTGTGTTCCGTCCGATTCCGGCGAAGCAGATAGGTGTCCATGATCCAGCCCTTGCGCTCCCGGGCCTCGGCGCGCAGCCGCTCGATGCGGGGCGCGGCCTCGGCGATCGGGCCGGAGGCGAGGATCTCGTCCGGGGTGCCTATGTACGCGCCCCAGTAGATGTCGATGTCCTGGTCGGCGTACTTCCGGAAGACCTGGTGGGCGTCGAGCATCACGACCACGTCGTCCACGCCGTCCGGGAAGCCCTCGGCCAGCCGCCGGCCGGTGGTGATCTGCACGGGCCGGGCGACCCGGTTGAGCCCCGTCCGATGCCGGGCGACGAGAGCGGAGACGCTGCTGATGCCGGGCACCACGTCGTACTCGAAGTCTAGAGCGCCCTTGTCCAGGACCTCCTTGAGGATCCCGATCGTGCTGTCGTACAGCGCGGGATCACCCCACACCAGAAACGCGCCGGTCTCGTCCTCGCCCAGCTCCTCGGCGATCAGCCGCTCGTAGATCCCGGCGCGGGCACTGCGCCAGTCCCCGACGGCCGGGGAGTACGCGGCACCCCCCGCCGACCGGTCCCGATCCGGATCCCGCGCCTCGACGACCCGATACGTCCCCTCAGGTATGTGCGCGTCCAGCATGTCCCGGCGCAGCTGCGTGAGGTCGGACTTCACCTCGCCCTTGTCGAGGATGAAGAACACGTCCGTACTCCGCAGCGCCCTGACCGCCTGCAGCGTCAGCTGCTCCGGGTCGCCCGCGCCGATACCGATGACCTGAATCTTTCGCACGCCCCGAGTCTGCCGCACGCCACTGACAACGCGGACACCGCATCCATGCCGTCGGCGTCGAGGGCTCGAGAGTGAGTGGGGGGTGGGGGCGTGGGCGGGACGTGCAGCTGCGGTGCGCTGCGCGGCGGACGGACCCATGCGATGTGCGCCCGCGCGTGCTGCACGCCCCGATCGGCAGAGCCACCCGCCCCCTGCATCCCCCCCGCATTCCCGCCCCCCTCTACGACTGCCCGCGCAGCCTCGGCGCCCGCCCCCGCGCATCCACGGTCTCGTCGCCCGCCTCCACGACTCCCGCCAGCTCCCGCGCCCACGCGACCAGCCCCGCGAGATCCATCCCGTGCGGCCGCTGCCGCCCGGCAGCCGACGCCCACTCCTCCACAGCGTCGGCCCCGCGGCGCAGCAACCTCGCCCCGCCCGTCACGTTCCCGCGGGCCGAGTGGGTGAGGCCCACCGCGAGCTGGGCCAGCCCGCGCCACAGGGCCTGCTCCTGCGGCGGGCCCGTCTTCCAGGCGTCCTCGAAGACCTCGTGCGCATGGAACGGTTTCCCCGCGTCCAGCAGCTGCTGCGCCTCGGCGAGGCTCTGCTCCGGAGTGCGTACGACGCCCTCGGGCTGGCGGGCGACGCCGTCCGCGCCGTAGGGGAGGGGGCGCCCGAGACCGTCCCGGGGGCGCGCGTTGCGTGCCCGGCCCTCGCTGTCCCGGTCCCGTGCGTCGGTCTGCCGTCCTGACGGTGTGGTGGCCATACACCGATTGTCCATCGCGCTGTCTGGCCCCCGCGGGACGCCCTTTTCGGCTCGGTCCCCCGCGTGAGGTAAAGTTCTGCATGCGTGATCACGCGGTTCGCCGCGCGACATACGCCGGGACGTGGCGCAGCTTGGTAGCGCACTTGACTGGGGGTCAAGGGGTCGCAGGTTCAAATCCTGTCGTCCCGACTGGAGACAGTCGCAGGTCAGGGCCGGTTTCGGAGGTATCCGAAACCGGCCCCTGGTCATTCTTGGGGACCAGTTGGGGACCGGCGTCCTTGACCGAGGTCAGCGGGTCATGACGATCGGGCTCGGCAGCGAGCGCGGTGCGCGCAGCGCGCTGAAGTGTGCGGAGAGCGCCGCCCCGACGGCCGTGATTTTGCGTACGTCCGGGTGCAGGTAGCGCTGGGTGGTGGTCAGTGACCCGTGGCCGGCGATCCTGCGTAGGACGTGTACTTGGACTCCGGCGTCGGCGAACCAGGTCAGTCCGGTGTGCCGGAGGTCATGGCGGCGCAGGTGCTCGTAGCCGAGCTTGGCGACCGCGTCGTCCCAGTGTGTGGCGTCGCGCAAAACGGCGGTGGAGATGCGTCCGCCGCGCGGGCCGGTGAACAGGCGGGCGTCGGGATTGGGGCCGGCGGACAGGACGCGCTGGGCGATGAGGGGGCGGATCTCCTCGACGATGGGAACCCTGCGGGCCCGCTTGCCCTTGGTGCCCTTGTCGGTCAGCCCGCCGGGCGCGGGTGTGGTCTGACGCCGCACGGTCCAGATCCACTGGGTGGTGTCGATGTCTCCGACGCGGCAGCCTGAGACCTCGCCGCTCCGCGCGGCGGTGCACGCGGCGAAGACAGGTGCTGCGCGAACAGGCCGGACGCTGGCGGGAGGCCGCCCTGCTTGGTGCGTACTGCGATGCTCTGGAACGTCGCCTTGCCCAACACGGCAATGCGGACAGGTGAGTTGCTGGGCTGGGCAGGTCACCTGCAAGGCGGAGGTGAAGGCTGAGGGAGACGGCGACTCTCTTGCCGTCGGAGGAGGAATGGGTGGTCTGCGTCCGGCTCTGATTGTGGCAGAGGGCCATGGCATGGGCTGACCGCATAGACGTGACGACCGGGGGGCGGCTGTGCCGGCCATGACCGCTTCCAGCGGGGCGGTTCGATACCGGATCCGTGTATGGCCGGGCGGACAGTTAGCTGGTTTGCCTCGCGGGCGCTACACATCCACCACCTGTCCCCTCCGCCGAGTCCCTCTCCCGGACATGTGGGCTCCGCGGCACAGGGTCTGCCACCGCTGGGTCCGGGACGGAGTTGTCGCGTCGAGCGGTCCCTAGGGGTGGAAGGTGGCCTCGCCCGTCACGCGGATGCCGGTCTCCTGGCCGGGGCCGACCGGCAGCGGGCCCGCTACACGGACATCCACCGTGCCGTCGAGGCCCTGTACGGAGACGGTCACCTTGGCGTCGTGGCCGTAGAAACACACGTCGGTCACGGTGCCCCGCACTGCCCCGGCCGTGTCCGCGTCGGTCAGTCGCAGCTGTTCGGGGCGCAGTACGACCGTGCCGGTGTGCCGGTCCGTCGGTGGTGCGGCCAATGGCACGGTGCCCAGCGGCGTGGTGGCCGTGGAGCCGCTGTTGCCGACCGTGCCCTGGAGGAGTACGGCGTCGCCCACGAAACTGGCGGTCCATGGGTCGGTGGGTCGCCGGTAGAGGTCCTGCGGGGTGTCGCACTGGGCGATCCGGCCCTGCCGCACGACGGCCACGAGGTCGGCGGTGGAGAGAGCCTCCTGCTGGTCGTGGGTGACCAGCAGTGCCGTGGCCCCGGTCGCCCGCAGGGCGGCCCGTACATCGGCCCGGACCCCGGTGCGCAGCGCGCTGTCGAGGGCGTTGAACGGCTCGTCGAGCAGGACGAGTGCGGGGCGTGGGGCGAGTGCCCTGGCCAGGGCGATGCGCTGTTGCTGTCCGCCGGACAGCTCGTGCGGCATCCGGTCGCCGTACCCGGCGAGGCCGACCAGGTCGAGCATTTCCTCCGTACGGCGGCGCCGCTCCCCGCGGTTGAGTCCTGTCAGACCGAAAGCCACATTGCGGGCCACGTTCAGATGCGGGAAGAGCGCGCCTTCCTGCGGGACGATGCCGATGCGGCGCCGCTCCGGCGGTAGATGGAGACCAGGGCCGGTCAAGGCGCGTCCGCCGACGGTGACCGTGCCCGCGTCGGCGCGCAGGAATCCGGCGACGATGCGCAAGAGGGTGGTCTTGCCGCAGCCGGAGGGCCCGAGCACGGCGGCCAGCGACCCGCCCGGCACCGAGAGGTCCAGCCGTTGCAGGACGGGGGCTTGGGGGCCGTAGGACTTGGTGAGTTGCTCGATGTGGAGGTCGTTCATGTGCGGTGCCTGCCCAGGAGGTAGGAGGGGACGGCGGCGAGCAGGATGAGGGCGGCGGCGTAGGGCGCGGCGGCCGCGAAGGACCCGGCTCCGGTCTCGGTCCACAGACGGGTGGCCAGGGTGTCCATGCCGGTGGGGCGCAGTAGCAGCGTGGCGGGTAGTTCCTTCATGCAGACGACGAAGGTGAGGGCGGCACCGGCCGCCACGCCCGGCGCGGCCAGCGGCACGGTCACCTCGCGCAGGACCCGTAGGGGCGACCGGCCGAGCGAGCGGGCCACGTCCTCCAGCACGGGCGGCGCCTGCAGGACGGCGGCCCGGGTGGCGGCCACCGTGACCGGCAGGAAGAGGACCGCGTACGCGCAGACCAGCAGCGGGAGTTGCTGGTAGAGCGGATAGGCGTAGCGGACCGCGAAGAAGACCAGGGAGAGGGCGACCGTGATGCCGGGCAGAGCGTGCCCCGCGTAGGCGGCCTGCTCCAGCAGTCGGGCGCCGCGTCCCCGGTGCCGTGCGGCGATCACTCCGACGGGAAGCGCGAGCAGGGTCGTGAGGGCAGCTCCGGCGGCGGCGACACCGAGGGTGGCCGAGGCGGCTTCGGTGAGGGCGCCGAGGTCCCAGGTCGCGGAGGTGCCGACGGCGAGCCAGTAGCCGAGGGTGCCGAGGGGGAAGGCGACCGCGGCGGCCACCACCGCCGTGCACCAGGCGAGGGCGGGGATCCGCCAGCGCCCCAGCGGCATCGGGATGGCCGGGCGTGCTGTCCCGCCGCCGGTCCTGGTATGTCCCGCGCGGCCCCGGGTGCGGGCCTCGGCGGCGACCAGCGCCATCGTCAGCACGACCAGTACGACGCTGAGCGCGGCGGCCGGGGTGCGGTCGAAGGAGGCGCGGTAGGAGGTGTGGATGGCCCGGGTGAACGTGTCGTACCGCATCAGCGATACGGCGCCGAAGTCGGAGAGCACGTACAGCGCGACGAGTAGCGCCCCGCCCGCGGCGGCCGGGCGGAGTTGGGGCAGCGTGACCCGCCAGAAGGTGCGCAGTGGTCCGTGGCCGAGGGAGCGGGCGGCCTCCTCCTGTGCGGGGTCGATGCCGCGCAGCGCTGCGGCGACCGGCAGGAGGACGTAGGGGAAGCTGACCAGCGTCAGGGCCAGGGCCGCACCGGCGAGCCCGGTGGTCTGCGGTGCGGCGGAGAGCCAGGCGAAGGCGGCCACGTAACTGGGCACCGCGAGCGGCAGGGTGGCCAGCACCGACCAGGCGCGGGCCCCGGGCAGGGAGGTGCGCGCGGTCAGCCACGCCAGGGAGACGCCGAGTACCAGGCAGGCCGCCACGACGACCGTCGTCAAGGCGAGGCTGCGGCCCAGGAGTTGGAGGGTGCGTTCGTCGGCGATGACGTCCCAGGCGTAGCCCGGCCCGCGTTCGAGTGCGCGGACGGCGAGGTAGCCGAGCGGCAGCAGGGCGAACAGGGCGGCAACGCAGGCGGGGACGAGCAGGACCAGCGGGGGTCTGCGGCCCGAGCCGACGCCGGCCCGGTGGGTCAGGCCGACGCGCCGGCGCCCGGGCGGAGCGGGTGCTCCGGCCGGGGGTGCCGCGGATTGAGCTGTGGTCACCTTGTACTCACGGTTTCCGTCGGGCTCACGGTCCTCAGACCAGCCCGACATCCTGGAGCATGGCCAGCGTCTCCTGGAGGGACTCCAGCTTGCCGAGGTCGATGTCAGGCGACTCGAGGGAGTCGAACGGCGGCAATCCCTCGACGTTGTTGGTGACACCGGCGGCCAGCGGGTACTCCTTCGTCGTGTCGGCGAAGTAGGTCTGCGCCTCCTTGGACAGCAGGTAGTCGACGGCCTTCTGGGCGGTCTCGGTCTGGCCGCTGTCCTTCAGGATGCCGACTCCGGCCACGTTGATCAGCGCGCCGGGGTCCTTGCCGGGCAGGAAGTGGAGCTTGGCGTTGACCTTGTCCTCGCCCTTCTCGGCGACCCGCTCGTACCAGTAGTAGTGGTTGACCAGGCCGATTTCGACCTCACCGGCCTCGATGGCGTCGAGGGTGGCGAGGTTGTGGGCGTACGTCTTGCCATTGGCCTTCAGGTCCTTGAGCCACTCGCGCGTGGCGTCGTCGCCCTCCAGAACGCGCATGCCGGTGACGAACGCCTGGAAGGAGGCGTTGGTGGGGGCGAAGCCGACCTTGCCCTTCCACTCGGGCTTCACCACGTCGCGGACACTGTCCGGGACCTTGTCCTCGGCGACCTTGTCCGGGTTGTACGCGATGACGCGGACGCGGCCCGACAGTCCCACCCAGTCGCCGGCGTTGCCGCGGTAGGCCGGGTCCACCTCGTCGAGGCTGGACTGCGGCAGCTTCGCCAGCATGCCCTCCTTGGAGAGGGCGCCGAGTGCGCCCGCGTCCTGCGAGAAGAACAGCCCGGCCTTGGTGCGCTCGCCCTCCTCCAGGATCTGCGCGGCCAGTTCGGCGCTGTCGCCATAGCGCACCTCGACCTTGCTGCCGACGGCCTTCTCCAGCTTGTCGAGGATCGGCTTGACCAGCTTCTCGTTGCGCCCGGAGTAGATGACGAGGGCGGAGTCGCTGCCGTCCGCCGAGCCGCCCTTGTCGTTGTCGGAGCCGCAGGCGGCGAGGGCAGGGACGAGCAGGCCGGCCGCGAGGAGCGCGGTGATCCGGCGAGCCGAGGGGCGTCGCATGTGGTGTGCCTTCCTGCGTGGCTCGCCGATACGCCGCGGGTCGCGTCGTCGGTCAGCGAGCGGCGGAACGATGCTTTCAAGCCAACTGTGAACATGCTATGAATAAGGTAAAGCTTGCCTAACCGTCAAGGGACCCGTGTTAATTGCGGACGCTGCCGCAGAAAGGTCGCGCGCCCGTGCTAGACCCGTCCAGACCTCTCTCGGCCCCGCTCACCCTCCCGACGCCGCGCACCGCCTCGACTTCCTTCCCCTCACCGCCCGTACGGCGGCGCGGCGTGCCGTTCGCGCGGGACCTCGCCTCGTACGGCGAGCGAACCGCACTGATCACGCCATCGGGCGAGGTCAGCTACCGCGCGCTCGCCGAACGGGTCGCCGCCACCGCCGAACGCCTCGGCACCACACGCCGCCTTGTCCTGCTGGCCGGGGCGAACCGCGCCGACGCTCTCGTCGTCCACCTCGCAGCCCTTGCCGCCGGCCACCCCGTCCTGCTCGTCCCCGGCGACAGCACCGGCACCCTCGACGCCCTGACCGCCGCGTACGACCCGGATGTGGTCGCACGGCCGGACGGCCACGGCTCCTGGACGCTCGACGAACGGCGGCCCGAGAGCGCCCACACCCTCCACCCGGATCTGGCGCTGCTGCTCAGCACCTCCGGTTCGACCGGCTCGCCGAAGCTGGTCCGGCTCACCGCCGACAACCTCCAGGCCAACGCCGAGTCCATCGCCACGTACCTGGACATCCGCGACACCGACCGCGCGGCCACGACCCTGCCCATGCACTACTGCTACGGCCTGTCCGTCATCCACAGCCACCTGCTGCGCGGCGCCGGTCTGATCCTCACCGAACGGTCCGTTGCCGACGCCGACTTCTGGGAGGAGTTCCGCGCCGCCCGTGGCACCTCGCTCGCCGGGGTGCCGTACACCTTCGACCTGTTCGACCGAATCGGCTTCGAGCGGATGCGACTGCCCCACCTGCGGTACGTCACCCAGGCCGGCGGGCGCCTGGCGCCCGAACGGGTCGGTCACTACGCCGAGTTGGGCCGCCGCGCGGGCTGGGACCTGTTCGTGATGTACGGGCAGACCGAGGCGACGGCCCGCATGGCGTATCTGCCTCCGGCCCGCGCGGTCGAGCGTCCGCAGGCCGTCGGAGTGCCGATCCCCGGCGGCTCCTTCCGACTCCGACCAGTGGACGGCATCGACGAGCCCGACACCGGCGAGCTGGTCTACTCCGGCCCGAACGTCATGCTCGGCTACGCCGAGACCCCGGCAGACCTCGCCCTGGGACGCACCGTCGAGGAACTGCGCACCGGTGACATCGCCCGGCGCGCCCCCGACGGGCTGTACGAGATCGTGGGACGCCGGACCCGGTTCACCAAGATCCTGGGCCTGCGAATAGACCCGCAGCGCGTCGAGGCCATCCTGGAGGAGCACGGCATCCATGCCTTCTGCGCGGGCGACGACGACACGCTGGCCGTGGTCACGATCTCCGCCGGCCGAGTCGACGCGGCACACATCCGGCGTCTGGTGGCGGACAGTTGTGGTCTGCCACCTCGCGCGATACAGGCGCGGACGGTGCCCGAACTCCCGCGGCTCGCCTCGGGCAAGCCCGACTACGAGGCCGTACGACGGCTGGCGCGCGAGCCGGAAGCACCACCCACCCGGCACGGTGGCAAGACCGACGACCTGTGTGCTCTCTACGCCGAGATACTTGACCGAGCCGACGTCACCGAGGACAGCAGCTTCGTGAGCCTGGGCGGCGACTCGCTGTCCTACGTCGAGATGTCTTTGCGGCTGGAAGAGACGCTGGGCGAGCTGCCCACCGACTGGCACACCACACCGATCAGGGACCTACGCGACCCGGACGCCGCACGCCGCAGGGATGGCAGTACCGGTCCGAGGCGCCCGCTACGGCGCACCCTGGAGACCGGCATCGCGCTGCGCGCGATGGGCATCGTCCTGGTCGTGGGTTCGCACATCCCCGTGTTCACCGTGCAGGGCGGTGCCCATGTACTGCTTGGTGTCGCCGGCTTCAACTTTGCCCGCTTCCATCTCACCGCGCACGAGCGCCAGGAGCGCCTGCGGCGGCTGCGGCGCAGCATCGCGCGCATCGCCGTACCGAGCATCGTGTGGATCACCTTTGCGCTGCTACTGACCCGTGAATACGACCTGGCCAACGTCGTGTTGGCCAACAGCCTCTTCGCGCAGGACAACTCCGATCCGGAGTGGCGGTACTGGTTCGTCGAGGCGCTGGTCTACTTCCTGACCGGACTGACGGTGCTGCTGGCGATGCCGTTGCTCGACCGTGCGGAGCGGCACAGCCCGTTCGGCTTCTCCCTGGCACTGGTCGCCCTGGGACTTGTCGGGCGCTACGACCCCTGGGGCCTCGCGCACATCCGCCACCACCTCAGCCCGACCGTCGTCTTCTTCCTGTTCGCGCTGGGCTGGGCCGCGGCGCGGGCACGCACGGCGGCACAACGGCTGCTGCTGACCGCCGTTCTTCTGGTCGCGGTGCCAGGACTGTTCCCCGAGGGGCAGACCCTGCGCAGCTCGATCGTCGTGGGCGGCCTGGGCCTGCTGCTGTGGATTCCGGCCCTGCCCAGCGTCGACCCGCTCAACCGGATCGCGGGCATCTTGGCGGGCAGCTCGCTGTACATCTACCTGACGCACTTCCACGTCTACCCCTACCTACGGGACCACTCCCCGGTATTGGCCTTGCTGGTCTCGCTGGTGTTCGGCGTGGCGTACGGGGCAGTGGCCACACGTCTGACGCGCAGACTGTTTTGACCGGCAAAGCTGGGCGGTCCTGCAACGTCCGGCGTTGTGACTGTCCGACGACGGTGCACGTCGGGCCCTGGCTGTACCTCGCATGCCGCAGGTTCGGACAGGCAGGCGTCGGCGAAGGCCGTACACGACTGCACGCCGGCGATGCCTTCCTCGATGCAGCAGGCGAGCTTCTCGCGGTCGACGTCGCCCGGGTCGGCCGGGTAGACGGCGAACATGTCCTTGACCGTGGTCATCGCGCCTCCTTTCTCTGCCGGAGGCCGGCGGGCCGGTCGGCCACACGTCTTCTGGCCCGACCCTTTTGTGCCGGTCCGGCTGATAGTCAGTGGTAGGCGTGGACCACCGCGTGGCCCTTACCGCGGCCGATCATCCACTTGTTGACCGGGGTGGTGATCAGGAAGGCGACCGCGAAGCCGCCGAGCAGGGCGGACCAGAACAGGCCGTCGGACAGGTGGGCGTCCATCGCGCCGGGGGTGAGGGCGATGATGGCGTTGTCGACCAGTTCCATCACGGCGATGGAGACGGTGTCGGCGGCGAGCGCGACCTTGACCGCTGTCTTGAAGTCCAGGCCCGCCCGGCGCACCGCGATCAGCGTGAAGGAGTAGCCGAAGAGGAACGCGAGCGTGATCGCCAGGACCATGGTGGGCACGTTGCCCCACAGTAGGGCGGTGCCGATGACCATGCCGAGGATCTCGCCGATGGCACAGCCGGTCAGGCAGTGCAGCGTCGCCTTCGCAGCCGTTCCCCAGGACGCCCCCGCCTGCCCGCCGTGCTGGGCGTGACTGTGGTGGTCCTCGTGGGTGGCGTGGTCGTGTGCGGTGCCGGTGTGGTGAGCGCTGTGGTCCATGACCTCTTCCCCCAATTCGTCCGGAGTGGCCCGGGTTCCCGAGCCTCACAGCTACGAACCATATACCCCCCCGGGGTATTTCGCCCAGGCGTGCGCCTTCTTGCGGGCGACCGTGGAGACGACCGCCACGCCGATCGAACCGCCCACCTCATGGAAGGTGTTGACGACTCCGGACGCGAGGCCCGCCTCGTGGTGATCCACCATGCCCAGCGCGATGGTGGTGGCGGTGACGAAGACCGTGCCGAGGCCGAAGGAGGCCACGACGAAGCCGGGCAGCAGGCCCGAGTACACGCCGCCGTCGGCGGACAGCCGGGTCAGCGTCGCGGATCCGGCGGCGGCGATCGCCATACCGCCCACGGCCACTGGCAGGAACAGCAGACCGGTCTTGAGCGCGCTGAAGCCCCGGACGTGCTGGAGGTAGACCGAGCAGGCCGTCGTCCGAGCGGCGCGCGAACGCTTCCTGCGGGACGGCTTCGGCGTGGCATGGACGCCATCGCCGCTGAGGCGGGCGTGTCCAAGGTGACCGTCTACAACCACTTCGGGAGCAAGCAAGCACTGTTCACCGCAGTCATCACGAGCGCGCTCGACGAGCCCCTCGGCCACGCCTCATCGGCCGCGCTGGAAGGGCTTGCCGCGGCCGAGGACCTGAGGACGGCCTTCATCGACGCCGCCCGCACCTGGGTGCACGCCGTCAGGACGAACAAGGACGTCATCGCCCTGCGCACTCGCGGACCAGGGCCGGCTGGTCATCCCCGACCTGGAGGCCGCGATCATCCAGCTGTACGCGCTGCTGGTCTTCCCCCAGATGGTCTTCAGCACCTACGGCACCCGCATCGACGAGGGCCTCACCGACCGCCTCATCGTCAGCGGCGTGGACATGTTCCGGGGGTACTACGGCTCGCAGAACCAGGCAGGCGCCCAGAAGTGAGGGGCAGGCTAGGCCCGCGTGGGTACGTCCGCGTCGCCGGCGCTGGACGGTTTCCCGCGAGAACCTAGCCGTGAGCAGCCCCAAGCCCGCAGGTCGCGGACTTGGGGCTGCGTTTCGGAGCAGACGACGGGCTCCCTACGGGCCTGGGGCCCGGTGCGCCTGCGCAAGGGGCCTCGGTCCTCAAACGCCCATGGTCAAGCTTGGTAGGCCACGAGTGCCATCATTCCGGCTTCGCCGTGGTAGGCGTTGTGGCAGTGCAGCATCCACTGGCCGGGGTTGTCCGCGTCGAAGGCGACGGACACCTTCTTCTTGGGCAGCACGATGGTGGTGTCCTTGCGCGGGCCGGTGCTGCCGAGTTGGTAGGTGTGGCCGTGCAGGTGCATCGGGTGCCACATGTCGGTGGTGTTGACGAAGTCGAGGCGGACACGCTCACCCTGCTCTACCGCGAGGGGGTTCGCGGTCGGGTCGCTCATGTCGAACTGCTTGCCGTTGATGGCCCAGTCGTACTTGTCCATACCGCCGGTCAGCTCGATGCGGTGTACCCGGTCGGGCACCTTCGTCTCCAGCCGTGCGTCATCGGCAGCGCGCAGCTGCGAGGCCGCCATGATCATGCCGTCGAGTTCCTTCGGCCGCACGGTCGGCTTGGGCGTGTTGCCCGATCCGGTACGCATCACGGCCATGCCGCCGGCGTCCTTGCCCTCGGCGAGGGCCACGAGCGGGAAGACGCCCTCGCCGAGGTTGACCAGGACGTCGTACCGCTCGCCCATGCCGATGAGCAGCGCGTCGGCCTGCTGGTGCTCGACGGGGAAGCCGTCGGTGTGGGTGATGGTCAGCTTGTGGCCGCCGAGCGCCACCCGGTACGCGGTGTCGCCACCGGCGTTGATGATGCGCAGGCGGACGCGCTTGCCCGGCTTGCTGGTGTAGACGGCCGGGTCGGTCGGCATGCGTCCGTTGACCAGGTGGTACGGGTACTTCACGTCTCCGGCGTCGCCGCCGAGCAGGTCGCTCTCCGCGCCCATGAGCATGAACTTCATCGACATGCCGCCGCCGGATGAGGCGGAAGCGGATGCGGACGGTGAGGCGCTCGTCCCCTGTGCGCTTGCGCCGCTCATGTCCATCCCGCTCATGTGCCCCATGTCGTGACCGGACGAGCCGGACGAGCCGTCGGAACCGCCCATGCCCATGCCGCCCATGCCCTGCCTGAGTTCGGCGAAGGCGTCGTCGGGCGTGCCGGTCACCCCGTCCAGCCAGTCGTCGAGGACGACGACCCACTCGTCGTCGTACGAGAGCGGCTCCTTGGGGTCCTCGACGATCAGTGGGGCGTACAGGCCGCGGTCGAGCTGTACGCCGACGTGGGGGTGGAAGAAGTAGGTGCCGGGGGTGTCGGCGATGAACCGGTACGTGAAGGAGGACCCGGCCCGCACCGCGGTCTGCGTGAGGGGCGGTACGCCGTCCATGTCGCTGCGCAGCGCGAGGCCGTGCCAGTGGATGGACGTGGCGGTCTTGCCGGGCAGTTGGTTGGACAGCTCGGCCGCAAGGGTGTCGCCGGCCGAGATCCGGATCTCCTTGCCGGGAGCCTGACCGCTGAAGGCCCAGGACTTGGCCGTGGTGCCGCCGCCCAGGTCGAGCATGCCGGGGGCGGCGGTCAGGTTGAGGCGCTGCACCCTGCCCGTGCCGACCCGCTTCTTCTCCGCGCGGGCGACCTGGGAACCGGACGGGCTGAGGAGGGAAGGGTTGTTGGAGCTGTCGTTGCTGCAGGCGGCGAGCACGCCGGCGCCTGCAGCGCCCAGTCCGGCGAGCAGGACGGAGCGACGGTTGATGCTGTTCACAAAGAGGTCCTCTTCTCGATGCGCGATGCGCGATGCGGCCTTCGGGCTGTGTCCGGGCACGGCTTGCGCGCGTCGCGAGGACGCGGGGAGCCGTGGGGAGCGGCCTATAGGCGCAGTTGAGAGAGGACGGACAGATCGGGTGGCGCACGATTCGTCGAGCCCGCGATGTCCACGCCCGCGATCGTCGTGCAGTGAGTCGGAACGGCTGGGTTCGGTGACTCGGACGGTGCCGCGAGCTGTACGGCGGTGACGCCGGCGGCGGAGCAGAGCTGCATGGCCATGGAGGGGCACGCGGCACCGTCGGTGCCGTGTGCCGCGCTACCCGGACCTGCTGAGCCTGCGTGGGTGGTGTGCGCGGCAGTCGTTGAGGCGGGCCCGGATATGGCGTGCACTGCGGCTGCCGGCGCGGCTGTGGTTGGCGCGGCGGGCAGCTCGTGGTGCAGGAGTACGGCGAGCACGGCGCACAGGGTGACGAGCATTCCGCGTATCCAACGGACGGCGGCGCCGTTCAGCGGCCAATGCATCTCTCGTACCGTCATCGCGAGCGTCCATACCTCCTGCGAGCGTGCGGCCCAATATACCCCTCGGCGGTATCTGGTGGCCGGGGCTGCCCGATGAGCGCTCGCCGTCACCGGGCCCGCGCCGGGGCCGACGCGCCCGCCGTCGCTGTGCCCGCCCGCTGCTCCTGCTGTCTGCGCCACCCGTACCGGGTCACACCGCGGGGCTTGTACACCGACAGCCCCGTCGTCACCAGCAGCACGAGCACGGCGGCTGCGGCGTCGGCCACCAGCTGAATCCGGAGCCCGTCCAGGCCGGAGCCGGGGCCGCCCGGCTCCGCCACCGCGTCCGCCACGTGGCCGGCCACCTGCATGTGCAGCAGCAGAAGGAAGGTGGCGGCCACGGTCAGGGCGAGCTTCATCAGAACCCAGTAGTGGCGGAACAACCCCCACGTGGTCCCCAGGGACTGGACCAGCCCGGTCAGCAGTGAGGTGAACGCCAGCGGGACGATGACGTACCAGCCGGTCAGCTCCATGGCCAGATAGACGCCCTGTGCCCTTTGCGGGTCCTGGCCGCCGGTGAGGCCGGCGATAGCGAGTGCCAGGAAGGCGGCGACCGAGCCGAGCCAGCCCACCGAGGATGCGATGTGTGCGGTGAGCGCGAGTCTGCGAAGGGCGGGCGGCATCGCCATCAGTGACCGCTGCCCGAGTGCATGCCGGGTCCGAACCCGCCGCCCGTGAGATGCAGCACGAGGAACAGGGCGATCAGCGCTATCGCGACAGCGCCGGACACTTTCACCCAGCGCGGAGCGCCGGGGGCAGGCGCCTCGGCGGGTCCCGTGCCGGTGGCCGGGTCGGACGATGAATCGGTCATGTGGGTGGGTGTCCTTCTGTCGGGCGTGGGCGTGGGGGCGGGATGTGGTTGAGCTGACCACATTTATAGAGACAGTGTGTCTCTGTCAATCCATGCTGTATCGATATCGCCGCTGTGCGTGCACCGGCAGGCCCGACCTTGCGGAGTTGTGTACCCCGAGTAGGGCGATGCGGCCAAGGGGCAATGATCAGTGCCCGCACGGGCGGCGGAGACAGTGGAGAGCGACGGTATGAAGGCAGGCTGCGTGGCCCTGCGTCTCGTATTGCTCGCTCTGTTGCTGCTCGGCGTCGGGGTTCTGCACACCTTGAGCCACGCCGGGGCGCATGGCGGCCTGTCGGCAGTCGGCTCGGCTCCGCACGCCCATCAGGCGCACGCCGCCGCCCTCGTCGACGATTCGCAGCACAGTGCCCAAGCGGAGGGAACGCCCGCGTCCGACTGCTTCGCGCTGACCCCGAGCGGATCGTGGCTGCTTCCGCCGCCCTGCGCGGCGACGTGGAGCGGTGCCGTGGACCTCGGTGCACTCAGGGCCGATGCGCTTCAGGACGCCGGCGGGGGTCCGCCGCTGTCCCGGTTGTCGGTGCTGCGGATCTAGGCCGACGGTGATCTGACGCGCGCACCCGAAGGTGCCGCGCCTCGGCGTGCCGGGCCTTCTTGGCCCGGCCTGCGCTTCTCCCCCCGTTCACCGTCTGCGCTCCCACGGGCCGGTCCAGTGCACCCGCGTGCCGGCCCGCGCTGAAAGGCGTCCTTCGTGTCCCAGCAGCACCTCACCGACAGCACCGCCGTACCCACGCCTCGACGAGCACCGCAGGCGTACGAGCCGTACCCCCATGTCATCCAGCAGCGAACCGCGCCGATGCGATCCGTCGGCGCGCCCCGAAGCGCACGCCCCTGCTCGGTAACTATCTCGGCTACGCCGCCACGTTCGTCGGCGCCGGACTGATCAGCGGCGCCATCGTGCACCACCCGCTGGACCCCGCCCGCTACACCCTCATTGCCGTCGTCGGCGCGGCGGTCTTCCTCTTCGCCATCGTCCTCAACGAGTTCGTGCTCACCAAGCGGCGACCGGGCGCGCGCAGAGTGTTCGGCGTCGTGGCTGCCTCACTCGCGCTGTCCTTGGGCATCGGCATGCTCAGCGGCGGACTGTAGCACTTCGAGGACTTTCCCGAACGCGCCGCGATGCTGATCCCCTTCGGGCTGAGCCTGTCCTTCATCGCCTACGTACTTCGGCACGAGCCGGCGCGGTGGCGCAGCATCGCCGGCCCCGCGGGGGTGCTGGTCCTGGTGACCGCGGCTGTCGCATTCGTCGGTCTGCGCGGCATCGCCGACGGCATGGCCGCGGATGCGGGTGGTGGTGGGCACAGTCACGGCGAGGAGACGACCGGGGAGACGGGGACGCCGGAGGAGGCGGAGCCGGGTAATCAGGAGCCGGGGCATCATGAAGAGCCGGGCAACGAGACGCCGGCTTCCGAGCCCTCGCGGACGGGAATTCCTGCGGGCACCGAGGATGCCGGGCACGCCGACGACGGGCACAGCCACTGAGCCGTGCGCGCGGCTCCGGAGGGTTTCAGTCCAGCAGCGCGACCCCGGTCATGAACCGGGCGAGTGATGGTCGCGGGCGGAGTTGTGCCCGTGGTGGTGTGGCGGGTGCGCGGTGGCGTCGACGTGCCGGGTGCCCTCCGAGGTGTCGGCGGGACAGGGCCGCACCCCGGCCAGGGTGACCGTGACAAGCCGGTGGACCGCAGCTTTTGACGGCAGGGCGCCGGCCGCGGTCAGGGCGTGCAGACAGTAGCTCGCGAGCTCGCCGGGCGGGATGTCGTCCCGGACCGCACCGGTCCGTACAGCGTCGGCCAGCAGGTCCTCGATCATGCCGTGCAGCCGCCGCTGTGCCTCGGTGACCTGCTGGTCCCGGTGCAGGAACGCCGCGAGGTCGTTGTCGTGGTGGCCCCGCGATTCGCGGGAGATGAGGGCGAAGGCCCGCAGCACGGCTTCGAGGCGCTCACCCGGCTCCTCGATCCGGTCCCGGACCGAGGCCAGGTGGTCGAGGTGGTGGCTGATCTGCTGCTCGTGCCAGGCGAGCAGGATCGACTCGACGTCCGGGAAGTACTTGTACAGCGTCGCACGGCCGATCCCGGAGTCCTTGGCGATCCGTGACATCGTCACCGACGTCAGCCCGTACTCGGCGACCAGCGCCGCGGTGGTTTCCAGGACCGCGGCGCGTACTGCGGCGCGGTGCGCGTCGATGGTCTCGGTCCACAGCTTGGGCACGGCCCCAGCATACGGTCCGGCGACGTCGTAACATCATGAATTGACAGTGACAATGTGTCTCGATAAAGCTGGGAGCGTCACCGGAACCGGACGATCAGGCCCGAGGGTTTGTACGTCACCCGGCCGCCCTGGGGCATCGGCCGCCCCCAACCGGCGTTCGAGGACCTCGCCGAAGCCGGTGTCCTCCGGGGGCGGGTCCTGGACGCCGGCTGCGCCACCGGTGAGCACGCGATCATGGCGGCAGACTCGGCCTCGATGCGACCGGCGCGGACCTGGCCGCAAACGCCTTGCGCACGGCTGAGGAAAAGGCGCGAGCCCGAGACCGTTCGGTGCGCTTCCTCCGGCACGACGCCCGGCAACTGGCCGTGCTCGACGAGTTGTTCGACACCGTGCTCGACTGCGGCTTCCCTGGCCGGCGGTTGTGTTGTCCGTCGGCTCATCGCGGTATTACGGCCGCCGGGAAGGGCTGCTGCTTCGTCGATGCGCAGGTTGTGTGGAGGGGCTTGGTGAGTGCCGTTTCGGCTAGTTCCACCACGTCGGGATCCCTGAAGCTGGATCCGGTCCGAGCCTTGCAGCATGCGCTCTACCGGGCGGCCAAGGCCGATCCCGGACGGCGGTTCCACGCGCTGGGGGGCAAGGTCCACCGCAGGGACGTCCTGAGGCGCGCGTGGGTGACGGTGCGTCGCAACAATGGCGCGCTGGGTGTTCATTCCGAAGCCCGGGGTGGCGGAGCAGAGGCCATTGTCGATTCCCTCGGTTCGCGACCGGATCGTGCAGGCCGCGTTGAAGATCGTGCTCGAGCCGGTCTTCGAGGCCGGCATGCTCCCGTGCTCGTTCGGGTTCCGGCCGGAGCGCGGAGCGCACGATGCCCTCCAGGTCCTCGTGGATGAGGCGTGGCGGGACAGGCGTTGGGTGGTGGAGACGGACATCGCCAACTGCTTGTCGTGGACCGGTCGGTCCTCTCAAGCTCCTGCGCGCGATGCTGCGGGCCGGGGTCATCTCCCCGCTGCTGGCCAATGTCTATGTGCACCGGCCGGACCGGGCGTGGTCGACACGGGAACACGGGGTGCTGGTGCGCTATGCCGACGATGCGGTGGTGATGTGCGCCAGCCGCGAGCAGGCTGAGGCCGCCCTGGAGCGGCTGCGGAGCCTGCTGGCTCAACTCGACCTGGAGCCGAAGGCGGCCAAGACCAGGATCGAGCACCTGCCGGTGAGCGGCGAGGGGTTCGACTTCCTTGGCTTCCACCACCGGTGGGTGGCGTTGTCCCGGCCGCACGGCAACCGGCGCCCGGTTGCCTTCCTCGCCCGCTGGCCCTCGGCAAGGGCGATGCAGCATGCCCGCGACCGGATCCGTGAACTCACGGACCGACGCAGGCTGTTGCGGCCGGTCAAGGTGATCGTGGAGGACGTGAACGCGTTTCTGCGCGGATGGGCTGCGTATTTCCGGTTCGGGAACTCGGCCCATGTCTGTGACCAGATCGGCTCGTACGCGCGGATGCGGATCGGCGGGTTCCTTGCCAAGAAGCACCGGCGCACCAGGAAGTTCGGCTGGGCGGTGGTTGCCTTCGCTGCCCAAGACTCCCTGGGACTGATCGCCCTGCACGGAACCGTCGTTGCACCCAGGCCCTTCCCGGACTGGCGGGGCAGGGCCGGGTTCTGTGCCGTAGCGCAAAAGTGCCCTCCTGACCTGGGACGATGAACCTTGTCGAGGGGGTCTGTCGGTCCAGGCGGAAGACACTTTCTGCGTGCAGGGTATCGGTTCGCGTCCCAAGCTCCATGTCTCCGCCGACGGTTCGGGAGTGGTTGGGCACTGGTCATGACCCGGGCCGGATCGCCACCGACCTCGCGGTGATGCCGGCCGGCCATTACGGATCCGGCCGTGCTGCGGGACCAGGGGGCCAGGTGTTCGGCCCGGTCGTCTCGACACCGACTGGCGCCCTGCCGGCACGTACTGGACCGTCTGCGTTCGGCCCGCGCTCAGGCACGGGAAGTGGCCTGGCTGCAGGCATCTGAGACCCGTTCCGGCATGCCGGCGGCGAAACCCGGTGGACAGGAAGCGCCCGGCCTGGTCCTGGACATCGACGCCACACCGGTGACCTGCCACTCCGAGAAGGACCAGGCCGCACCCACGTACAAGGGCGGCTTCGGCTTCCACTGGTGTGTCTGCCGGCGAACACCGGCGAGGGCATGTCCGGGCGACTGCGGCCCTGGAACGCTGGTGCCGTTCACGACGGATGCATGTCCGCGAACAGTCCGGGCCGACTGTCTCCCCAACTCACTCCCCTTGAACCGCAGAACGAGTCTGGCTCCACCACTGACGCGGCGGAGCCAGAAGCCAACATCTCCATCAGTCTTTTAGGCGGGGAGGAGGGTCCTGACCGCTTGGAGCACAGCCGGATCTTCGAGCAAGTGCCGCAGGTCGTCCAGTTTCTGCGCGATGGCGTAACCGTCGGCGATGGCCGGGAGCGTGTCGTACTGCGGCGGCGTGACGACGCTGGGGTGCTGGTAATCCTTCACCACCTGCTCGTTCTCCGGTGCCGTCCAGGGGCGGATGTTCCCGTTGCCGTCCCAGGGCTGGAGTGTGCGCGCGTACCACATGGGCTCTGCGGGATCGACGCCGTACACGGTCGTCGGATCAAGCCGTGTGACCGGTTCGGCGTACTGCCACATCGCGTAAAGCCGGTCGACGTTTGCGTGGAGCAGGAAGACGAACGGGTCACGGAAGGCCGTGTGGCCATCGCTGATGGTGCCGCCGATGTAACCGTGGGCGCTGTTGTGGCTGCCTTCGAGCTTGATCCGCATACTCCGGTAATCCGGCGAGCCGATGATGTCGGCATCGGAGAAGGGCGGCTGAGGCGCCTCGCCCGGTACCGCGCGGGTGATGCTGCGCGGCGGGTCGAAGGGGTTGGCGTGCTCGGGGTCGAAGGCATCGCCGCGGTAGGGGTCGGCGGTCGGGTTGTAGAAACCGGCGCTGAGCCAGGGCTCTCCCGCCTCTCCTGATTTCGACCCCATCACGCTGGGCGTGAAGAGCGGGCTGGGATCCGTCGTCCAGTCCCAGTAGTGCAGCGACAGCCTTGGGTCTACGGAGCGGATCAGCTGCTCGAACCGGTTGCAGAGCTCCCGGTGCCATGGGATGAACTCCGGACCGCCGTGGACATGCGTCGCCTGGTGGATCTCGTCCTGCTTGTACCACTGACTGACACCCCCGACGGGGAAGTCATCCCGGTTTCCCGGGTAGTGGCGAGTCTGCAGCTGCTTGATGGCGTCGATGAACGCCGACACCTCGTCTGCGTCGACCTGGGCAATGTTGCGTCGTATGCCGTCGCCTCTGATCACGAGATCGTCCCTCTCCAGGGTTGGTGAGTCATGGATGTGGGGGCGCGTGAAAAGCAGCCATCGTTTGATTCGTCAACAAATAGCTCGGTCGCGTCGATTGACGCATATCGGGACCCTTTACCAGTAGGGCACACGTGCCCATGCCGTGCATGTGGATCATGCGAGGCGGCGGGTGCGGAGCGACGCCCGGCGCGGGCGGTCTGGAAGGCAGTCGTAGCCCACTGCGGCTGCTGGGCGAAGGCCGGGACCATGCGGCGGGAGCCGACACGTGAACGTACCGCCCGGGCATCCTCCTCGGGGTAGCCCCGAAAGGGGAGCCCTAGCCTCGCCGTTTCGCTTGGGTACGGCGGCTGTTGAGGCGGAAACGCGAAAGTGCTTCCTGACCGGGGACGGTGAGCCTTGCTGCGGGGTTCCGCCGGTTCAGGCGGAGGGCACGCTCTACGTGCAGGCGATCGGGTTGCGTCCCAAGGTCCAGGTCAGTGCCGATGGTTCGGGGATGGTCGGTCATGCTGGGGCACGGTTGCTGGCGGCATGATCCGGGCCGGATCGCCACCGACCTGGCGGTGATGCTTGCCGACGGCGGCGCGGCCATCGCGGACCTGGCCGTACTGCGGGACCAGGCAGCAGTCTTCGGCTCTGTCGCTTCGACGCCGACGGCCTGGCGGCTGCTCGCCGATATTGATGACATCTCCCTCACCTCGCTGGCTTCTGCCCGCGCCCAGGCCCGGGAAGTCGCCTGGCTGCAGGCCGCCGAGCACGGTGAGGGCATCCCCGCAGCCCGGGCCGCGGGACGCATGCTGCCCGGGCTGGTCCTGGACCTCGACGCCACGCTGGTCACCTGCCACTCCGAAAAACAGCAGGCCGCACCCACATACAAGGGCGGCTTCGGTTTCCACCCGCTGCTGTGCTTCCTGGCCAACACCGGCGAGGCACGGTCCGGCCGGCTGCGGCCCGGCAACGCCGGCGCCAACACCGCGAGCGACCACATCACCGTGCTCGACCAGGCACTCGCGCAGATCCCCGACGCCCACCGGCACGGCACCGACATCCTCATCCGCACCGACGGCGCCGGATCCGCGAGAGCCTTCCTCGCCCACGTCCGCGCCCTGCGGAAACGAGGAATCCGTACCTACTTCTCAGTCGGATACGCCATCACCGGAACGGTCCGCCGCGCCATTCGGGCCATGCCCGACCGCCTTTGGCATCCCGCCCTGGACCAGGACGGGACGCTGCGTGATGGCGCCGAGGCCGCCGAGCTGACCGGCATGATCGATCTGGACGGCTATCCGTCCGCCACACGCATCATCGTGCGCCGGGAGCGGCCGCACCCCGGAGCCAAGCTGTCCCTGTTCGACCAGGACGAGGGCCAGCGTCATCAGGTGTTCCTCACCGACACCCTCTACTCCTGTGGCGGCTCCGCCCAGTTCCTGGAGGTCCGTCCCCGCGGGCATGCCACCGTCGAGGACCACATCCGGTGCGGCAAGACCACCGGCTTCGGCCGCTTCCCCTCCCGCGACTTCAACGTCAACGCCGCCTGGCTCGAACTCAGCCTCACAGCGATCGACCCCTGGAGAAACGAGCTGGTCACGGCGTTTCATCGCCTCGCCACGCTGCCCCGCCCGGCCGGCTGACCGGCAATACCACCTGACCACCACGAACCGAACGACCTGGAGAACTCGACCACTGCGCCGGGACTCCACCATGCCCGAGCACCGAAAGCGCCTCACTCATCCGACAGCTGACGATCAGCGACGTCTCATCACACCAATCGAAACAGCGAGGCTAGCGGGCTGAGTGTGGCCGTCGCTCGCCTCGGGAATGGGGCCTGTCACAGGGGCCTCGATGCCCTCGACCGGAAGACGGTACGAGGGCGTTGACGCTACAAGATCACGCGACTCCGCAACGGCCCTGCGAGCAGGTTCGATTCGATCCTCACCCCTTGGAGGTTTTGATGCGTGCAGGCGTCGTTGTCGCCGCGCAGCCCGGTGTGGAGGACCTCGCCGTGCGGGCCGAGGAGTTGGGCTTGCACAGCTTCTGGGTCAACGACACCCCGATGGTCCACGGCGATCCCTTCGTCGCCTTGAGCCTGTGCGCGAAGGCCACCAGCCGCATCAGGCTCGGCATCGGCGTGACCTCACCGGCGCTGCGCTCGGCTCCGGCCGCCGCGAGCGGGCTCGCCAGCCTCAACGCTCTGGCACCGGGCCGGATCATCTGCGGAGTCGGCACCGGAAACACCGCCCGGCGCACCCTGGGCATGCGGCCGACCACGGCGGCCGGGCTGGAGAACTTCGCCGTCGCACTGCAGGACCTGTGCGCCGGACGTTCGACCGAGTACCGCGAAGGTGACCGAGTCCGCGACATCCGGTTCCTGCACGCCGGGGCGCACGTGAACACCGCCGCCCCGATCGAGTTCGTCGTGGCCGCGCTGGGCGGACCGAAGGCCGCCGCCGTCGCCGGCCGCCGCGGCACCGGCCTCATCTCCTTCGGCCTGCTGGACCCCACCGCCTGGCACGCGCTGCACGACGCCCGCCACCACGCCGCCCAGGGCACACCCCGCGACCCCGACTCCCACACGGACTCCTACGTGGTCACCTCGCTCCACCTACTCGACGAGGACGAGGACCCCCACGGCGACGCGGCCCGGGACGCGACGGGCCACCTCGTCCTGTCGCTGCTGGCCTTCGCCGCCGACACAGCCGCCGACACACCTGCCTTCGCCGGGCAACTCGGCCCCGAGGAACGCGAGGCGGTGCGGCGGCTCCTCGACCGGCGCGGCACTACCGCCACCGCGCCGGACCGGCACACCAAGCTCTACCCCAACTACCTCGGACGCATCGCCCCGCAGGACCGGGACCTGGTTCTGCCCTCGCTGATGAACACCCTGGCCCTGGTCGGCACCCGCGACGACCTCCTCGCCCGCATCACCACCCTGGAACAGGCCGGCGTCGACGAACTCCTCATCCAGCCGGTGATCGACCCGCCCACAGAGATGGCCCAGCTCGCGAAACTCCTCACCTGAGCTGACCCGCCTGCCGCACGTCCTTGACCCGCACACCTACGAGATCATCAATACTTTGCAATCGCCCTGGGGCAGTACCTGTCCGACGACGTGGTGGAGTTCCGCTTCAACGTTTAGTCATCGCCGTCCCTCTATGCGCTCCTTGGGGACCGGCTCGGCGGTCTCCTGCGTGCGAACGCCTGCTGTGATCAGCAACGCCCACCTGGAGGCGAGCCGAGACTGGGCGCCCTCGGCAGGGCTCGAACCTGCGGTCAAGTGCTTGGAAGTCGCTTGGCCGGACGAGTCTTACACCCCTGCTGACCTGCTTCTCTTGCGGCGTTGAGCCTCTCATCGATGCGCCTTCGACACGCATTCGACTTCGACAGGGGGCAGGGCTACGGCTAGGGCGTCTTGTTTGGATCAACGGGCAGACTTTAGCTTCCGCCTCCCCGGAGTAGTAAGTGTTGCTGCCGCTCGGCATGCGGGATGCGATGGGCGGGTGGCTAGGAATCTGAGCGTCGATGAGCTTCGTCGTAGCGCTCGTCGGCGCCGTCGCGTTAGCCGGCGTCGACACCATGGCCGTTCGGCGGGGCCCGCGTCCGAGGGCCGGGACCGGATGCAAATGGTCTCTCTGGTCGCGGTCAGCCTGCCGGGGCTCGCCGCTCTGGGCGCGCTGCTGTTCACTTGGATGCAGGTCGGACAGGCCAGCAAGGAACTGCGGATCTCCGAACATGGACAGATCACCAGCCGGTTCAATGCCGCGGTCAACAATCTGGGATCGCAGTCTCTGGACGCCCGGCTGGGAGGCGTCTACGCCCTGCAACGCATCATGCAGGACTCCGTCCGCGACCACCCCACGGTCGTCTCCGTTCTGGCCGCCTTCGCGCAGCGGCACGCCGGATCGAGTATCAAAAGCCTCAAGGAACCACTGGCTGCCGGCCGCGACGATCACAGACTGAAGGCTGACGTCGAGGCGGCGATCGCCACCCTGGCAAGACGCCGGCCCGAACGGGACAGCGGGACGATCATCGACCTGACTCATACCGACCTACGCGGCCTCCGTTTCACCGGCAAGGCCTCCATCAACCTCCCGGAGGTCGACCTGTCCGATGCCGATCTCCGCTGGGTCACTCTGAGCGGCGCAGACCTCCGCAAGGCGTCCCTGAGCTACGCGAACCTGGAGCGTGCCTACCTTGATGAGGCCAACCTCAGGGCCGCGGATCTGGCGGGGGCGAGCCTCGGCGGCGCGACTTTCACAGGCGCGACCCTTCGCGAAGCAGACATGACTTGTGGGGGCGGCATTTCTTCGGAGACGGGGGAGACCGAGCCGGCATTCTGCGTGGACCTGCAGTACGCCTGGCTGGACGACACGGATCTTCGGAATGCCAAGATGAGCAATGCGGACCTTCGTGAGGCGACCTTGGCGGGTGCGGATCTGCGTCACGCAGATCTGCGTCGCGCGGACCTGACCAACGCGGACTTCCGTGGTGCCAAGCTGACCGGCGCGGAATTGCAGGGTGCAAAGCGGGCCGGCGCGCGCGGGCTCCCAAAGGACGGCTAGTGGCGATTGATCGGGATCTCGTAGACGATCTCGCAATGAGCGGCGGGCACCACGATGTCCGCGGTCTCCACGGGCCGCCCCTGGTCGTTGTAGTACGTCCGCCGGATCAAATCCTGTCGTCCCGACAACTAGGGGATTGGTTGTCACAGGTCAGGGCCTTGGATCACATGATGAGGGTGTCGGTCAGCCGGGCCAGGCCAGTATCGATGTCTTCGCCGCGCCGTTCGATGAGGCCGTCGGTGTAGAGCACGAGGGTGTCCCCGCGGGCGTAGGACAGGCCGGCCTGAGGGCGCGGGACATGTTCCGGACGGGCGCCCAGCGGTGGGTCGGTGGCCTGGTCCAGCAGCTGCCAACTGCCGTCTGGATGGAGCAGTACCGGCGGAGGGTGGCCGGCGTTGCTGTAGATGATCAGTCGGCTGCGCGGGGCGATGAGCACCTTGACCACGGTGGTGGCCAGCGCGCCGTCGACCGCCCGGGCGTACAGGCCCAGTACCTCCAGGGCCTGTACGGGGCTGGGAACGGCCCGGATGGCCGCGCTCAGGGCACTGCGCAGCATGCCCATGACGGCGGCGGCCTCAAGGCCGTGGCCGACAACGTCCCCGACGGCGATGGAGTAGCGGTCGGGCGGCAGATCGACCACGTCATACCAGTCGCCGCACACGTTGAGTGACCCGAAGGCAGGCAGGTAGCGCACAGCGATGTCCCGGTGCCTGTCCAAGTCGGGCGAGCGGAGTGACCTCCTGCAGGGTGACCGCGATTTCACGTTCGCGGGCATGCGCCTGGCGTAGCTGCTCATTCAGTTGTTCCAGATCGTGCGACCGGGCATACATCAGGGCCGCGATCCCTGTTGCCTGCGTGCTCAGCGGCCGGGTGAGGCCACGAATGACGGGGGAATACATGAAACTCGGTGACATCGTCGGCCTGCGCAATGATCCACTTCACCGTGCCGTCCGGCCCCAGGACGGGACTGGCCATCCCGCACCACCACCGCTCCTCGAGTTCACCCGGGCGGTCGGATACGGGAATGTCGAATCGCTTCGGTGCCACCACATCGGGCTCGCGGGAATCCAGCACGCGCTGGAGTGAGGCGCCGAAGTCACGCGCCGCGGCCGGCGCGGCAGGAGTGTCCGGAAACGCCGCCAGGATGTACTGCCCGGCCAGTTCTTCAAGGGTCCTGCCGGTGACCTGGAGATAGGCCCGGTTGGCGTAGCGGACCACCAGGTCGGCGTCCAGCACCAGATACGGGTTCGGCGCGGCGTCGAACAGCTCCTCGAAATCGATCTCCGCTGGCGTCACGCGCGTGCCCTGCCGATCTTTACGAGCGCGACCGCTTTCATCACCAACCTACGCGGTATCCGCCAGGTGCGCCCTCCGGGGCGACTGCCGGTGCGCTTCGCAGCCAGCCCCTGAATGGTCGGTAAGAGATCCCGATTCGGAGGTATTCGAGACTCCCCTGAGTCTCAACTCGCCGGGGCAGGAGCCTTGTTGGTTTCCTGTCCTGTCGGCGCATTGCGCGGCACGAGCCCGCGCAATGCGTCACGTTGTGGCAACGGTGCAAAAGACGCCTGCGGTGGGGACTCCCTGTCAGTCGAGTCCCTGCCACCCGACGAGTTTCCTCGACCAACAGTCAGAAAGCGATGTCCTGGGTGTAGTTGCCGAAGGTCATCGAGTCCGGTCGTGCGCCTGGGCGCACCAGCCGCAGCCGACTACAAGATGACGAACTTCGGCGCGTCGCCACGACATATGGGATTTTTTCACATTAACTTCCCGTAATCGTACGAAGTCGATCCCTCACAGATCGCACCCACTCACTTCACCGGAGATGACATATGCACAAGCTTCGCAAGGCTGCCGTCGTGGTCGTCGCTCTCGGCAGTGCCGGTCTCCTGAGCGCCGGCACTGCCACCGCCCAGGGTCTCGACGGCCACGGCGGCAAGAAGGGCGGGGACCAGTTCAGCGTCCTGCAGAGCTCCAGCTGCAAGTCGCACGACCTCAACCTCGACGTCCTCGGCCAGGTCGGCATTCTCAACGGCCTGCTGGGCAACGCGCTCAACGGCGAGGGCAACGCCGGTGGGCAGGACACCCACCTCGGCTCGACCATGGGCTGCAACAGCAGCGTCTTCTAGGGCGTGCCTTAAGAGGTGTCGTTGTGTCGGGTTGGCCGTCTGCGTAGGCAGACGGCCAACGCATGGCAGCGACGTTGTCGAGGTAACGCAACCGATGCAGTCGTCCCGACGGTGCGAAGGGTCTTCGCGGGCGAGAGCCTGTGAGGGCCCCCTTTTCGTGTGGGGTCGGCCGGGGCGCCCGCCGTCCGCGGTGACGGTGGGGTAAGGCTCGCTCATGACCTTCAAGAGTCCTGTTCAGCGGGGTGGCCCGGGGCGCGGGCGGTTCGACCAGTTCGCGCAGTACGCCTCCAACTTCACCAGCTCGCCGCTGTTCTTCCTGGTCTGCCTGATCCTCGTCGGCTTCTTCATCGCCTCCAGCGCGGCGCACATGGCGATCGAGGTGCTCCTGCTCGCGGGCGGGGCCATGACATCGGTGACCCTGCTGCTCCTGGCCCTGCTGAAGAATGCCGAGATGCGCGCCGAACACGCGATCCAGCGCAAGCTCGACGCGATCGCCGAGGCCCTGGTGGACGTGTACAAGGGCGAGCAGAGCGAGGCCGTCGACAGGCTGCGGGATGCGATCCGGATGGAGGAAGAGACCTGACCGACGCGGGCGAAACGCCGCCGTGATCCTTTCCGGGCCCCCGGAAACCGGCGAGTATGCCATGTCATGAACATTTTGCTCGTCGCCAGCGCGTTCAACAGCCTGTCCCAGCGTGTGTACGCCGAACTGGCGGACCTCGGGCACCGGGTGGACGTCGTCCTCGCCTCACACGGCCCCGACGCGGTCCGCGCCGCCGTACACCAGACGCGCCCGGAGCTGATCATCGCTCCGATGCTGAAGTCGGCGCTCCCCGAGGACGTATGGCGGGAGCACACCTGTCTCGTCGTGCACCCGGGGCCGCCCGGCGACCGCGGCCCCTCCTCCCTGGACTGGGCGATCGCCGAGGAGGCGCCGCGCTGGGGAGTGACGGTGCTCCAGGCCGAGGCGGCGATGGACGCGGGCGACATCTGGGCGTCCGAGTCGTTCCCGGTGCCGCCGGTGGGCAAGAGCGACCTGTACCGGGGCGAGGCCTCCGACGCCGCCGCGGCCGCCGTCCTGCTGGCCGTGCGGCGGTACGCCGACGGTTCGTTCAAGCCGCGCCCGCAGAGCGATCCCCAGGTCGCGGTGGTGTGGCGCGACTTCTTCCGGCAGGAGCAGCGGAGGATCGACTGGGGGAGGGACAGTACCGAGGCGGTGCTGCGCAAGCTGCGCGGGGGCGACTCGCAGCCCGGCGTGCTGGACGAGATCCTCGGCCGGGAGGTGTTCCTGCACGGCGGGCATCCCGAGGACCGGCTGCGCGGACGGCCCGGTGAGCTGCTCGCCACGCGGGCCGGGGCGGTCTGCCGGGCCACCCGGGACGGCGCGGTGTGGATCCCGGAACTGCGCCCTCGCAAGAGCTCCGGCGATCCCGCGCCGTTCCGCCGCCCGGCGGTCTCCGTGCTCGCGTCCTTCGCGGCCGACGGCGCCCTCAGCGGTGGCGGCCCGCACCGGCTGCCGGAGGACAAGGCCCCGCTCGAACTGCCCGCCGACCGGCGCACCTGGACCGACATCCGCTACCGGCAGCAGGGCGACATCGGCTTCCTGGCCTTCTCCTTCCCCGGTGGCGCGATGAATACCGACCAGTGCCGCAGGCTGCTCGCCGCCTACCGGTACGCCCTCGCCCGCCCCACCTCGGTGCTGGTCCTCGGCGGAGCGCGGGACTTCTTCTCCAACGGCATCCATCTGAACGTCATCGAGGCGGCCGCCGACCCGGCCGGTGAGTCCTGGGCGAATCTCAACGCCATGGACGACCTGGTCGACGCGGTCCTGCGCACCACCGACCGGCTGGTGGTGGCGGCGCTCGGCGGCAACGCGGCGGCCGGCGGCCTGATGCTCGCCCTGGCCGCCGACGAGGTGTGGTGCCGCGCGGGCGCCGTCCTCAACCCGCACTACCGGCGGATGGGCCTGTACGGCTCGGAGTACTGGACGTACACGCTGCCGCGCCGCGTCGGAGCCGAGACGGCCCGGCGGCTGGCGCGCGAGGCGCTGCCCATGAGCGCCGCCACGGCCGCGCGGATCGGACTGGTGGACCGGCTGGTACCCGTCGCGGCACAGGAGTTCGCCGCCGAGACAGAGCGCAGGGCGGCCGCCCTCGCCGCCGCCCCGGACCTCGCGCGCCGGATCGCCGCGAAGGCCTCGACACGGCAGGCGGACGAGGAACAGCGACCCCTCGCGGACTACCGGCGGGCCGAACTCGCCCGGATGCGCGCCATCTTCTTCGACCCGCAGGCTCCGTACCACGCCCTGCGGTCGGCCTTCGTCCGCAAGCAGCCGGGCGGCTCCGACCGGCCGCTGAGCGGTGACGCGCGATGACCCGCCGCGGTGCGCGTCTGCTGGTGGCGGGCGTCGGCAACATCTTCCTCGCGGACGACGCCTTCGGCCCCGAGGTCGTCCGCGCCCTGGAGCCGCGCCCGCTGCCGCCCGAGGTGCGGGTGCGGGACTTCGGCATCCGCGGCCTGGACCTCGCCTACGAACTGCTGGACGGCTACGTCACCGCCGTCCTCATCGACGCGGCCGAACGGGGCCACCCACCCGGCACGCTGTCCCTGATCGAGCCGGAACTCCCCGACGGCGCCCGGGCCGCGGCCCCGCCCGAGGCGCACGGCATGGACCCGGCGAAGGTCCTCGCCCTGGCCGCCCACCTGGGCGACGGACCGCTGCCGCGCGTCCTCGTGCTCGCCTGCGAACCTCAGGTGAGGCCGCGCGCCGACGAGGACATCGTCCCGGGCCTCAGCGCACCGGTCAGGAAGGCGGTCGGCCGTGCCGTGGAGGCCCTGCACGCCATGGTCCCCGCGCTGCTCGCCGATCCCGCGTCCACACCCCCGTTGAGCCGCCCGGAGGAATCCGCGGCCCCCTCCGCGGCCGGGCTCGCCTGCCCGATGGTCCACGGCGTCGAGGATCGATAGCCGCAGACCGGTTTGCGCGGTTTGCTCCCGATGCACAGCCGAGCCCGCCGCGAGGAGCAACGCCCATGTGCGAGTCCGTGGACGTCACCAAGGCCGTCCTGGCGAAGAACGACGGCCTGGCCGCGAGCCTGCGCGCCGAAATGGCCCGGCGCGCGGTGAGCGTCGTCAACCTGCTGTCCAGCCCGGGCAGCGGCAAGACGGAACTCCTCGGACGGGTGCTGGCCCGTGCGGTGGAGCGGGGCATCCCGGTGGCCGCGCTCACCGCCGACCTGGCGACGGAGAACGACGCCCGCCGACTCGCCCGTTCCGGAGCACCGGTGAAACAGCTGCTGACCGACGGGCTGTGCCACCTGGAGGCCCGGCAACTGCGCGGCCACGTGGAGAACTGGCTGCCCGAGGACACCGCGCTGCTCTTCGTGGAGAACGTCGGCAACCTCGTCTGCCCGGCCTCCTACGACCTCGGCGAGAGCCTGCGGATCGTGCTCATGGCGGTGACCGAAGGCGAGGACAAGCCGCTGAAGTACCCCACCGCCTTCGGCTCCGCCCATCTGGTGGTGCTCACCAAGACCGATCTGACCGAGCCCGCCGGCTTCGACGAGGCGGCCTTCGGCGCGCACGTGCAGCGGGTCAACCCCGGGGTGGAGATCGTACGGTCGTGCGCCCGCACCGGCGACGGCGTCGACACCGTCCTGGAACGGGTGCTCGCCGCGCGGGACGGAGCCCCCGTCCACCGGCCGCCCCTCGCGCCGCACCCCCACGGCCACGTCCATGAGCACGCGCCGGCGGATTCCGGCCTGGCGGCCGGCCCCGTCGCGTGACAGCGCCCACCACCACACGGGCGGTGCGCCGCCGCGTCACCGTGCGCGGCACGGTGCAGGGCGTGGGCTTCCGCCCGTACGTGCACCGCCTGGCCACCGACTTGATGCTGGCCGGGTTCGTGAGCAACACGGCGTACGGCGTGCTCATCGAGGTGGAGGGCACGGATGACGGCGTGGGCCGCTTCTGCGACCGGCTGGCCGCCGAGCCTCCGCCGCTGGCCGCCGTCACCGGCATCGGCGTCGAGGACGTGCCCGTCACGGGCGCCGACGACGCCTTCACGATCCGCTCCACCGAGCAGTCCCCGGGGCGCACCCTGCTCCCACCCGACACCGCGACCTGCGCCGACTGCCTGCGTGAGCTGGCCGACCCGGGCGACCGCCGGCACCGGCACCCCTTCGTCACCTGCACCCACTGCGGGCCCCGCTTCACCATCGCCACCGGGATGCCGTACGACCGGGCGGTCACGACCATGACCGGCTTCCCGATGTGTCCCGCCTGCGCCCGGGAGTACGGCGATCCCGGCGACCGCCGCTTCCACGCCCAGCCCGTGGCGTGCCCCGACTGCGGTCCCCGGCTGCGCCTGGTGCCCGCGGCCGGCAGCGGCATCCGCCCCGCCCGTGACGCCGGCGCGCTGACGGCGGCCCGGGAGCTGCTGGCCGCCGGACGGATCGTCGCCGTGAAGGGCCTCGGCGGCTACCACCTGGCGTGCGACGCCACCGACGCACGGGCCGTCGACGCACTGCGCACCCGCAAGGCCCGGGGCGGCAAGCCCTTCGCGGTGATGTGCGCGGACCTTGCCCACGCGGAGCGGCTCGCCGTGGTCTCCGCGGCCGAGCGCGCCGCCCTCACCGGTCCCCGGCGCCCCATCGTCCTGTTGCGCCGACGTTCGTCGAACCTCGCCTCCGGCGTGTGCCCCGGCAGCCCCCACCTCGGCGTGATGCTGCCCTACACCCCCGTACACACTCTGCTGTTCGGGCTGCCCGGCGATCGTCCGGGCCCGTGGGTGCTGGTCATGACCAGCGGCAACCGCTCGGGGGAGCCGATCGTCACGGATGACGAAGAGGCGCTCACGCGGCTGGCCGGACTGGCCGACGCCTGGCTCGCCCACGACCGTGCCGTCGCCTCGCCGTGCGACGACTCCCTGCTGCGCGTCCGCCCCGACGGAACCGAACAGGTGCTGCGCCGCTCACGCGGGTACGTACCCCGACCGCTGCGTCTGCCCGTTGCGGTACGCCCCGCCCTCGCGGTGGGCGGCGACCTGAAGAACGCGCCGTGCGTCGGCGAGGGCGATCACGCCTGGTTCGGCCCGCACATCGGCGACATGGGAGACCTGACCACCCTGGAGGCCGCGCGGCGGGCGGAGTCGCACCTGCGGCGTCTGACCGGCGTGAGCCCCGAACTCGTCGCCGCCGACCGGCACCCGGGCTACCACTCGTCGCGGTGGGCCCGGCAGCGCGCTCTCCAACTCCCCCCGGCCACGCCCGTGTTCGTCCAGCACCACCACGCGCACCTCGCCTCCACCATGGCCGAGCACGGCCTCGACGGCAGTACACCCGTGATCGGCGTCGCGTTCGACGGCACCGGTTACGGCGACGACGGCACCGTGTGGGGCGGCGAGATCCTGATCGCCGACTACACCGGCTACCGGCGCTTCGCCCACCTGACCCCCGCCCCGCTGCCCGGCGGTGACGCGGGGGTGGCCAACCCGTACCGTCTGGCGCTGGCGCGGCTGTGGGCCGCAGGCGTGCGGTGGGACCCGGACCTGCCCTGCGTCGCCGCCTGCGTGCCGCAGGAACTGGCGCTCCTGGAACGGCAGTTGAACCGCGGCCTGGTCTGCGTGCCGACCTCCAGCATGGGTCGGCTCTTCGACGCCGTGTCGTCCCTCGTGGGCGTCTGCCACCGTGCCGGATACGAGGCCCAGGCCGCCCTGGAGCTGGAGGCCGCGGCCGCTTCCGCCTGGGGTGCCGACGCCTCGGCGTACGCCTTCGGTGTCACCGCGGGCGCGTGCGATCCGGCGCCCGTGCTGAGCGCGATCGTCGCCGACCTGCGGCGCGGCACCCCGGCACCGGTGATGGCCGCGCGCTTCCACCGCGGCGTCGCCCGCGCCGTCGCGGAGATCTGCCGGCACGCACGCCGGGCCACCGGCCTGACCACCGCGGCCCTGAGCGGCGGTGTCTTCGCCAACGCGCTGCTGGAGGAGGAGTGCGCGGCGCTGCTCGCCCGCGACGGCTTCGCGGTCCTGCGCCACGGCGAAGTACCCCCGAACGACGGCGGGTTGGCCCTCGGCCAGCTGATGGTCGCGGCACACGAACGACAGAAGGAGTGACCCATGTGTCTGGCAGTGCCCGGCAAGGTCGTGGCCATCGATGACAGCGCGGATCCGCTCACCGGGCTGATCGACTTCGGTGGTGTGCAGAAGCAGGCATGTCTGGAGTACGTGCCCGAGGTGCGGGTGGGCGAGTACGTCATCGTGCACGTCGGGTTCGCGCTCCAGCGTCTGGACGAGGAGTCGGCTCTGGCCTCCCTGAAGCTCTTCGAGGAACTGGGGCTGCTGGAGGAGGAGTTCGGGGACGCCTGGGAGCAGGCGGCGAAGGAGGCGGGAACCGCATGAAATACATCGACGAGTTCAACGACCCGGATCTGGCCCGGCGGCTGCTGGACGAGATCAGCGCCACTGCCACCCGGCCATGGGCCCTGATGGAGGTGTGCGGCGGCCAGACCCACTCCATCATCCGGCACGGCATCGACCAACTGCTGCCCGAACAGGTGGAGTTGATCCACGGCCCCGGCTGCCCCGTCTGCGTCACCCCGCTGGAGGTCATCGACAAGGCACTGGAGATCGCCGCGCGACCCGGGGTGATCTTCTGCTCCTTCGGCGACATGCTCCGCGTCCCGGGCACCGACCGCGACCTGTTCCGGGTCAAGGGCGAGGGCGGCGACGTACGCGTGGTCTACTCACCGCTCGACGCCCTGGAGCTGGCCCGCCGCAACCCGGACCGAGAAGTGGTGTTCTTCGCCATCGGCTTCGAGACCACCGCCCCCGCCAACGCGATGGCCGTGCACCAGGCCCGCCGCCTGAGCCTGACCAACTTCAGCCTGCTGGTGTCCCATGTGCGGGTGCCCCCGGCCATCGAGGCCATCATGACGGCCCCCGCCTGCCGGGTGCAGGGCTTCCTGGCCGCCGGACATGTGTGCAGCGTGATGGGCACGGCCGAGTACCCCGAACTCGCCGAGCGCTTCCGCGTACCGCTCGTGGTGACCGGCTTCGAACCGCTGGACATCCTCGAGGGCATCCGCCGGGCGGTGCGCCAACTGGAGCGCGGTGAGCACCGGGTGGAGAACGCGTACGAGCGTGCCGTACGCGCGGACGGCAACCCGGCCGCCGTACGCATGATCGAGGAGGTGTTCGAGGTCACCGACCGGAACTGGCGCGGCATCGGGCTCATCCCGCTGAGCGGCTGGCGGCTGACCGAGGCGTTCCGCGCGTACGACGCCGAGCACCGCTTCGACGTCACCGACATCCGCACCGAAGAGCCCGCCGAATGCCGCGCCGGCGAGGTGCTGCAGGGGCTGATCAAGCCGACCGAGTGCGCCGCGTTCGGCACCACCTGCACCCCGCGTACCCCGCTCGGCGCGACCATGGTCTCCAGCGAGGGCGCCTGCGCCGCCTACTACCTGTACCGCCGGATGAACGGCCCGACGGCGCAGGCCGGCCAGGCCCCCCGCGAGGAGATGAACCCCGTTGCCTGAACTCGCCGACACGACCGTCGACCCCGCGAACTGGACCTGCCCCGCCCCGCTGCGCGACCAGCCCCTCGTGGTGATGGGACACGGCGGAGGCGGCGCCCTGTCCGCCGAGCTGATGGAGCAGATCTTCGCCCCCGCCTACGGCAACCCCACCCTCGCCGCGCTCGCCGACTCCGCCGTCCTCGAACTGGGCGGCGCCCGGCTGGCGTTCTCCACCGACGCCTACGTGGTCAGGCCGCTGTTCTTCCCCGGTGGCAGCCTCGGCGACCTCGCGGTCAACGGCACCGTCAACGACCTGGCGATGAGCGGTGCCCGGCCCGCCTACCTGTCCGCCGCCTTCGTCCTGGAAGAGGGCGTGGAGCTGACCGTCGTCGAGCGGATCGCGCGCACCATGGGGACCGCGGCCGAGGCGGCCGGGGTCGTCGTGGCCACGGGCGACACCAAGGTGGTGGAATCCGGGCACGGCGACGGCGTGTACGTCACCACCGCCGGGGTGGGACTCGTCCCCGAGGGCGTGGACATCCGGCCCCAGCGTGCGCGGCCCGGTGACGCCGTCATCGTCAGCGGGCCGATCGGCCTGCACGGCGTGGCGATCATGAGCGTGCGCGAGGGGCTGGAGTTCGGCGTCGAGATCGCCAGCGACACCGCGCCGCTGGCGGACCTGGTGGCGGCGATGCTCGCGGTCACCCCGGACGTCCATGTGCTGCGCGACCCCACCCGGGGCGGTCTGGCCGCGTCCCTCAACGAGATCGCCCGGGCCTCGGGAACGGGCGTCCGGTTGCGCGAGCGGGCCATCCCGGTGCCGGACGCCGTCGCGAACGCCTGCGGCTTCCTGGGGCTCGACCCCCTCTACGTCGCCAACGAGGGCCGGCTCGTCGCGTTCGTGCCCCCTTCGGCGGCGGAGGAGGTCCTCGCGGCCATGCGCGCCCACCCGCAGGGCACCGGCGCCACGCTGATCGGGGAGTGCGTCGCCGAGCACCCCGGCATGGTCGTGGTCGCCACCGGCCTCGGCGGGACCCGGGTGGTGGACCTGCCGCTCGGTGAGCAGCTACCGCGGATCTGCTGATCCGTGCACACCAGGGCCCCGCCGGAGCAGCGAGCTGCGGCGGGGCCTGCGCTGTGTCAGCCGTGTCAGTCGATCCCGATGATCTCCAGTTCCCGGCCACTGCGCAGCTCGGTGGAGGGCTGGTCGCAGCGCGGGCACCAGAAGAACGGCGGCATGCCCACCGGGAACTCCTTGGCGCACGGGCCGCAGTAGGCCTGCGCGGGGACCTCCTCGACCACGAGCCGGGCGGCAGCGAGAGGGGTGCCGTCACGGGCCACCTCGAAGGCGAAGTCCAGCGCGTCGGGGACGACTCCCGCCAGCTCGCCGACCCGGACGGTCACCGCCGAGACGGTGTCCGTCCCGTCCGCCCGGGCGAGTTCGTCGGCCCGCTCGATGATCGCCGTCGCGATCGACAACTCGTGCACGACCGGCTCACGGGTAGCGGCGGCCCGCGCGCAGGCCGCCGGCCATCCGCCAGATCCGCATCTCGCGCCGCAGGCTCGGGAGCTCCCGGACGAACAGTGCCACGGCCACGGCACCCGCCAGAGCGGCCTCGGCCATCAGCACCCGTTGCCCCGTCCTCCCGGCTTCCGCGACAGCCGTTCTCCCTGCTGGTTGGACCTTCATTCAGACGACTCCCTGTCGTTCCTCATCCCGGCGGGATGTTCGGCATGACGTCCAGGAGAGCGTCGTGCCGCTTCCAATGGATCCCGGTGGAGCGGCGTGCGTCGGCGGTGCCGTCCTTGTGGTGCCCTTTCTGCTGCTCGTACGGCCCTCTGTTGCCCTGGTGCATACCGCGCACATGCCCGGTCGAGTCGGGCTTGGCCTGCCGTCGGCCGACCCTGATGCTGCCCATGGGGTGCTCTCCTTCCTCGCCTCCGTGCCACGGAGGGCTCGGGTTCACGGACGCTCGGTGAGGTCCTCGAAGAACCGCTCGACGGCCGGCCAGACCCGGCCGCCGCCGGACAGGCCCTGCCATTCCCGGCGTACGACGGCGACCATCCGGTAGCAGTCGTCGACGGGCACGATCCAGTGGTGGTCGAGGCCGTGCACGGTGTTCACGAGCAGGGCCTCCACGTCCGGTGCGATGGAGGCCAGCTGCGGACACGCCGCGACCATCCGCTGCCAGGCCGCCGCGTCCACCTCCCATCGCATGGCCCCGGCCGGGCTCGGGCCCTCGGCGGTGACCGTGCCGTCGGCCCGGGGCACGAAGAAGACCAGGCCCACGGGCACGCCCAGGACCTCAGTGTCCACCCGGGGGAGCCGGATCCGCCTGCGGGGAACGAGCCGGTGGCGCCCCTCGCCCGCACCGCTGTCGGCGAACAGCACCGAGCAGGGGCCGCAGGCACAGCGCACCTGCTCCTCCCCGGTGTCGTACAGGTGAGCGTGCTCGTCGGGCACCGGCGCGGCGCACAGGTCGCACCGCTCCGCGTCGGCCGCCACGGTCAGGTCGGCCGAGGAGCGGATGAGGCGGGCCAGGGCTCCGTCCATGGTCACCGCGCACCTCGGCGGGTCAGCGTGGTCAGGGGTACGAATGCCGGAGCGGCGCTCTGCACCGGCTCCACGGCGGTGAGCTCCGGCGCGACGGCGAGCACTGCCTCCCGGACCACGGCGGTGACGTCGGCCGACCCTCCGCCGCACCCGGAACCGCAACCGCCGCCCGCCGTCAGCCGGACCTGGCCCACTTCACCCTGCACGCCCGCCCACTCCACGTCGCCGCCGCGTTCCCGCACCGCGGGCCGCAGCCGTTCGACCGCGCGGGCCGCCCGGCGCTCGACGGGCTCCGGGTGGATGGCGTGCAGCACCAGCAGATGCCCCAACAGCTCGTCGTCGGCGAGGCGTTCGGCCAGCTGCCCGTCCGCGAGGTCCATGACCCGGGCCAGCGCCTCGCCGTAGACCTCGGTGAGCAGCCGTACGGACTCCACGGCGGAGCGGGTGATGGGGCCCGGGGCGGCCTCGAGGCCTTCCAGCAGCTCGTCGAGCCGGGCCAGCCGGGCCTCGACGGCCGGGTCCGCGAGCCGCCCGGCGGGGGCCCCGGCCTCAGCCATGGTTCGCTCCGTACGTCGGCGAGTGCAGGGTGGTCAGCGTCCTGCCCTTGCCGACGTACATGTGCACCCCGCACGGCAGACACGGGTCGAAGCTGCGGACGGTGCGCATGATGTCGACGCCCTTGAAGTCGTCCGGGCCGTTCTCCTCGAAGATCGGCTGCCCCTGGACGGCGTCCTCGTACGGGCCGGGGGTGCCGAACTTGTCGCGGGGGCTGGCGTTCCACGGGGTGGGCGGGTACGGGTGGTAGTTGGCGATCTTCTTGTCCTTGATCACCAGGTGGTGGGAGAGGACACCGCGCACCGCCTCGTGGAAGCCGCAGCCGATCGCCTCGTCCGGCACCTCGAAGTTCTCGAACACCTTGGTGTCGCCGGCCCGCACCAGCCCCATGGCCTCTTCCAGGAACTGCAGGGCCATGGCGGCCGCGTAGGCGACGAAGTACGGCCGGGCGCGGTCCCGTTCGATGGTGTTGCTCCACTTCGGGATGCGCCACTCCAGGGTGGTCTCCGGCAGCGTCTCGCCCTTGGGCAGCGAGATGCGCACGCTGTGGCCGGTGGCCTTGATGTACGGGGTTTCGACCAGGCCGCTCAGCGCGGTCGACCACAGCCGGGCGAGCGGGCCGCCGCCGGTGTCCAGGGCGAGGTGGTCCCCGGTGCGCCCGTCGAGCCAGCGCGGGCTCATCACCCAGCTGTACTTGCCGTCGAAGTCGCGCTTCTGCGGCACCGGGACGGTGGTCTGGTTCCACGGGTGGCGCATGTCGACCGGGTTGCCGAGCGGGTCGTGGGTGACGAAGGGCTCCTCGCCCACCCAGTCCTCGTAGTAGGAGCTGCCCAGCATGATGCGCAGGCCGAGGTTGATGTCGACGAGGTCGTTGGTGACCAGCTCGCCGTCGACGACGACGCCCGGGGTGACGTACATCGCCCTGCCCCACCGGTTCATGTTCTCGTAGCGGTAGTCGACGACGTCGGGGTCCTGGAAGGCGCCCCAGCAGCCCAGCAGGATGCGGCGCCGGCCGACCTCCTCGTAGCCGGGCAGCGCCTCGTAGAAGAAGTCGAAGACGTCGTCGTTCATCGCGACGGCCTTCTTGACGAAGTCGATGACCCGCATGAGCCGGCTGAGGTAGTCGGTGAAGACGGTCGGCTGCGGCAGCGTGCCGACGCCACCGGGGTAGAGCGTGGAGGGGTGGACGTGCCGCCCCTCCATCAGGCAGAACATCTCACGGGTGACCCGGCTGACCTTCAGGGCCTCCTTGTAGACCTCGCCCTCGAACGGGTTGAACGCCTTCATGATGTCGGCGATCGTGCGGTAGCCGTGGATGTCCCCGCGGGGCGCGTCGGTGCGTTCGGCGCGGGCCAGCAGACCGGGGTTGGTGGCCTTGACCATCGCCTCGCAGAAGTCCACGAACACCAGGTTGTCCTGGAAGATCGTGTGGTCGAACATGTACTCGGCCGCTTCGCCGAGGTTGACGATGTGCTCGGCCAGCCGGGGCGGCTTGACGCCGTAGGCCATCTGCTGGGCGTAGTCGGAGCAGGTGGTGTGGTTGTCGCCGCAGATGCCGCAGATGCGCGAGGTGATGAAGCCCGCGTCCCGGGGGTCCTTGCCCTTCATGAACACCGAGTAGCCGCGGAAGAGCGACGAGGTGCTGTGGCACTCCACGACTTCCCGGTTGGCGAAGTCGATCTTCGTGTAGATGCCCAGGTTGCCGATGATCCGGGTGATCGGATCCCAGGACATGTCCACGATCTGCGCCGGCTTGCGTCCCGTGGGCCGGGCCTCGGTTGTGGTCATCGCTGTTACTGCCCCTCGCTGTCGGTCGGTGTCCGTAGGTCCCCGGTGGGGTGGGTGTCGCGCGGTTCAGGGCCGCCAGTGCGGGTCGTAACCGCTGGTGAGCTTCCGCTTGTTGTGGCGCCATCTGGGCTCGTGGTTGACCAGCTCGTTGGTGAAGCCGCGCAGGCGGCGGATGACGGCGCCGTACGGCTTGATGGCGATCGACGACAGCGTTCCGCCGGGCGGCTCGTCCATGAACGGCATGAACGCGTCGGGGAAGCCGGGCATGGTGCAGCCGATGCAGATGCCGCCGACGTTCGGGCAGCCGCCGATGCCGGCCATCCAGCCGCGCTTGGGCACGTTGCAGTTGACCACCGGACCCCAACAGCCCGTCTTGACCAGGCACTTGGGGGAGTTGTAGTCACCGGCGAAGCTGGCCTGCTCGTAGTACGAGCCACGGTCGCAGCCCTCGTGGACCGTCTTCCCGAACAGCCACTGCGGGCGCAGCATGTGGTCCAGCGGCGGCGGGGGAGCGGAGCCGGCCGCGTGGTAGAGGACCCAGATCAGGGTCTCCATGAAGTTCTCGGGCTGGATCGGGCAGCCCGGCACGTTCACCACGGGCAGCCCGCCCTGTGACCTGAAGTCCCAGCCCAGATAGTCGGCGAGGCCCATGCATCCGGTCGGGTTGCCGGCCATCGCGTGGATGCCGCCGAAGGTGGCGCAGGTGCCGGCGGCCACCACCGCCCAGGCCTTGGGGGCCAGTTCGTCGATCCAGTGGTTCAGGGTCTGCGGCTCACCGGTCTCCGGGTCGTTGCCGAAGGACGTCCAGTAGCCGTCGCCCTCGATGACGTTCTGGTTGGGGACCGAACCCTCGATGACGAGGATGAACGGGGCCAGGTCACCGCGGGCCGCCGCCCGGTAGGGAGCGAGGAAGTCCTCGCCGCCCAGGCTCGGGGAGAGCACCTTGTTGACCAGGTTCACCTTCGGCAGGCCCGGGATCAGACCGAGCACCAGATCCTCAATGGAGGGCTGGTCGGCGGCCGTCAGGGAGACGGTGTCGCCGTCGCAGCTCATGCCCTCGGAGATCCAGAGGATGTGGATCTCGTCGAAGCCCTGCCGGTCCTCGCCGCGGCTGGGTTCGCCGCTGACCTCGGTGGTGCCGCTGTGGGTTGTCATGTCATCGGCCTCCGCTGTGGGGGGTGTCGGAGTCGGTCGGCTCCAGTGGTTCGAGTTCGTCGGGCCGGAAGTAGTGGAAGCGGCCGTACCAGGCGTGCAGTTCGGTCGCGGGGTCGTCGTCGACGGTGACGGCGAGGTGCGTGCTCCCGTCCACGTCGTGGAAGACGGCGGCCACCTGGGCGGTCCGGCCGACCAGGAACATGTCCTGGGCGTCGGCCCCCCGGCCCCGGGGGCGCAGCCGCACGCGGCTGCCTCCTGCGACGGGCACGCCGCCGACGAGCACGGTGTCGGTGCTCGGGCACAGCCCGGCGTCGGCGCCCTCGTGCCACCAGGCGGGTCGTTCGGGGGTGGGGGTGACAGGTGGGTCGGGGTGTTGGGCGGCGGGGGTGGAAGGTGGGAGGGGGCCTTCGGCGGCCGGGGGGACAGACGAGGGGGGTCCTTCGGCGGCCGGGGCGGCAGGTGAGGGAGGACCTTCGGCGGCCGGGGTGACTGGCGTCAGGGAGCGGACGGCGCCGTGCAGGCGCGCGAAGACCTCCGGGGGCATGGTGTCGACGCGGTCGAGGATCGCGGCGGCCCGCGGGTCGGTGGCGCGCGCTTCGCTCTTCTCCTCGTCCGTCAGCAGCATCGTGCGCAGCGTGAGGATCTCGTCGATCTCCGCCGCGTCGTGGAGATCCCCCGGGCTCTCCGGGGCCACCTGCGGATGGTCGGGGAGGATGATCGGCGAGGCGAGCAGAAGGTCTCCGGTGGCGCCGGCGCCGGTCTCCTCAGCGGGCGGTTCCCCACCGAGAACGGGAAAGGCGAACTCGTTCCGGCACGCGCGCGCGTGCTCCTCCAGCGGTGCGGGCGGATCGATCAGCGAGACGAACTCCACGCCCTGACCGGCGATGAGCGTGTGCGTGGCGATGAGGGCACCGCGCAGGGCCTCGTCGCGGGGGGTGTGCGGCTCGGGCGCGGGCCCCGTGTTCGCGGTGAGGACCCGGAGCCGGTACACGCCCTCCGAGTGCCGCTCGGCCGTGAGCGTGGTGTGCGCCCGTACCTCCTCGCGCCGCCGTACGACCCGTCCGGCGCCCCGGGGCAACGGCTCGATGTCCGTGCCGGCTGCCGCTCCCACCGCGGCGGTGCGTTCACCCGTCAGCAGGTCGTCCAGGGGGACGGCGAGGTCGACCTCGCGCGGTACCGCCTCGTCGAAGGTCAGATGGGCCACGCCGTCGTCCGTCCGAAGCGACGCGACCGCACGGTGGCCGCCGTCCCGGCCGGCCGCCTCCACCTGCTTGTGCTGCATCTGCAGGTACCGCACCCTCACCCGTACGACAGCGCCGGGCCCTCGGACGCGCAGCAGACACTCGGTCTGCTGGTACCAGGAGTCCGCGGAGCCGGACACGCCCGGGACCACGGGGCCGGCCGCCTCCACCCAGTCGCGGGGGAAGAGCACCCCGAACTGCCACCTGACGCGGTTCTTGGTCGACGACCGACGGTAGGGGTAGAGGAGGTAGCCCTCGTAGAGGACGGCGTCGGCGACGGCGCTCAGCTGCTGGAAGCCGCTGCGGGACAGGTCCGGTGGCAGGTCCTCGCCGCCCCTCGGGACAGCACACGGCGCGCAGCCCTCGATCAGGCCGTCCGACATTCCGCCTCCTCGGATCCGTTTGCGCGCCCATCCCTTCCACCAAGGTCACATCGCTAACAGACCCGCGCCTCCTCCGGACCAGCAGCGCTGAGCCGTTCAGGTGGCCCAGGCGAGGCAGTGGGAGCAGCGGGCAGCCAGGCTCTCGCCTCCGATCATGAGCATGGTCAGTCGGTGAACGGGGATGGAGCGGGGTTGGGGGGTGCCTCTATGTCCTTCGTCAAACCTGAGCTGGTCCGTTCGCTGATCGCCTGCCTCTGTTCGGTGGTCGGCCGGACAATGAACGGCTCACGTTGTTCCGCTGAGATCAAGGACGCCGAGGTGGCTTACCAGACTGCCTGGGTCCATGACGTGCTCGGCCTGGAGGCGGAGGCTGTCCCCTTCTATGTAGGCAGTCTCGGTAAATCAGGGCTGTCGCAAGAGGACCGCCGCGGAGCTCTCCTCGGCCTCGGCAGCACCTACCGGACACTCGGCCGGCACACCCAGGCGGTCGACACCCTCCGCCAAGGCGCGGCCGAGTTTCCCGATGACGGTGCCCTGCAGACCTTCCTCGCCATGGCCCTGTTCAACACCAACCAGCACCACGAAGCCATGCAAATCCTGCTCAAGCTACTCGCCACCACCAGCGAGGACCCTTACGTGCGCCAGTACCGGCGGGCCATCGAGACATACGCCCAAGACCTCAACGACACCGTCTGAGCCGACTGAGCCGACTGATTCGCCCCTCCCGCCGCAGTACTCGGTAATGAGAACACTCAGGTAGAGGGGAGAGACCGCCGGTTGGCGCCCGGTCATACCGGCTCATTGCCCCACTCGCACTCACTGCCAGGGCGCAGGTCAGGGCGCCAGGCCGAGGGTCAGTGCAGGCTTGCCCTCCTCGGAACGCTCGTCCGAGGGGGGTCTTGTCTTGGCGACAGAACATCATGCGGCGGAGGGCCCCGCCCCCGTTGGATCCCCTCATCCGGGCGCGGGGAAGTTCAGATGCCGAGGCGCTCCGCGATGCCTTCGAGCACGCAGTCGAGGCCGAACTCGAACGCCCAGGTGTGGTCGTCCTTGCGCGCCGCCCCCACGGCGTAACGCTCGTAGGTCGGGTAACGGCCCGTGCTCATCAGGTAGTTCATCTGCGGGGCGAGCGCCTGTCGGGTCTCGTCACCGCCGGCCCAGCCGTGCCGCTCCTGGTACTCGCGCAGGACGATCTCGGCCTGGGTCGAGCCGTGCACGTAGGAGTTGACGGTCCTAAAGGCAGCCATCATCGAGTCGGCATCCAGGTCGCACGCGGCGAGCGCCGCCAACTGCCGTTCGGCCACGGCCATCCGCGACGGCGTGAGCGAGATCAGCGGAATGGATCCCATCCATGGGTGCGCCAGCATCAACTCCCGCGTCTGCAGGGCGAAGGAGCGCAGCACCTCCCGCCAGCCTGCCGCGTCGTCCGGCACGGCCAGCTGCCGGGAGACCCGGTCGATCATGAGCGCCCAGAGGTCGTCCTTGCCTGCCACATGCCGGTAGGCCGCCATGGGGGCGACGCCGAGCTTCGTGGCGAGACGGCGCATGGTGACGGCGGCGGCGCCTTCCTCGTCGGCGATCTCGACTGCGGCGGCGGCGATCCGCTCCAGGCTCAGTGAGGCTCGGGGTGCGGAGGCGGGCCGCTCCATGCGCTCCCAGACAGAGGGCTCCACACCCTTGCTCTCGTCCTGCTTCCGCGCCGCCATGGCACAGCTCCTCATCGCCGATGTCGCGTACAGCGTATCTCCAGTAGACGGTGTACACATCGATGTGTACGTTGTACTCATTCGGATACAACGTACACAACCAGGGGGTCCGCCATGCCTGCCACAATCGCGCCACTCCGCGTCGCCGTACTCGTCGGCTCCACCCGCGAGGGCCGCTTCGGGCCCGTCGTGACGAAGTGGCTCAGCGGCCACCTGGAGCAGCGCCACGACATGCGCGCCGATGTCGTCGACCTCGCGGAGACCCCGCTGCCGACGGTGTTCCCGGCCTTCGGCCAGCAGTCGCCGCCCGGCACCGAGGAGGCGCTTGCCCTGGTGACGCCGCGGCTCGCCGCCGCCGATGCGTTCGTGTTCGTCACGCCCGAGTACAACCACAGCTATCCGGCACCCCTCAAGAACGCCATTGACTGGCACAACGAGCAGTGGCACGGCAAGCCGGTCGCGTTCGTCTCGTACGGGGGTCTGTCGGGCGGTCTGCGCGCGGTGGAGCATCTGCGGGTCGTCATGGCCGAGCTGAATGCCACGACCATCCGCAACACGGTCAGCTTCCACGAAGCCTGGAGCCGATTCGACGAGTCCGGCGCTGTCAGGGACCCGGCCGCCGACACCGCCGCGAAGGCGCTGCTCGATCAGCTGGCCTGGTGGGGCCACGCCTTGCGTGCCGCCAAGGCCCTTCGCTCGTACGTCGCCTGAGCCGGCCCCGAAACCGTCAGGGACTTCGACTTCATGAAGCAACGTGCGGACGACAAGCACCCCGGAACCACCACACCGGACGAGAGCGATGCCCCGCCTTCCCAACTCGTCATCCTCGGCCTGCTGCTCGGCATCGTGCTCGCCACGCTCGACGGCACCGTCGTCGGCACCGCACTGCCCACCATCGTCGGCGACCTGGGCGGTCTCGACCAGCTGTCCTGGGTGCTCACCGCCTATCTGCTCACCATGGCCGTCTCCACACCGATATGGGGCAAGCTCGGCGATCTGTACGGCCGCAAGGGCAGCTACCTCGCATCCATCACGGTCTTCCTCGTCGGCTCCGTACTGTGCGGACTCGCCCAGGACATGGGGCAGTTGATCGCCTTCCGCGCGCTGCAGGGCGTCGGCGCAGGCGGCCTGTTCGTGGGAGCTCTCTCACTCATCGGCACGCTGCTCGCTCCGGCGGAGGCCGGGCGCGCCCAGTCGCTCATCGGGGTGCTGCTGCCTGCCGCGACGATCGGCGGGCCGCTGATCGGCGGCTTCCTCACCGACCAGTGGGACTGGCGATGGGTGTTCTACGTCAATGTGCCGGTCGGCGTCATGGCGCTCGCCCTGATCGGCTTCGGGGTGCGACTGCGCGGCGAACGCGTCAGGGCGCGGATCGACCTCGCCGGCGCGGGGCTGCTGACCGTTGCGATCCTCGCCCTGACACTGCTAGCGAGCTGGGCAGGAACGACGTACGCCTGGACATCACCGCAGATCATCGGACTCGGCCTGGTGTCCGTGGCGACGCTCGCCGCCTTCGTACGTGTGGAGCGGAGCGCCCCGGAGCCGGTGATCCCGCCCCGGCTGTTCCGCGACCGCAACTTCACGGTGGCGCAGGTCCTCAGCTTCGTCACGGGTGCGGCCATGCTGGCGGCCGCGAGCTATCTGCCGCAGTACATGCAGTTCGTGCAGGGCATGTCGTCCACGGAGAGCGGACTGCTGCTCATCCCGCTGATGCTCGGCATGATCGGCGCGCAGCTCGCCATCGGGCGGCGGGTGAGCGACGGCGGCCGCTACCGCCGCTACCCGATCGCGGGCGGCGCGCTGACCACGGTGGGTGCCCTGGCCCTGCTGACGCTCCGCACCGGCACGACCGCGAGTGCGGCCTCCGGCCTGGCGTTCGTGCTCGGCGTGGGGATCGGCTGCCTGATGCAGCCGACGATGCTGATCACGATGAACAGCGCCGAACCGCGCGACATGGGCGCGGCCAGCGGCACCCAGACACTGCTGCGCACCATCGGCGGCTCGCTCGGCGTCGCAGTCCTCGGTTCCGTCTATACGAACCGTCTCGCCGCCGCCGTCACGGACCGGCTCGGCGCCGACGGGCAGCGACTGACCGGCGGGGAGCTCACTCCCGCGCTGCTGCGGGACCTGCCCGGCCCGGTCCAGGACGCGTTCCGGGCCGGCGTCGTCGACGGCCTGCACGGTGTCGCGCTCGGCACGGCAGCACTGGGCGCTGTGGCGTTCGCGGTGTCCTGGCTGATCCGGGAGGTCCCGCTGCGGGGCAGGCAGTCTTCCTAGGCAATGGCCACCGCACAAGCGGCGCGGAGGACCGTGGCTCTGAGCCGCACGAACCCTGAACGGTAGTCACGTCGAACGCCTGGCAGTCGGTCACCTGCGACTTGGATCCGGCTGGCCATGCGGGGGACCAAGCGGAGAGTCTCGGGGGACGCCGGGGGGGCGATGCGAACGATTCCCATGACGAAGGCACTGCTGGGTCTGCAACACCCCGGACAACGACCACGACGGCACGGTCACCTCGCGCCTGAGGACCGTCTACAAGGGCGGCGGGAACGTCACCACCAGGTCGTTCAGTGCCTTCGACGAGCCGTTGGACGTCCGGCCGCCCGCGTCGGCGCAGATGGTGGACGAGGCCGACATCGAGGACTGAAGGATGGTAGAAGCGGACCATGACCAACTCGCCCATCCATCAGGCCGGTGCCCGATGACCGCCGGCATCGACACCCCCGACCGCCGTGGCCGCACCGGACTCGACCAGGCCGGCCGGGACCTGACCGGCAACCCCCGGGTCAAGGTGCGGGACGTGCAGCTCCTGTCCAGCCACTGGTACGTCGAGCGCACGACGACCTTCGACTTCCAGCAAGCCGACGGAACCTGGAGCACCCAGCAGCGCGAGACGCACGACCGCGGCAACGGGGCGACCATGCTGCTGTACGACGCCGAACGCGAAACCGTCCTGCTCACCCGCCAGTTCCGCTTCCCGGTGTACGTCAACGGCCACCCCGACGGGATGCTCGTCGAGACGCCGGGCGGGCTGCTCGACGACGAGGACGAGCACCCGGAGATCGCGGTGCGGCGTGAGGTGGTGGAGGAGACCGGGCACACCATCGGCGAGGTCCGGCACGTCTTCGACGTCTATATGAGCCCGGGCTCGGTCACCGAACGCGTCAGCTTCTACGCCGCCGCCTACGGCCCCTCGACCCGCACCCACGAGGGCGGCGGCCTGGACGAGGAGGGCGAGGACATCGAGATCGTCGAACTGCCCTTCCGCCGGGCCCTGGCGATGATCCGCACCGGGGAGATCGCCGACGCCAAGACGATCATGCTGCTGCAATGGGCGGCGCTGGAGGGCCCGTTCGCCGGCTGACCGCTTCCCGCCGAACGCCCCCGCTTTCTCACTCCGCGTCGACGAAACGGTCGATCACCGCGTCCACCCCGGCGGCCAGGCCCTCCGGCCCGCCCCGCTCGGCGAGGGCCGGGGCGATCGCTCGGAGCGTGGGCAGCTCCTGGGGCGGCATGCGGTGCAGGCCGAGACGGAAGGCGGGATCCGGCTCGTCGGGGTTGTCGACCATGGCCCGCAGTTCCACGGCCACGTATCCGAGGACCCACGCGGTGAAGGCGTGGAAGACGGCGACGGTACGCTCCTCGTCGAGCCCTGCCCCACGGAGCAGCGCGAGCACCCGCTCATGGTCTCTGAGGACCGCCGCCGGCCTGCGGGCCAGCGGAACCGCCATCATGCGCGTGGCGATCAGCGGCACAACCTGAGGGTGAGCGAAGCAGACCTCGTAAGTGATCAGGGCGATGCGGTGAAGGTCGGCCCGCCACTCGGGTCCCTGGGCACCAGAGCCCTCGGCCAGTGCCGCACTTTCGGGGGACGCCGGGGCGAGACGGTCCTCCAGTTCCAGGTAGAGGGCCTCGACCAGCCCGTCCAGGAGCGCGTCCTTGCTGGACGCGTAGCGGTACAGGGCCATGGCCTCGACGCCGAGTTCGGATCCCAGGCGACGCATGCTCAAGGCGGAGAGACCTTCGCGATCAACCAGATCCAGGGCGGCGGCAAGCACCCGCTCCCGACTGAGCCTGCCGTGCCGCCCGCGGTCACTCGCACGCCTGGCCGGGCCGGTTTCGGGGTCCTTCTCCATGGGCCTTCTCCTTACCGCTTACCGCTTACCGCTTACCGCTCGACCCGATGACTTGCGGGTGACGCCATCCGTATACAACGTAAACGTATGCGCTGTATCCTGGAAGTGCGGCAAAGCGCACGACGGCGTAATCCCGATCATGAGTTCCCCCATCGAGGATTACGCCCTCCTCAGTGACCTGGAAACCGCCGCCATGGTGGGCAGGGACGGGTCCATCGACTGGTTGTGCCTGCCTCGGTTCGACTCTCCCGCGTGCCTGGCCGCCTTGCTGGGCACTCAAGCCAACGGTTTCTGGCGGGTGGCTCCGCGTACGGGCGGGCGCTGTACGCGCCGGGCCTACCGGCAGGACACACTGGCCCTGGAAACCGAGTGGCGCAGCGGGGGCGACACGGTTCGGGTCACGGACTTCATGCCTCCGCGTACGCAGTTGCCGTGCGTGGTCCGCGTCGTCGAGGGCGTGTCGGGTTCCGTGCCCATGCGCAGTGAACTGCGGCTGCGGTTCCACCAGGGCCGGGTCGTGCCGTGGGTCCGGGACGCCGAGGCCGGTACGGTCGCGGTCGCCGGCCCGGACGCCGTCTGGCTGCACGCCGACGGGCCGGTGTGCGTACCCGATCGGCAGGACCCCACCGTGCTCGACTTCACGGTCCCCGCCGGTCAGCGGCTGGCCCTCACGCTCGTGTGGTCGCCTTCGCACCTGCCCGGGGCGCCCGCATCACTGTCCGTTCCGGCGGAGACCGCGCTGAAGGAGACGAGTGACTTCTGGCGGGCCTGGACCGCCCGGTGCCGCTACGAGGGACCCTGGCGGGACGCGGTCGTGCGGTCGCTCATCACCCTCAAGGCGCTCACCTACGCCCCGACGGGCGGCATCGTCGCGGCACCGACCACCTCGCTCCCCGGGTGCATCGGAGGGGAACGCAACTGGGACCACCGGTTCTGCTGGCTGCGCGACTCCACCCTGACCCTTTCCTGCCTGCTGCGCAGCGGCTACCGCGACGAGGCCACGGCATGGCTGAACTGGCTGATGCGGGCCATCGCGGGCGACCCCGCCCACCTCCAGACCGTGTACGGCGTCGGGGGACAGCGGCTCCTGCACGAGACCGAGGCACCCTGGTTGCCCGGCTACGAGCGATCGCAGCCGGTCCGGTTCGGGAACTCGGCGGAGAGCCAGTTCCAGCTCGACGTGTACGGCGAGGTCCTGGACGCTCTCTGCCTGTCGCTGCGGGCGGGGATACCCATGCCCGCCCGGGTGTGGAGCGTGGTGGAGGCGCTGATGAGCCACCTTGTCCGGCACTGGCGCGAACCCGATCAGGGACTGTGGCAGGTACGTGGTCCGGGGCGGCAGTTCGTCCATTCCAAGGTCATGGCCTGGGTGGCCGCCGACCGGGCGCTGCGCATGGGGGAGTCGCTCGGCCGCAATGGATCCTCGGGCCAGTGGCGGGCTCTGCGGGACGAGGTGCACCGGGAGGTCTGCCGGGAGGGGTGGGACGCGCGGCAGGGCTCCTTCGTGCAGTCCTACGGCTCCTCGGCCCTGGACGCCTCGACCCTGCTGATGCCCAGGCTCGGCTTCCTGTCGGCCCGGGACGAGCGAGTGCGCGGCACCGTTCGGGCCGTACAGCGGCTGAACCACGGCGGGTTCGTCCGGCGGTACGGCCCAGCCGGCCACGGCGTGCACGATGTGGACGGCATGCGCGGCCCCGAGGGCACGTTCGTCGCGTGCACCCTGTGGTATGCAGACGCCCTCGCCGCCATCGGGCATCCCCGGCAGGCCCGGGAGGTCTTCGAACGGGCCCTCGCCATCCGTAACGACGTCGGTCTGCTCGCCGAGCAGTGGGACCCGGACGCAGGCCGCCAACTGGGCAACGCACCACAGGCGTTCAGCCACATCGCCTTGGTGGAGACGGCGTTCGCCCTGTCATCAGGACCATCCCCGAGTCGCCGTAGTCCGGGAGAGTCGGGTCGGCGTTGATCCGGGTCACCGAGAGCCGCTCGGTCAGCGGCGCGAACACCTCCCGGACGGCGTCCGGGTCCACCGGGCAGCCCGGCCAGCGTGAGGCACGGCCGATGCGGTACGTGGGCATGTTCTCCATGAACGCGGCCACGAGATACCCGCCCGGGACGACGCAGTGGGCGAAGAGGCGGCAGAACTCGGTGAACTCCGTGAAGTCCTCGGTCGCGCCCTCGGCCACGAAGTGCATCGAGGCGAGACCGTACATGCCGGGCGGCAGGGCCCGGACGTCACCGTGCACGACACGTACCCGAGACAGTGCCTCCGGGAGGGAAGCCGGAAGGCTCGGGACATTCCGCCTGCACAGCGCGTAGAAGGGCTGCCAGCTGGCGTCGGGGCCGAGGTGGAGCTGCCCGGTCAGATAGGCGACGTTGGCCGCACCCGCCTCCACGGCGTCGACGCGGCGGCCGGCGGAGGCGGCCAGCATGAGCGGGTACAGGTTGGGTCCGGCACCGAACTCCACGGACCGTGCGATGCTCCCGGGCACCAACTCCCGGAACAGCCCCGCGTGGTGGGCGATGACCGCCGCGTCGGACGGGTGCAGCTCGCGGTAGTTCTCGGCGAGGTAGTCCTGGACGGGCCAGCTGTCCCAGTCCACGTCGTCGTTGCGGACCGGCACGGCACCCGGGGCCTTGGACGTAGGCATGCCTGGCTCACCTCCTGCGCCTCAGGACGCGGTGCTCGGCCAGCAGACTCAGCGTGTCGTTGAGCCGGTCGATGTCCTCGTCGGAGTTGAGCGCCGTGACCTGGATCCGGAAGCCGACCCGGTCGCGGGGGACAAGGGGATAGGCCGCGAGGGTCACGTAGATGCCGCGATCCCACAGGAAGCGGGCGACCGCTTCCAGATCGGCCGCGTCGGCGAGCGGGATCTCCACGATCGGGAACTCGCGGACACTCGGGGTGGCCAGGCCGAGGCCGCGCACATGCCGGAGGACCCACGCGGTCTTGCGGTACAGGTCGGCGCGGATCGCGTCCCCACGGCGGTCGTTGACCGTCAGACCGGCGAGCGCCGTGGCCAGGGACGCCGTCGGCGAGGGACCGGAGTAGAGATAGGGGCCGGCGGCGGTCTTCAGGTGGTCCTTGAGCCGGGAGGGCAGGGCGAGGAAGGCCAGCAGCGACGAGTACGCCTTGGAGAAACCGCCGACGAGGACGATGCCGTCGTAGGTCTCACCCGTGTGCCGGACGACGCTGTTGCCGCGCGATCCGTACGGGCAGGGCTCGGCTGCTGTCCGCTCCCCGATGACACCGAAACCGTGAGTGTCGTCCACGTACAGCGTCGCGCCACGGTCCCGGCAGATCCCGGCCAGTACCGGAAGGTCGGGAATGTTCCCGCTCATGCTGTCGACACCGTCCAGGCAGACCAGCCGGGGCCCGTCGCACGGCAGGGCCCGCAGCGCAGCGTCCAACTCCTCGGGCCGCTCGGCGCTGAAGCGCTGCACACGCGCGCCCTGGCCCCGGGCCGACACACAGCCGTCGTACACCGTTTTGTGCGCCCTGGCCTCGACGAAGACGTGGCCCGCACCGGCGAGGACCGGGATCACCGAGGCGTGGATGAGGGTGGCGGTGGGCAGCAGCAGCGTGTCCGGTGCGCCGAGCAGTGCGGCGAGCCGTTCCTCGATGTCCGTGTAGAGCCGTGGGCTGCCCAGCAGCCGCGACCAGCTGGGGTGCGTCCCCCACCGCCGTACGGCCGGCTCGATCTGGTCCATGATCTCGGGATCCCAGTCGAAGCCCAGGTAGTTGCAGGACGCGAAGTCGATCAGCCAGTGGTCGCCGCTGCGGATGTGCCGGCCGCGCACCTCGTCCAGCACGGCGTCGCTCATGGGGCAGGTCCGCCGCAGGTGGTCGAGGTCGTCCAACCGTGGGTCACGCCGGTCTCCCGGGACTTCGACGTGGGTGCCGATCGTGCGCATGGTGGCGCTCCCTCGCGTTCAGGTCTGCGGAGACGGCCGGACACCGCCGTGTTGTTGCAGGACGGCCTCTGACTGCTCCACCGTCATCGGCCGTGCGAACAGGTAGCCCTGCCCGTACCGGCAGCCGATGTCCGCCAGCAGCTCCCACTGCTGCTGCTTCTCGATACCCTCGGCGATCACCTGAAGCCCGAGCGTGTCGGCGAGGCGGATGATGCCCTCGACGAGGGCGACCTGTCGGGGGTCCTGCGGTACGTCGTCGATGAACGTCTTGTCGATCTTCAGTACGTCGATGGGGAAGTCCCGTAGATAGCGCAGCGAGGAGTATCCGGTGCCGAAGTCGTCCACCGCGATGCGCACACCGAGGTCCTTCAGTGCCCGGATGAGCGTGTCGATCTGCTCGGTCCGCTGCATGAGTACCGACTCGGTGAGCTCCAGCAGCAGCGTGCCCGGGACCAGGGCAGCGGTGTCCAGGGCCCCGCACACCTCGTGCAGGAAGCCCGTGTCCCGCCACTGCCGCGCGGAGACATTGACGCTGAGGTACGGCGCCCTGGCCAGTCCGGCGCGGTGCTGCAGCCGGGCGATGTCGGCCGTGGCGTGGTGCAGCACCCAGGTGCCCAGCTCCGAGATGTGGCCGGTCTCCTCGGCGAGCGGAATGAACTGCCCCGGTGGCACCGGATCGCCTCCCATGCGCGGCCAGCGGGCCAGCGCCTCGAAGCCCACGACCTCGTTCGCGGTGATGTCCACGACCGGCTGGTAGCGCAGAGTGAACTCCTGGTGGGCGATCGCACTGTTGAGGCGCGCCTGGAGGTCTTGGCGTTCCATCACGCGGGCGCGCTGCTGCGGCTGGAAGCGGCGCCACTGGCGCTTCCCGGAGGCCTTGGCCGCGTACAGGGCCAGATCGGCGAGGGCCAGCAGTTCCTCGGCGTCCGCGCTGTCCCTGGCCGTGGCCACCCCCACGCTGGCGGAGATGCTCACCGATTCATCGGCCAGCTGGAACTGCCGGTTGAGCGTCTGGATCACCTGCGCGGCCAGGAGTTCGGCGTCGAGAGGCTGTTTCGCGTCCTCCATCAGCACGGCGAACTCGTCGCCGCCGAGCCGGGCCGCCGTGTCGGTACGGCGCAGTGTCCCCGACAGGCGCTCTCCCACGGCGCGCAGCAGCCGGTCGCCGACCGAGTGGCCCAGCGTGTCGTTGACGATCTTGAAGTCGTCCAGGTCGATGAAGAGCAGACAGGTGATCGTCGATTCCCGGCGGCTGCGCAGCAGTGCGCGCTCCGTCCGCTCCAGCAGCAGGGTCCGGTTGGGCAGACCGGTCAGCGAGTCGTGGAAGGCCCGCTGGGTGAGCTCATGCTCCAACTGACGCTGCTCGGTGACGTCCCGCAGCGTCACCACCAGACCGCCCACGGTCCGGTCCTGCCGCAGGTCACGGCAGCGCGCCTCCACCTCGATGCGGCGCGTTCCCCGCGCCACCCACCAGTGGTCGTGCGCCTCCTGGCGCCCGCTGTTCAGCAGGGCCGTCAGGGTCCGGGTCACCCGGTCCCGGTCCCGCGGATCGAGCAGTTCCGGCAGCTGTCTCCCGGGCAGCTCGACGCCGCTGCCGAACACGGCCTGTGCGGACGGAGTGGCGTAGCGGACGGTTGCGTCGTCGTTGACGATGAGGATGACGTCCGTGGCGTTGTGCACCAGGGTGCGGAAGTACGCCTCGCTCTCCGTGCGGATGATCTCCCGCCGCAGCGTGACGCGCTCCGTCGCCAGCCCCGCGTGCGAGGCCAGGATCTCCAGTGAGCCGCGGATCTCGGCGAGCTGACGGTCGGGGCCGGCCGCCACCAGGGCGCCCCGAAGCTCGCCGCCGCCCGGGCGGTCGCGCTGGACCATGGGGCAGACCAGGGCCGTCGGCAGATCCCCGAGCCGGGCGGCGATGACCGGCCCCAACACGTCACTGGGAAGAACGAGGGTGTGGTGGCGGACGGGATCGGCCGGCCCGTCCCCCGAGGGCACGGCACGATCCGTGATCCATCGCCCGCCGATCCGGACGGGGGACCGCGCAAGGCGCGTGTACAGGTTCTGGGCGTCCCGGGCCGACAGGAGCATGGCCACATGCCGGGCCTTCGGCCCGAACAGCGTGGCGACCGCGGTGTCGCAGGTCCGGGCGATCTCCTCCGGCCAGAACGCGGCCACCAGTGAGGCGGCCGCGGTGCGCAGTGCCTGCTCCCGCGCCATGGCCTTGCGGTGCGCCACGACCATCACCGCCAGCCGCAGGATCACCAGGAGGAACATCACGCTGGAGAACGCGCCCAGTACCGCCGCGTCACGCACGCGGCCCGCGAGCTCCTCGTACACCAGGACCGTGGGCGGGATCAGCGTGGCCGCCGTGAGCAGCACAAGCCGGCGCCAGGGCGGCAGCAGAGACTGCGGCTGCGATTCCGACGCGGTCAGCTCCGCCATCGAGGGGTGCAGCGCGGCCAGTCCCCACGCCGTGTAGAAGACGATCCAGCCCGAGTCCAGCACCGTGCCGGCCTGCCATGTGCCGTTGAGCTGGAGGATCCCGTACGCGATGTCGAAGCAGAGCAGCGTGAGCGTGCCCAGCACGAGCAGCTGGACGGCGCGGTTGGAGCCGGACACGGGGCTGGGGGCGAGCAGCCGCGCGAGGAGCGCCAGCACCAGGATGTCCCCGAGTGGGTAGGCGATGCTGATCGCGCGCTGCTCCCAGGTGAGGCCCTCCAGCCGGGCGAGCGGCTGCACCAGATACACCCAGACCGGCAGGGCGAGCCCCGCGGTGATGATCAGCGCGTCCAGCAGGCTCGGCAGATCATGGTCCACCCAGCGGTACCGCACCAGACCGAACAGGCCCGCGGCGAACAACGGATACACGGCGAGGTAGCAGGCGTCCGCCGGCGACGGGAACGGATTGGTCGCGGCGAAGTACGCCTCCTGCACGTTGTAGTAGGTGTCGCCCGCGGCGAAGGCCAGCAGCCCGGCGGCGAGCACCCACCACGGCCAGCGGTGCGCGGGCCGGTGGAGGTGTACGCCGACGACAACGGCGGCGGCACCCGCCAGCCCGATGACGGCCCACAGCGGCGTGCGCAGGTCCGGGATGGTCATGTACAGGCCGGTGAGGGCCCCGACCAGCGCGATGTGGGCGGCCATCAGCCGATGGGCCAGCAGCAAGGTCAAGCGCCTCCCCGAATCGGAGGACACCGCGCTGCGCGTACTGCGCCAAATTGGGCTTGCTGTAACGATCGTAGGCACGGCGGGTGCCCCGTTGCATCTTGTTGCCCGAATCGCGAGCCGGTTTGTGAGGTGCCCCGGCGGCGGCCGTGTCACGGGCCGCCGCCGGCCCGCCTCATGGGTCTTGCGGAAGGCCGAGGGCCACACCAGCACTACTCCTTCAGGTCCGGTCGCCAGGTGGAGTCGGCGTAGCCGTGCGGGTTGAGCCGCTGGAAGCGCCAGGCGTCCCGGCAGACGTCGGTGAGATCCCGGGTGGGGCGCCAGCCCCAGGCCCGCGTCACCGCGGTCGAGTCGACGACGAGTTCGGCGACGTCTCCGGGGCGGCGGGGCCCGACGTCGTAGGGGATGGGACTGCCGCACTCCCTGGAGAACGCGGCGACGACGTCGAGGACGGACCTGCCCTCTCCGACCCCCAGGTTGTACACGCGCATGCCCGGCCCGTCGGTGAAATGGTCGAGCGCGACGCGGTGCGCCTCGACCGCGTCCATGACATGGAGATAGTCGCGGATCGCGGTTCCGTCGCGGGTCGGGTAGTCGTCCCCGAAGACCTCCAGCCGCTCGCGCCGGCCGTCGGCCACCTGGGCGAGATGGGGCATCAGGTGGTCGGGCATGGCGGGGGGACTCTCGCCGAGCAGTCCGCTGGGGTGGGCACCGGCGGTGGTGGGGCACCGCAGGCACAGCACGGTGTACTCGGGGTGGCGGCGGCAGACATCCGCGAGGATCTGCTCGCAGATCCACTTGGAGGCCGCGTACGGGTTGGTGGGCCGGGCCGGGGTCGTTTCGTCGAGCGGCCCGCGCCCGGCGTCGCCGTAGACCGCATAGGACGACGGGTACACGAGCCGGTGCACCCCGTGCTCGTGCATGGCTCCCAGCAGGGCGGTCGTGCCGCCGACGTTGATGTCGTAGGACTCGATGGGCATCCGTGTCGACCTGCCCGCGGCCTTGTGCGCGGCAAAGTGCACAACGGCGTCCACGGAGTGCCGGTCGAAGACGGCCGACAGGGCATGTCGATCACGGATGTCCAGCTCGTAGACGGCACCGACGAAGCGGCCGGCGATCCGTTCCATGCGGGCGAAGACCTGCGAAGTGCTGTTGGAGTAGTCGTCGACCACGATCACTTCGTAGCCATGGTCGAGGAGCTCCACGCAGGCGTGACTGCCGATGAAGCCGGCCCCGCCGGTGACCAGAACGGTCGACGGCGCCCACGGAGCTTCACTTCCCTCGGCAGCTCTGCTAGCCATGGCAGGACACTCCTGCTGACAGCATCGACAAGCACCGTATGTTTACGGCGTATATGTGCAACTTTGCTGCATCGGCCCCGTCGAGTCAAGGCTGCCGGTCGCACGCGAGCGCTTGACTTGAAGAGCACTTCAAGCTGAAGACTCCTGGCACGTGCCCCGAACGCGGGCGCGAACGGGAGGGATCAGCATGAAGTACCGCACCATCGGCACCGACCCGACGAACCGCCGCGAGGTCAGCGTCCTCGCGCTCGGCGCGATGCTCTTCGGCTCGCAGACCGACGAGGAGACCTCCTTCGCCGTGCTCGACCGCTATGTCGAGGCCGGCGGGACCTTCATCGACACGTCCGACAACTACGCCTTCTGGACCGACGGCGGCCAGGGCGGACAGAGCGAGGAACTGCTCGGCCGGTGGCGGCGCAGCCGTGGCATCGGCGACGAGATCGTCATCGCCACCAAGCTCGGCGCCCGCCCGCTGGCCCCCGGCACCAGCTACGTCGACAACGCGGAGGGCCTGTCGGCGAAGGTGATCCGCGAGTCCGCCGAGCGCAGCCGCGACCGGCTCGGCGTGGCGAAGCTGGACCTGCTCTACGCCCACATCGAGGACCAGCGGGTCCCCCTCCAGGAGACCGTCGAGGGGTTCGCCGAGCTGGTGAGCGAGGGCACGGTCGGCCTCCTCGGCGTCAGCAACCACGCGATCTGGCGGGTCGAGCGGGCCCGCGCCCTCGCCGCCGCGGCCGGACTGCCCGGCTACGAGGTGCTCCAGTACGCCCACAGCCACCTGCGGCCCCGCACCGACGTCCCCGACGGCCTGTTCCCCGACGGCAGCCTCGGCCACGCCGGCCCCGACCTGCTCAGCTACCTGCGGGCCGAGCCGGGCCTGACCCTGGTCGCCTACTCGCCGCTGCTGAAGGGCGCCTACACCCGCCCGGACCGGCTGCCGGCGGACTTCGACCACCCGGGCACCCCGGCCCGCCTGAAGGTCCTGCGCGAGGTGGCCCAGGAGGCCGGGGCCACGGTCAACCAGGTCGTCCTGGCCTGGCAGATGGGTGCCGAGCTGCCGATCATCCCGTTGGTCGGAGCGTCGTCCGTGGCCCAGCTGGAGGAGAACCTGGCCGCCGTGGACCTGGAGCTGACCACCGACCAGCGGGCCCGGCTCGACGCGGCCCACTGACCGCCCGGCCCGCTGAACGCTCCGCGAGTACGCTCCGAAGAGGAGCCGAAGGAGAGTGGCCATGCCTCTGTTCCCCAGCGAGCGGAACGTCCGCACGACCCCCGAAGGCCTCCTGTGGGAGCCCAGCGAGCGCTGGGTGCGCGGCCGCAAGGGTGACGTCACCGTCGTCGACAGCCGGCATCCCGTCCTGGTCTGGGAACCCGATCTGCCCGTGCCGTGCTACACGTTCCCGCGCGACGACGTCCGCACGGACCTCCTCCGCCCGGCCAAGAACCCGCCGACGGGCAAACACACCGGGTCGCAGATCTTCTACGACCTCGAAGCCGACGGAGAGCTGGTGGAGAACGCGGCGTGGACCTTCCCCGCCGCCGACCTCGCCGGACACATCTCCTTCGAGTGGTTCCGGCACTGGGGGACCGGCCTCGACCACTGGTACGAGGAGGAGGAAGAGATCTTCGTCCACCCGCGCGACCCGCACAAACGGGTGGACGCCATGCCCAGCAGCCGCCATGTCCAGGTCGAGATCGGCGGCACCGTCGTCGCGGACAGCCACCGCCCGGTGCTGCTGTTCGAGACCGGGCTGCCGACGCGGTACTACCTGCCCCGCGAGGACGTCCGACTCGACCTGTTCGAGCCCACCGACCACCGCACCGGGTGCCCGTACAAAGGCAGGGCGCAGTACTGGAACTGGCGCGGTGAGGGCGAGGTCCCGCGGAACATCCTGTGGAGTTACGCCGAGCCACTGCCGGCGGTGAGCCCGATCAAGGGGCTCGTGGCCTTCTACAACGAGGCCGTCGACATCACCCTGGACGGCGAAGGCCTGCCGCGGCCGGTCACGCCGTTCACCGCGAGCCTCACACCCTGACCAGCAGCTGGAAGTCGAACGCGTACCGGGACGCGCGGTAGATGTGCGTCCCGTACTCGACCGGCCGACCCGTGTCGTCGTAGGCCGTGCGCTGCATGGTCAGCAGCGCGGCGCCCTCCTTCTCGTCCAGGCGTTCGGCCTCCTCGGCGGTCGCGCAGCGGGCGCCGACGGTCTGGCGGGCGCTGTGCAGGGTGATGCCGGCGGCCCGCATCATCCGGTACAGGCCGGTCGACTCCAGCCGTGCGGTGTCGAGGTCGAGCAGGCTCGCGGGCAGGTAGTTGCAGAGGATGGCCACGGGCTGGCCGTGGGTGCAGCGCAGCCGCTCCAGGAGCGTGACCTCGCTGCCCTCCGCGATGCCGAGCGCGGCCGCGACGTCGGCGGTCGCCGGGACGTGCTCGTTGCGGACGACCTCAGTGGTCGGGCCCTGTCCGGCCGCCTCCAGGTCGTCGTAGAGGCTGCTGAGCTCCAGCGGGCGCTTGACCTGGCTGTGCACCACCTGGGTGCCCACCCCGCGCCGCCGGACCAGCAGCCCCTTGTCGACGAGCGACTGGATGGCCTGCCGGACGGTGGGCCGGGACAGGCCCAGCCGCACCGACAGGTCGACCTCGTTGCCCAGGAGGTTGCCCGGGGCGAGCGCCCCGTGCTCGATCGCCGCCTCCAGCTGCTGGGCGAGCTGGTAGTACAGCGGCACCGGACTGCCCCGGTCCAGGGCGAAGTCCAGCGAGTCGAGCGCGGAGGCGGACACGGCACGTGCGGAGCCGCGGGTCTTCGCCATGGGTCCCTCCCTTTGGTGGTTCCTCTACGGGTGGCAGGCCCTGTGAGGGGGTGTCAGGAGTTGCTGGGGAAACCGAGGTTGATGCCACCGTCGGACGGGTCCGGCCAGCGCGTGGTGATCACCTTGCCCTGGGTGTAGAAGGCGATGCCGTCGTTGCCGTAGATGTGCAGGTCACCGAAGAGCGAGTCCTTCCAGCCACCGAAGGAGTGGTAGCCGACCGGCACCGGGATCGGCACGTTCACGCCGACCATGCCCGCCTTGACCTCCAGCTGGAAGCGGCGGGCGGCGCCGCCGTCCCGGGTGAAGATCGCGGTGCCGTTGCCCCAACGGGAGGCGTTGATCAGGTTGATGGCCTCCTCGTACGTCTCCGCGCGCACCACCGCCAGCACGGGGCCGAAGATCTCGTCCCGGTATGCGTCCGCCGTCAGCGGCACCCGGTCCAGCAGCGAGACGCCGAGGAAGAAGCCGTCCTCGTGGCCCTCCACCGAGTAGCCGGTGCCGTCGACGACGACCTCGGCGCCCTGCTCGGTGGCGGACGACACGTACGACGCCACCTTGTCGCGGTGCTCGCGCGTGATCAGCGGGCCCATCTCGGACGACGGGTCGTTGCCGGGGCCGATCTTCAGGTTCTTCGCGCGCTCGGCGATCTTGCCGACCAGCTCGTCGCCGGTGTCACCGACGGCGACCACGACCGACACGGCCATGCAGCGCTCGCCCGCCGAGCCGTAGGCGGCGTTGATCGCCTGGTCGGCGGCGAAGTCCAGGTCGGCGTCGGGCAGGACCAGCATGTGGTTCTTGGCGCCGCCCAGGGCCTGCACGCGCTTGCCGTGCTCCACCGCCTTGAGCTGGATGTACTTCGCGATCGGGGTCGAGCCGACGAAGGAGACCGCCTCGATGTCCGGGTGCTCCAGGAGCCGGTCCACGGCCACCTTGTCGCCCTGCACGACGTTCAGCACACCGTCCGGCAGTCCGGCCTCGGAGGCCAGCTCGGCGAGCCGGAAGGACGCCGACGGGTCCTTCTCGCTCGGCTTCAGCACGAAGGTGTTGCCGCACGCGATGGCCAGCGGGAACATCCACATCGGCACCATGGCCGGGAAGTTGAACGGCGTGATGCCGGCGACCACGCCCAGCGGCTGCCGGATCGAGGCCACGTCCACCCGGGTCGACACCTGCGTCGACAGCTCGCCCTTCAGCTGCACGGAGATCCCACAGGCCAGCTCCACGATCTCCATGCCGCGCGCCACCTCGCCGAGCGCGTCGGAGTGCACCTTGCCGTGCTCGGCGGTGATCAGCTCGGCGATCTCGTCACGGTGCGCGTCGAGCAGCTCGCGGTACTTGAACAGGATCGCCGTGCGCTTGGCCAGGGAGGACTGGCCCCAGCTCTCGAACGCGGCCTTGGCGGAGGCGACGGCGGCGTCCACCTCGTCGACGGTCGCGAAGGCGACCTGCTTCTCCTGGGCGCCGGTGGCCGGGTTGTAGACGGGGGCGAAACGGCCGGAGCCGCCCTCCACGGGCTTGCCGTCGATCCAGTGCGTGATGGTCTTCATGGTGCGAAAGGGCCTTTCAAGTGCGGGGCGTGTGCGGGGAGCTCAGAGGTGGTGGCGACGGTCGGCGACGTGCTGGTCGTAGCGTTCGCGGGCCTCGATGGCGGCCTCGCGGGAGGCGACCTCGGCCACGGGCACGTCCCACCAGGCCTCGGCGCCCGGCGAAGTCGGGTTCGTGAGGTCCGTCTCGACGTACACGCAGGTCGGCCGCTCGGAGGCACGAGCCGCGGCCAGCGCCTCGCGCAGCTCGCGCACCGTCTTGGCGCGCAGTACGTCCATGCCGAGGCTGGCCGCGTTGGCGGCGAGGTCGACCGGGAGCGGGGCGCCGGTGAAGGTGCCGTCGGCGGCCCGGTAGCGGTAGTCGGTGCCGAAGCGCTCGCCGCCGGTCTCGGCCGACAGGCCGCCGATGGAGGCGTAGCCGTGGTTCTGGATCAGGACGATGTTGACCGGCAGGCCCTCCTGGACCGCGGTGACGATCTCCGTCGGCATCATCAGGTAGGTGCCGTCGCCGACCAGCGACCACACGGCGACGTCCGGGGCCGCCTGCTGGATGCCGATCCCGGCCGGGATCTCGTAGCCCATGCAGGAGTAGCCGTACTCCAGGTGGTACTGGCGCGGCGAGCGGGACCGCCACAGCTTGTGCAGGTCGCCCGGGAGCGAACCCGCCGCGTTGATCACCACGTCGTCGTCGCCGACGACCGCGTCCAGCGCGCCCAGCACCTGGGTCTGCGTCGGTACGGCGCTCTCGTCGTCGGCACGGTAGGCGGCCTCCACGACCGCGTCCCAACGCTCCTTGCCGGCGCCGTACTCGGCCTCGTACGCCGCGTCCACGCGGTGGCCGGAAAGCGCCTCCGTCAGGGCCGTCAGCCCTGCCCGCGCGTCGCACACCAGCGTCCGCGCGGCCAGCTTGTGCGCGTCGAAGCCGGTGATGTTGAGGTTCAGGAAGCGCACGTCCGGGTTCTGGAAGAGCGTGCCGGAGGCGGTGGTGAAGTCGGTGTATCTCGTGCCCACGCCGATCACCAGGTCGGCCGCGCGGGCGATGTCGTCGCTGACCGAGGTGCCGGTGTGGCCGATGCCGCCGAGGTCGGCGGGGTGGTCGTGGCGCAGCGAGCCCTTGCCGGCCTGGGTGGAGGAGACCGGGATGCCGGTGGCCTCGACGAAGGCCTTCAGCGCCGCCTCGGCCTCGCTGTGGTGGACGCCGCCGCCCGCGACGATCAGGGGGCGCTCGGCGGCCCGGATCGCCTCGACGGCGGCCGTCAGCTCGACCGGGTCGGGCGCGGGACGCCGTACGTACCAGACGCGCTCGGCGAAGAACTCCTGAGGCCAGTCGTACGCCTCCGCCTGGACGTCCTGGGGGAGGGCCAGCGTCACCGCGCCCGTCTCGGCCGGGTCGGCGAGCACGCGCATGGCGTTCAGCGCGGACGGGATCAGGGCCTCGGGGCGGGTGACCCGGTCGAAGTACTTCGACACCGGGCGCAGGGTGTCGTTGACCGACACGTCCGCCTCGGTCGGGTGCTCCAGCTGCTGGAGCAGCGGGTCGGGGGCGTGCGAGGCGAAGTAGTCGCCGGGGAGGAGGAGGACGGGCAGACGGTTGATGGTGGCCAGGGCGGCACCGGTGACGAGGTTCGTCGCGCCGGGACCGATCGACGTCGTCACCGCCTGCGCGGAGAGGCGGTTGAGCTGACGGGCGTAGCCGACGGCCGCGTGCACCATGGACTGCTCGTTGCGGCCCTGGTGGTACGGCATGACGTCCTCGCCCGCCTGGAGGAGGGCCTGACCGATGCCGGCCACATTGCCGTGGCCGAAGATGCCCCAGGTGCCGGCGATCAGCCGGTGCCGTACACCGTCGCGCTCGGTGTACTGGGCGGACAGGAACCGCACCAGCGCCTGGGCGACGGTCAGGCGGACGGTGGATGGGCTCATCGAGGACCTCACTGGGATGGAGCGGCGTAGAGGGGAAGACGGGGGTCGACGGGCTGGTCCGGCCAGGTGCCGCGGATCCAGGCGTGGTCGGGGTGGTCGCAGATCAGCCAGGCGCGCTCGGCCTCGGGGCCGGCCATGACGTTGAGGTAGTACATGTGGTGGCCGGGCACCGCCATGGAGGGCCCGTGCCAGCCGTCGGGGATCAGCACGACGTCGCCGCCGCGCACCTCCGCCAGGACGTCGGTGTTACGGCCGTGTCCGGAGGGGGAGACGCGCTGGTAGCCGAGGCCGGGCGTGCCCTCGTGGTCGGCGAACTCGAAGTAGTAGATCTCCTCCAGCACCGACTCCTCGCCGGGGCGGTGCTCGTCGTGCTTGTGCGGCGGGAAGGACGACCAGTTGCCGCCCGGGGTGATGACCTCGACGGCGATGAGCTTGTCGCACGCGAACACGCCCGCCGCGCCGAAGTTGTTCACCTGGCGGGAGGAGTTGCCCGTGCCGCGCAGCTCCACCGGCACCGACGACGCCGGTCCGTACCGGGCGGGCAGCCGCCGGTCGCACCGCGCGCCGGTCAGCGCGAACCGTCCGCCGCCGGTGGACGAGACGGTCGTACGGGCATCGCGCGGCACGTAGGCGAAGTCGCTCACGCCGCTGAACACGCTCTCACGGCCGGTGAGTCGGAAGGTGTCGTGGCCGAAGTCGTCGGCACTCTCGACCGTGCAGCCGCCGCTCAGGGACAGGACGATCCACTCGCTGTCGCCGGTGTCGAAGCTGTGCGCGCCGCCGGGCGGCAGCTCCAGGATCCGCAGGCTGGAGTAGCCCCAGCCGGCCTTCTCGGGCGTGACGTCCACGACGTACGGGCCGCCGAGCGCCTTTCCCGCGGGAAGGTGATAGGTCATCGTGTTCTCCGCCTCACAATCCGGGTCACAACAGGCCGACGGCCGTGTCCACCGCCGTCTCCACGCTGCCCTCGGCCGGGTAGAGCAGCGAGCGGCCGACGACCATGCCCTGCACGGTGGGGAGCCTGAGCGCCTTGCGCCAGCGCTCGTACGCACCCTCTTGGTCGTCCCCGACCTCACCGCCGAGCAGGACGACGGGCAGCGTGGACGTCTCAAGAACTTCGGCCATGTCGTCGGGGTCATGGGTGACGGGCAGTTTCAGCCAGGTGTACGCCGAAGTGCCGCCGAGGCCCGACGCGATGGCGATCGACTTGGTGACGGCCTCGGCGGACAGGTCGTTGCGCACCTGGCCGTCGATCCGCCGGGAGATGAACGGCTCGACGAACAGCGGGAGTTGCCGCGCGGCCATGTCGTCGATGGCGCGGGCCGTGGTCTCCAGGGTGGTCAGTGAGCCGGCGTCCTCGTAGTCGATGCGCACCAGCAGCTTGCCCGCGTCGAAGCGCAGCCGGGCGATGTCCTCGGCGCGGTGGCCGGTGAAGCGGTCGTCCAACTCGAAGGACGCCCCGGCCAGGCCGCCGCGGTTCATGGAGCCCATGACAACCTTGTCGTCGAGGACGCCGAGGAGCAGCAGGTCCTCGAGGATGTCGGCGGTGGCCAGCACCCCGTCGACGCCGGGCCGCGACAGCGCGATGCAGAGACGTTCCAGCAGGTCGGCCCGGTTGGCCATGGCCAGGCGCCGGCCGCCGACGCCCAGGGCGCCGCGCGCCGGATGGTCGGCGGCCACGATCATCATCCGGCCGCTGTCGCCGATCAGCGGGCGGCGTACCCGGCGGGCGGCGGCCTCGGCGATCGCCTCGGGGTGCCGGGCTCTGACCGCGGTGAGGTCGGGGATGGTCATGCTCAAAGGAAAGCTCCGTTCAGGGATGCTCGGTCGGCCGTCACGACGCCTGCGTGAGGAGGTCCTCGACCTCGGACTCGGTGGGCATCGCGGAGGAGCAGGCGAGGCGGGAGGCGACGAGGGCGCCGGCGGCGTTGGCGTAGCGCATGGTTTCGTCCAGTTCCCAGCCGGACAGCAGCCCGTGGACCAGCGAGCCGCCGAAGGCGTCGCCCGCGCCGAGGCCGTTGACCACCTCGACCGGCACCGGCGGCACCTCGGCCTCCGTACCGTCGCGGTGCACCGCCAGCACGCCCTTGGGGCCCTGCTTGACCACCGCCAGCTCGACACCGGCCTCCAACAGTGCCTCGGCGCAGGCGCGCGGCTCGCGGACCCCGGTGGCGACCTCGCACTCGTCGAGGTTGCCGACCGCGACGGTGACGTGCCGCAGCGCCTCCGTGTAGTACGGGCGGGCCTGCTCGGGGTCCTTCCAGAACATGGGGCGCCAGTCGAGGTCGAAGACCGTCGTGCCCGCCTTGTCGCGCGCCTTGAGGGCGGCGAGAGTGGCCGAGCGGCTCGGCTCCTCGCTCAGACCGGTGCCGGTGATCCAGAAGACACGGGCCGATCGGATGGCCCAGTAGTCCAGCTCGTCGGAATGTATCTCCAGGTCAGGGGCCTTAGGCTGCCGGTAGAAGTACAGCGGGAAGTCGTCCGGCGGGAAGATCTCGCAGAACGTCACCGGCGTCGGGTACGCCGCGACGGGCGTCACCCAGCGGTCGTCGACGCCGAAGTCCTTCAGGGCCTCGTGCAGGTAGGCGCCGAACGGGTCGTCGCCGGTGCGGGTGATCACCGCGGTGGTACGGCCCAGCCGGGCGGCGGCGACGGCGACGTTCGCGGCCGAGCCTCCGAGGAATTTGCCGAACGTCTCCACCTGCGTCAGAGGTAGGCCAGACTGCAGGGGGTAGAGATCAACTCCTATCCTTCCCATCGTGATCAAGTCGAAGGACTTGGCTGACTCGGCCATGCGCGACGCTCCTACAGCTGGACAGGGGGTGCGGGTCCCAGCGGGCCTGCCGCCTCCCAGGTGTAGGGCGTGGAGGCCGACGCTGTCAATACTTTGTACTTACATTCGGACCTGATCGTGAAATGATGTCTTAACAAAGTATTGACAGCGGGCGCATCCAGGGATTGGATCCCTTCCCAGCGAACCCGCCGTGTTCTACGGCACACGACCCGGACCTCCCAGGGGTCCGGGCCATGGATCCAGTGATCATCCCTTTCCCCCCGTCGCACACCCCCGTCGCACAGTGAGGTGCTGGAAAGATGGACCGCTACTACCCCCGCTCCCGCAAGCTGGCCCCTATGGTGGCCATGGCTGCCGCGGCTGCGCTGACCCTCGCAGGATGCTCCAGCAGCTCCGGTGGCAAGCAGGCCGAGGAGGGTGGGGAGAACGCTTCCGCGGGCAAGGCCAACACTCCCCGGATGACCGTCGCCCTGGTCACGCACCAGTCGGCCGGTGACACCTTCTGGGACATCGTCCGCAAGGGGGCCGAGGCCGCCGCCGCGAAGGACAACGTCAAGCTGATCTACTCCAACGACCCGAACGCCGGCAACCAGGCCAACCTGGTCCAGAACGCGATCGACCAGAAGGTCGACGGCATCGCGATCACCCTCGCCAAGCCCGACGCCATGAAGGACGTCGTCAGCAAGGCGAAGGCCAAGGGCATACCGGTGGTCGGCCTCAACTCCGGTGTGAGCGAGTGGCAGAAGCTCGGTCTGATGGAGTTCTTCGGACAGGACGAGACCGTCGCGGGCGAGGCGCTCGGCAAGCGGCTGAACGAGGCCGGCGCCAAGAAGGCCGTCTGTGTCATCCAGGAGCAGGGCAACATCGGCCTGGAGCAGCGCTGCGCGGGTGTGAAGAAGACCTTCGAGGGTGACGTCGAGAACCTGAACGTCAACGGCACCGACATGCCGTCCGTGAAGTCGACGATCACCGCGAAGCTCAAGACGGACAGCGACATCGACTACGTCGTCGCCCTCGGCGCCCCGTACGCGCTGACGGCCGCGCAGTCCGTGGACGAGGCGGGCAGCAAGGCGAAGGTCGCCACCTTCGACCTCAACAACCAGCTGACCGGAGCGATCAAGAAGGGCGACATCGAGTTCGCCGTCGACCAGCAGCCCTACCTGCAGGGCTACCTGGCGATCGACTCCCTGTGGCTCTACAAGAACAACGGCAACTACATGGGCGGCGGCGAGGCACCGGTGCTGACCGGACCTGCCTTCGTCGACAAGACGAATGTCGAGACCATCGACAAGTTCGCCGCGAAGGGCACTCGGTGACGAACATGACCCAACAGGCTGAGCCGGCGGTGACCTCACCGCCGGCCCCCGGCCCCAGCAAGGAATCCGACGGGCGGACCCAGCAGCGGCCACTGGCGCTGCGTCTTCTCGCCCGTCCCGAGGTGGGCGTCTTTCTCGGCGCCGTCGCGGTGCTGATCTTCTTCCTCATCACGGCTCCGGCCGTGCGTGACGGCAGCTCGATGGCGAACATCCTGTACCAGTCGTCGACCATCGGGATCATGGCTCTGCCGGTCGCGCTGCTGATGATCGGCGGCGAGTTCGACCTGTCCTCCGGTGTCGCCGTGATCACGTCGGCGTTGACGGCGAGCATGACCGCCTACCAGCTGAGCATGAACGTCTGGGTCGGTGTGATCGTCGCCCTGATCGTGTCCCTCGCGATCGGTCTGTTCAACGGCTGGCTGCTGGTCAAGACCGGGCTGCCGAGCTTCCTGGTCACCCTCGGCACGTTCCTGATCCTCCAGGGCGTGAACCTTGCGGTGACCAAGCTGATCACCGACAACGTCGCCACCGACGACATCAGCAACATGGACGGCTTCGACCAGGCCAAGGCGGTCTTCGCCTCGTCCTTCGACGTCGGCGGTGTGCAGGTGAAGGTCACCGTGGTGTGGTGGCTGGCCTTCGCGGCGCTGGCGACCTGGGTGCTGCTGCGCACGAAGTACGGCAACTGGATCTTCGCGGTGGGCGGCAACCAGGGCAGCGCCCGCGCGGTCGGTGTGCCGGTGACCTTCACGAAGATCTCGCTGTTCATGCTGGTCGGGTTCGGTGCCTGGTTCGTCGGTATGCACCAGCTGTTCTCGTTCAACACCGTGCAGTCCGGTGAGGGTGTGGGCCAGGAGCTCATCTACATCGCCGCGGCCGTGATCGGCGGCTGTCTGCTGACCGGTGGCGCCGGTTCGGCGATCGGCCCGGTCTTCGGTGCCTTCATGTTCGGCATGGTGCAGCAGGGCATCGTCTACGCCGGCTGGAACCCGGACTGGTTCAAGGCCTTCCTCGGCGTGATGCTCCTCGGCGCCGTCCTCATCAATCTGTGGGTCCAGCGCACGGCGACCCGGAGGTGACCCGAATGACAACCAACGGAACCGGCACCCACGGCGCCGTCCTCGAGGACAAGGTCCCCGACAAGGACACGGCGGTCGTCGAACTGCGGTCGGCAGGCAAGTCCTACGGCAACATCCGCGCCCTGCACGGCGTCGACCTGAAGGTGTTCCCCAGCCAGGTCACCTGCGTCCTCGGCGACAACGGCGCGGGCAAGTCCACCCTCATCAAGATCATCTCGGGGCTGCACCAGCACACCGAGGGCGAGTTCCTCGTCGACGGCGAACCGGTGCGCTTCTCCACCCCGCGCGAAGCCCTCGACAAGGGCATCGCCACCGTCTACCAGGACCTCGCCGTGGTCCCGCTGATGCCGGTCTGGCGCAACTTCTTCCTGGGCTCCGAGATGACCAAGGGCCCCTGGCCGCTGCGCCGTCTCGACATCGAGAAGATGAAGAAGACCGCCGACGAGGAACTGCGCAACATGGGCATCGTCCTCGACGACCTCGAGCAGCCCATCGGCACCCTCTCCGGCGGCCAGCGCCAGTGCGTGGCCATCGCCCGCGCCGTCTACTTCGGCGCCCGCGTCCTGATCCTGGACGAGCCCACCGCCGCCCTCGGCGTCAAGCAGTCCGGCGTGGTGCTCAAGTACATCGCCGCCGCCCGCGAGAAGGGCCTCGGCGTCATCTTCATCACCCACAACCCCCACCACGCCTACATGGTCGGCGACCACTTCAGCGTCCTGCGCCTGGGCACCATGGAGCTCAACGCCTCCCGTGACGAGGTCAGCCTCGAAGAGCTCACCAACCACATGGCCGGCGGAACCGAACTGGCCGCACTCAAGCACGAGTTGAGCCAGGTCCGCGGCGTCGACGTCGAGGAACTCCCCGAAGAGGAAGACCTCACCGCACCCGTGGCGTCCTCGGAAGGGAAGTCCTGACATGCCCCCTGTGCTGGACCGCATCCGGGTCGGCTCGGCCCCGGACTCCTGGGGCGTCTGGTTCCCCGACGACCCCGTACAGGTGCCCTGGGAACGCTTCCTCGACGAGGTCGCCGAGGCCGGCTACCCCTGGATCGAGCTGGGCCCGTACGGCTATCTGCCGACCGACCCGGCCCGCCTCACCGACGAGGTGAACAAGCGCAACCTCAAGGTGTCGGCAGGCACGGTCTTCACCGGCCTGCACCGCGGCCCCTCCGTCTGGGAGTCCACCTGGGCGCACGTCAGCGAGGTCGCCGCGCTCACCCAGGCCATGGGGGCGAAGCACCTGGTCGTCATCCCGTCCTTCTGGCGGGACGACAAGACCGCCGAGATCCTGGAGCCGCCGGAGCTCACCGGCGAGCAGTGGGCCCACCTGACCAAGGGCATGGAGCGGCTCGGGCACGAGGTGAAGGAGACGTACGGCCTCGACATCGTCGTGCACCCGCACGCCGACACCCACATCGACACCGAGGCCCACGTCGAGCGCTTCCTCGACTCGACCGACTCCGACCTGGTCAACCTCTGCCTGGACACCGGTCACTACGCCTACTGCGGCGGCGACAGCGTCAAGCTGATCGAGACCTACGGCGAGCGCATCGGCTATCTGCACCTCAAGCAGGTGGACCCGGAGATCCTCGCGGACGTGGTGCAGAACGAGATCCCGTTCGGTCCCGCGGTCCAGCGCGGCGTGATGTGCGAACCACCGGCCGGCGTACCGGAGTTGGGGCCCGTCCTGGAGGCCGCGCAGAAGCTGAATGTGGACCTGTTCGCGATCGTCGAGCAGGACATGTACCCCTGCGAGCCGGACAAGCCGCTGCCCATCGCGGTGCGTACCCGTAAGTTCCTGAGGTCCTGCGGCGCCTGACGACCCGAAAGGACGGCCGATCACCATGACTCAGCGTCTGCACACGCTCGGAGTCGCAGTCATCGGTACCGGAAAGATGGGTGCGGACCATGTGCGCCGCATCCAGGAGGTCACCAGCGGCGCACGGGTGACCGCCGTCGTGGACGTCGACGCGGAGCGCGCCAAGTCGGTCGCGGCCCGCGTCGACGGCTGCACCGTCCACACCGACCCGGCCGCCGCGATGGCAGCGGCCGACGTCGACGCGGTGATCGTCGCCTCACCGGGCCCCGCCCACGAGGCGGCGCTCCTCGCGGCCTTCGAGCACGACCTGCCGGTGCTGTGCGAGAAGCCCCTCACCCCCGACGCGGCGTCCGCGCTGCGGGTCCTGGAGGCCGAGCAGAAGCTGGGCCGGCGCCGGGTCCAGGTGGGCTTCATGCGGCGCTACGACGCCGAGTACATGAAGCTCAAGTCCCTGCTGGAGACGGGCCAGTTGGGCCGCCCCCTGATGCTGCACAACCGGCACCGCAACGTCGCCAGCCCGCCCGGCTGGACGTCCGAGATGCTCATCAACGACTCCGTGACGCACGAGATGGACGTGACCCGCTGGCTGCTCGGCCACGAGATCACGGCCGTCACCGTGCTGACCCCGACGCCGTCCGACAACGCCCCGGACGGCATCCGCGACCCGCAGTTCGTGGTCTTCGAGACGGACGGCGGCGCGATCGTCGACGTCGAGATCTACGTCAACTGCGGCTTCGGCTACCAGGTCCAGGCCGAGGTCGTCTGCGAACGCGGCACCGCCCGCGTCGGCGACGGCCACGCCCTGGTCACCAACGCGGCCGGCCGCTGGGGCGGCATCATCGCCCAGGACTACATCGAGCGGTTCGCCGACGCCTACGACCGTGAGGTCCAGGCCTGGGTGGACGCCACCCGGCGCGGCGAGGTCACCGGGCCCAGCGCGTGGGACGGGTACGCCGTGGCGGCCGTGTGCGAGGCGGGCGTACGGGCGTTGGAGGAGGGGAGCCGGGTCGCCGTGGAACTCGTCGACAAGCCCCCGCTGTACGCGAATTGACCTGCTGTCGGCTCGCCCTGACATGAGCGGACGGCTGAGGGCCGGGGAGATTCTCCCCGGCCCTCTTTTCGTGCCGGCGTGTCAGCCCGCGAGCGTCGTACGCGGCCGCGGCTCGAAGCCCGCCGCCCGGTAGGACTCGTCGATCAGCGACATCGTCGCCAGCGCGTCGTCCGCGTCCAGCGGAAGCGGGGCGTCCCGGCGTATGTGCGCGGCGAACGCCTCCAGTTGGTAGGTGTACGACGAGCGCGTGCCCAGCCGCTCCGTCCGCTCACCGTCCGCCGTACGCACCACGACCCGGTCGTCGCGGTGCGGCAGCACGAAGTTCGGCGCGAACGCCTCGCCCCGGGAGCCGACGATCCGGCAGCTCATCTCCAGCTCGCCGTACGCCATGTGGCAGCGCGCCGACGCGGTCGCCCCGCCCGGGAACTCCAGCTGGGCGTCCAGCCACTCGTCGACGCCTGGCGCACCGGCCCGCTCGCCGCCCCGCGCGGAGACGAGGCGCGGGGCACCGCCCGCCCAGGGGGCGAGCATCCGCACCGCGTGCAGGCTGTAGCAGCCGAGGTCCATCACGGCGCCGCCCGCGAGGGTCAGCGACCAGCGCGGGTCCGAGTCGTCCGGCGCCGGAATGGCGACCAGCGTCTCCACCCGCTGCAGCTCGCCCAGTTCACCGCTTTCGAGGATCTCGTGCAGGCGCCGCGTGACCGGGTGGAAGAGGTAGTGGAAGGCCTCCATGAAGACCGTCCCGGCCTTGGCCGCCGCCTCCCGCACCTCGGCCGCCTCCTCGGCGTTGCTCGCCGACGGCTTCTCCGACAGCACATGCTTGCCGGCCGCGAGCGCGGCGAGGTTCCACGACCCGTGCAGGCCGTTGGCGAGCGGGTTGTAGACGACCTCGACCTCGGGATCGGCGAGCAGGTCGGCGTAGGAGTCCGCCACCCGCTCCACGTCGTGCTCGTCGGCGAACGCCTCGGCGCGGGACCGGTCGCGCGCGGCCACCGCGACGAGGCGGTGGCCGGTCGTGCGGGCCGGGCCGACGAGGGAGAGCTCGGTGATGCGTGCCGCGCCCAGTACTCCGATGCGCAGGGGTTCCCGGCCCGGATCCTTCATGCCTGCCGTACCTCCTCGATCGTCACCGGACGGTGCTCGTGCAGCGACAGTGTGCACGCGTCGGCGATCCAGCCGGCCTCCAGCGCGTCCTCGATCGTGCACGGCGAGGGACGGGTACCCGCCACGACCTCCGTGAACGCGGTGAGTTCGGCGCGGTAGGCGGCGGTGAAGCGGTCCATGAAGAAGTCGTGCGGGGTGCCCGCCGGGAAGGTCACGCCGGGCTCGACCGAGCGCAGCGGCAGCTTGTCCTCCAGGCCGACCGCGATGGAGTCCGTGAAGCCGTGGATCTCCATGCGGACGTCGTAACCCCGGGCGTTGTGGCGGGAGTTGGAGACCACCGCGATGGTGCCGTCGTCCAGGGTGAGGATCGCGCCGGTGGTGTCGGCGTCGCCTGCCGCCTTGATGTAGTCGGCGCCCTTGTTGCCGCCGACGGCGTACACCTCGGTCACCTCACGGCCGGTCACCCAGCGGATGATGTCGAAGTCGTGCACCGAGCAGTCCCGGAAGATGCCACCGGAGGCGGCGATGTACGCGGCCGGCGGCGGCGCCGGGTCCAGCGTGGTCGAGCGGACCGTGTGCAGCTTGCCGAGCTCGCCGCTCTGCACGGCGGCGCGGGCGTTGACGAAACCGATGTCGAAGCGGCGGTTGTAGCCGATCTGGATCGGCACGTCCTTGCCCTGGACGGCCTTCAGGACCTCGACGCCCTCGGCCATGGTCTTGGCGACGGGCTTCTCGCAGAAGACGGGGATGCCGGCCTCGACCCCGGCCAGGATCAGCGCCGGGTGGGCGTCCGTCGCGGCCGCGACGACGATGCCGTCCACGCCGGCCGCCAGCAGGGCCTCGGGCGAGTCTACGACCTCGGCGCCGAACCGCTCCGCGGCGGCCTTGGCGGCGTCCGCGAACGGGTCGGTGACGACGAGGGAGTCGACCGCGTCGAGTCCGGAGAGGGTCTCGGCGTGGAAGGCGCCGATGCGGCCGAGGCCGAGGATTCCGATGCGCATGGTTCAGCTTCCTTGAGTGCGGGGAGTGCGGGGAGTGCGGGGAGTGCGGGGAGTGCGGGGAGTGCGGGGAGTGCGGGGAGTGCGGGGAGTGCGGGGAGTGCGGGGGCTTGCGAGGGGAGAGGCTTGAGGCTGACGAGGATCTAGTCGAGTCCGCCGAGTACGTTCTGGTCCCAGTCGATCACCGACCCGGTGACGACACCGGACCGCTCCGACAGCAGAAACACCACGAAGTCGGCGATCTCGTCCGGCTGGCCCAGCTTGCCCATCGGCAGCTTGGCGGCAGCCTGCTCGCGCCAGTCGTCGGCCGCCCCGTGGAAGGTCTTCTGCGTGGCGTCCTCGCCCTCGGTCGCCGTCCAGCCGATGTTCAGGCCGTTGATCCGGACCCGGTCCCAGCGGTGTGCGTGCGCGGCGTTGCGGGTCAGCCCGATCAGACCGGCCTTCGCGGAGACGTACGGCGCGAGGAACGGCTGCCCGCCGTGCGCCGAGGACGTGATGATGTTGACGATCGTGCCGGGCGCCCCCCGCGCGACCATGTCCGAGACGGCGGCCTGCATCGCGAAGAAGGGTGCCTTGAGGTTGATCGCGATGTGCTGGTCGAACAGCTCGGGCGTGGTGTCGAGCAGCGTGCCCCGGGAGGTCAGCCCCGCCGAGTTGACCAGGCAGTCGATCCGGCCGTACGCGTCGACGACCTCGGCGACGGACGCCTTGGCCTGCTCGGCGTCCGCGAGGTCGGCCCGTACGAACATGGCCTTGCCCCCGGCGGCGGCCAGCTCGGCCACCAGCGCCTCACCGGGCTCGGTGCGCCGCCCCGTGACGGCCACGACCGCCCCCGCGCGGACGGCCGCCCGCGCGATCGCCGCGCCGACACCCTGACTGCCGCCGTTGACGAGGACGACCTTGTCGTCGAGAAGTCCCATGTCTTTCCGGGTCCTTTCAGCTCTGGTCAGCTCTGAATCAGCTCTGGCGCCGCTCGGCGCCGGCCCGCAGCTCGTCTCGCAGAGCCTCGGGAGTCCACCCCTCGCGCAGCGCGCGCCCCACGACGTCAGCCTGCGAGGGCGGGGCCAGGCCGGCCACCGGCGGATCGCTGTCGAGGTTCGTGGGGAAGGGGTAGCCCTCGGCGCTCGCGGCGATCACGTTCGCCAGCCAAGTCTCGTCCGCGCCCCCGCTGCGGCGCCGGGCCAGCACGGGGAACACCGCGTTCGCCACCGCCTCGCGGTCCACCGTCTCCATCGCCCGTCCGAACGCGGACGACACCTGCAGCAGGTTCGCCATGCGCCGGATGCCCGCCGAGCGGTTGGTGCCGGCCGCGTGGAACAGCGCCGGGTTGAAGAAGGCCGCGTCGCCTTTGGCGAGGGGGAGCTGGACGTGGTGCGCCTCGAAGTGGGCCTGGAAGTCCGGCAGCCGCCACGCGAGGTAGCCCGGCTCGTACGTCTGCGAGTACGGCAGGTACATCGTCGGCCCGGACTCGACGGGCATGTCGCAGTGCGCGACGGCGCCCTGGAGGGTGAGCACGGGGGAGAGGCGGTGGACGTGGGCCGGGTACGCGGCCGCCACGTCGTTCGACAGGAACCCCAGGTGGTAGTCGCGGTGCACGGACTGGGCCGCGCCGCCCGGGTTGACGACGTTGACCTGTGAGGTCACCTGGTAGCCGGGGCCGAGCCAGGCGGTGGAGACCAGAGCCAGGATGTCGTTGGCGTAGTAGTCGGCGAACGCCTCGGCGTCGTACAGCGCCGCCTTCTCCAGCGCGTTCCAGACTCGGTCGTTCGCGCCGGGCTTGGCGAAGTGGTCACCCGCGTCGGCGCCGGACGCGCGCTGCTCGGCGATCAGGGCGTCGAAGACCTCGGTGAGCCCGTCGACGACGCCCGGGTCCGGGAAGGCGCCCTGGAAGACCACGATGCCGGGGCCGTCGGTGAGGGCGCGCACCAGCTCGGCCTGGACCTCCCGGCGGTCCCCGGCCCGACGCAGCCGCTCACTGTCGTAGCGCAGGACGTTGCGCTCCACGGAGGCGGCGTACGGGTAGTCGGCGAGGTCGGTCGTCCGCTCGACGAGAGTGCGGAAGGAGTCGAGGTCGCAGTCCTGCTCGGACAGCCAGGTGCGGCGGTGTACGGAGGTGAAGGACATCGGTGTCCTCTCGGTGACAGGGGCGACTCAGCGCTGTCATTCTTGTCATGACAATCCCCTCGAACAACCAGCAGGCGACCATCAAAAACCCCTCAAGGAGCCGTCGCATGGGCCACCCCTTCCCGATCCGGGAGATCGCACGTCAGGCGGGTCTGAGCGAGGCCACCGTCGACCGGGTCCTGAACGGCCGGGGAGGGGTGCGCGAGAGCACCGCGCGGGAGGTCCAGCAGGCGATAGCCGACCTGGACCGGCAGCGCACCCAGGTCCGGCTGCTGGGCCGTACCTTCATGATCGACGTGGTGGTGCAGGCGCCCGAGCGGTTCACCACCGCCGTACGCGCCGCCCTGGAGGCGGAGCTGCCGTCCCTGCACCCGGCCGTCGTGCGCTCACGGTTCCACTTCCGCGAGACGGGGCCGGTGCCGGAGCTGAGCCGGACGCTGGACCGCATCGCCCGGCGCGGCTCGCAGGGCGTGATCCTCAAGGCCCCGGACGTCCCCGAGGTCACGGCCGCCGTCAGCCGGCTCGTGGAGGCGGGCGTCCCGGTGGTGACCCTGGTGACCGACCTGCCCTCCACCGCCCGCCTCGCCTATGTCGGCATCGACAACCGGGCCGCCGGCGCCACCGCCGCGTACCTGATGGGGCAGTGGCTGGGGGAGCGGCCCGGCAATGTGCTGACCAGCCTCAGCAGCGGCTTCTTCCGCAACGAGGAGGAGCGCGAGATGGGCTTCCGCAGCGCCATGCGCGCCCTCCACCCGGATCGCACGCTGGTCGAGATCGCCGAGGGGCAGGGCCTGGACGCCACCCAGTACGACCTGGTCAGGGCCGCGCTGGAACGTGACCCGGACATCCGTGCCGTCTACTCGATCGGCGGCGGCAACATCGCCACCCTGCGGGCCTTCGAGGAACTGGGCCGCGACTGCGCGGTGTTCGTCGCGCACGACCTCGACCACGACAACACCCGTCTGCTGCGCGAACACCGCCTGTCCGCCGTACTCCACCACGATCTGCGCCACGACATGCGCGAGGCCTGCCACATCGTGATGCGGGCGCACGGCGCGCTGCCGCCCGCGGGGCCCACGCTGCCGTCGGCGATCCAGGTGGTGACGCCGTACAACATGCCCACGCCCATCCGGTGACGGTCGGGGCCGTCGCCCTGGCGTGTATCCCCGCTCGGCAGGTCCCGTCTCCCTACCGTCGTGCGCATGTGGAAATCGAACCCGGACGGCGGGCCCGAGCGGCTGGTGGCGCTCGCCGACGGGGTGTTCGCCATCGCCATCACGCTGCTCGTCCTGGACTTCTACGTGCCACGGGGACTCGACGACGCTGAGTACGACGACGCCCTGCACGAACTGATCCCGAACCTCGGCGCCTACGCGCTCACCGTGCTGGTGCTCGGCGCCTTCTGGCGTGAACACCGCCGCATCTTCCGCCTCGTGAGGCAGATCGACGGACAGGTGATCTCGCTGTCCGTCCTGGGCCTGGGCGTCGCGGCCCTGCTGCCCTTCCCCACCAAGCTCATCGCCGAGTACGGCAGGGAGCCCGCCTCGGTCGCCGCCTACGCGGGGGCGGTCGCCGCCCTCGGCGCCGCCCATCTCGGCCTGCTTCTCCTCCTGGCCGGGCGCCCCTGGCTGCGCGACGGGGCGGCGCCGCCGGAGGGCTTCCGCCTGTTCGCGCTCGACCTCGCGATGACGGTGCTGGTGTTCTCCCTCAGCATCCCGCTCGCCCTGGCCGTCGGCTCTGCCGCCATGTGGCTGTGGCTCGCCCTGGCCCCGGTCAAAGTGGCCATCGGCCTGCGCGCGGCCCGGGCGCGCTGACGCCGCGGGCGGCGCGCTGCGCCATGTCGCCCGAGCCGCGCCGTCACGCCCCCGTGGCCACGTCCGCCCACGCGCCGCTCCGCGCCGACCGCACCATCGCGTCCAGTACGGCGGCACTGCGCACGGCGTCGGCCGGTGTGGCCCCGTGCGGTGTGCCCTCGGCGACCGAGCGCAGGAAGCGGTACGCCTCGATGACCTTCAGGTCGTCGTAGCCCATGGCGTTCGCCGCGCCCGGCTGGAAGGCGCCGAACTCGCCGTCGCCCGGGCCGACGTACACCGTGCTGACCGGCTGGTCCTGGTAGGCAGTGCCGCGGCTGACGCCCAGCTCGTTCATCCGGCGGAAGTCCCAGAAGACCGCGCCCTTGGTGCCGTGCACCTCGAAGCCGTAGTTGTTCTGCTCGCCGACCGAGACCCGGCAGGCCTCCAGGACGCCGCGCGCGCCCGAGGCGAAGCGCAGCAGGCAGTTGACGTAGTCCTCGTTCTCGACGGGGCCGAGCTCACCGCCGGTGGCGCGGGCGTGGCCGGCGGTGGCGCCGGTGGGGCGGGCCCGTTCCGGGATGAAGACGGCCGTGTCGGCGGTCAGCGACGTGATGTCACCGAGCAGGTACCGGGCCAGGTCCGCACCGTGCGAGGCGAGGTCGCCCAGGACGCCGCTGCCGCCGCGCTCCCTCTCGTAACGCCAGGTCAGGGCGCCCTCGGGGTGAGCCGCGTAGTCGCTGAAGAGGCGGACGCGGACGTGGGTGACCGCGCCGATCTCGTCGGCGGCGATCAGATCGCGGGCCGCCTCGACGGCGGGCGCGTTGCGGTAGTTGAAGCCGACCGCGCCCTGGACACCGGCCTCGGCGACCGCGTCGGCGACCGCCTGGGCGTCCGCGACCGTCAGGCCCACCGGCTTCTCGATCCAGATGTGCTTGCCGGCCTCGGCCATCGCCACGCCGATCTCGCGGTGCAGGAAGTTCGGGGCGGTGATGCTCACGGCCCGCACGCGCGGGTCGGCGGCCACCTCGCGCCAGTCGCGGGTCGTCGAGGCGAACCCGAACTGGGCTGCGGCCTCCTCGGCCCGGCCCGGCACGTCCTCGGCGACGACCACGAGCTGCGGCCGCACCGCCAGCTGCGGGTAGTGGTGCAGGACGCGGGCGTAAGCCTGGGTGTGCACCCGGCCCATCCAGCCGAATCCGACAACGGCGACGCCAAGCGTGTCCACCATGACTGGGAGCCCCTCTTTGGACCGTTCCAACTTCTTCCCGCCCACCTTGAAGGCCGGTCTCCGCGGGTGTCAACCCCTCCCCGGACCTTTGACAACGCAAGGCCGCACATGGAACGGTCCATGTCATGAGACCGCCGACGATCCGCGACGTGGCCGACCGGGCCGGCGTCTCCAAGTCTCTGGTCTCGCTGGTGCTGCGCGGCTCCGACCAGGTGCGGCCGGAGAAACGGGACGCCGTCCTGCGCGCCGTCCGCGAACTCGGCTACCGCCCCAACGCCGCCGCGCGCAGCCTCAGCGAGCAGCGCACCCGCACGGTCGGCGTCCTCCTGAACGACCTGCGCAACCCGTGGTTCGTCGACATGCTCGACGGCCTCAACTCGCTCCTGCACGACAACGGCCTGCACATGCTGCTCGCCGACGCCCGCCTCAACCGCCGCACCGGCCAGGATCCCGCCGGGCCCTTCCTCGATCTGCGGGTCGACGGCCTGGTCGTGGTCGGCACGCTCCCCGATCCGGCCGCGCTCGAAGCGGTGGCCGCGCGGATCCCGGTCGTGGTGGCCGGCGCCCGCGAGCCGGTGCCGCCCGGCGTCGACGTGGTGGCGGGCGACGACGAACAGGGCGCCCGCCTGGTCGCCGAGCACCTCATCGGCCTCGGGCACCGGCGCATCGCGCACATCGCGGGATACGGCGCGGTGGGCGAGCTGCGCCGACGGAGCTTCGAGGCGACGATGCGGGAGCACGGCCTCGCGGACCACGCGGTGGTCGAGCCCAGCGACATGACCGAGGAGGGCGGCTACCGCACCACCGTCCGCCTGCTCAGCCGCCCCGAGCGGCCCACGGCCGTCTTCGCCGTCAACGACATCGCCGCCATCGGCGCGCTCTCCGCGGCCGAGGAGCTGGGGCTGCGCGTCCCGCGCGACCTGTCGATCGTCGGCTACGACAACACGAGCATCGCCCGGCTGCGCCACGTATGGCTCACCACGGTCGACAACACCAGCCACGAGGTCGGCCGCCGCGCGGCCCGCTGCCTCCTGGAGCGCTTCGAGGGCGCCGGAGGGCAGGGACGGGTCCAACTCGCCACACCGGCCCTGGAGATCCGGGGCTCGACTGCGCCCCCGGTCACAGATTGATCGCGTACGCCTTGCGCAGCGTCTCGTGCACCGTCCACGTCGTACGGTCGCCCTCGCGCAGGACGGCCATGTCCCCGGGCCCCACCTTCAGCGTCGGCCCGTCCTCGACCTCGATGGTGGCCGACCCGCTGATCACGACGAACAGCTCGTCGGCCTCCGTGTCGGTGACCATGCCGGGCGTGATCTGCCAGATGCCCCGCACCTGACGCCCGTCCTCCGACTCCCAGACGGCCTTCCCGGTCACCTCGGGCGTGCCCGAGACGATCTGCTCGGAGACAAAATTGTTGACAATTATGTTTGGCTAGATTTACGTTCGACAGGCACTCACTCAGGGAGGGCACATGCCGAACGAAGCCCGTCCGAGCACCGGGGAGCAGGCCAAGCAGCGCGCGCTCGCGCAGCTGCGGCAGGCGATCCTGCACGGCGAGATGGCACCGGCGCAGCGGTTGGTGGAGAACGAACTCGCCGAGCAGTTCGGTGTGACACGGGCCAGCATCCGCGCGGCACTGATCGATCTGGAGGCTCAGGGTCTGGTCGAGCGGATCCGCAACCGCGGTTCGCGGGTGCGGGTGGTGAGCGTGGAGGAAGCGGTCGCCATCACCGAGTGCCGCATGGCCCTGGAGGGGCTCTGCGCGGCCAAGGCCGCCGTCGCGGCCGGCGACGAGCAGCTGACCCTGCTGGCGGACCTGGGCACGGCGATGACCAAGGCCGTGGCCGACGGCGAGCCGATGACGTACTCCGAGCTCAACCAGGAACTGCACGCCAGGATCCAGGAGTTCTCCGGCCAGCGCACGGCCGTGGAACTGCTGGAGCGGCTCAACGCACAACTGGTGCGCCACCGCTTCCAGTTGGCGCTGCGACCGGGACGCCCGCAGCACTCCCTGAACGAGCATCTGGCCATGATCGAGGCGATCAGGGCCAGGGACCCGCAGGCGGCCGAGGCGGCCGTCCGCGCCCACCTCACCAGCGTGATCGAGGCGCTGCGCGACTGAGCCGTACGAGTTGCTGCGCGACTGAGGGTACGAGTCGCTGCGCGGCTGAGTCGCGCGGGGTGGGCGCACACCTGTCACTCAAGGAGAACCTGCCATGACGCATGCCGATGCGCCCTCCCCCACGCTCGAACAACCTCGCGCGGGGGGACCCCCATCCCCACCGCGCTCCACCCTCGTGATCACCGCGCACGCCGGGGACTTCGTGTGGCGGGCGGGCGGAGCCATCGCCCTGGCCGCCTCCCGGGGCGAGAAGGTCACCATCGCCTGCCTGACCTTCGGCGAGCGCGGCGAGTCCGCCAAGGCCTGGCGCGAGGGCAAGAAGCTGGAGGAGATCAAGGCGATACGCCGGGACGAGGCCGAGCGCGCCGCCGCCACCCTCGGCGCCGAGGTCCGCTTCTTCGACGCCGGCGACTACCCGCTGATCGCCACCGACGAGCTGACCGACCAGCTCGTCGCGGTCTACCGCGAGACCCAGCCAGACGTCGTCCTCACCCACCCGGCCGAGGACCCCTACAACGCCGATCACCCCGCCGCCAACCGCATGGCCCTGCAGGCCCGGATCCTCGCCCAGGCCATCGGCTACCCGGGCGAAGGCGACATCATCGGCGCCCCGCCTGTCTTCTGCTTCGAGCCGCACCAGCCCGAGATGAGCGGCTTCAAGCCCGAGGTCCTGCTCGACATCACCGAGGTGTGGGAGACCAAGCGGGGGGCCATGGAGTGCCTCGGTGCCCAGCAGCACCTGTGGGACTACTACACCGACCTCGCCGTGCGCCGCGGCGTCCAGCTCAAGCGCAACGCCGGACCCAACCTGGGCCTGGCCCACAAGACCATGGCCGAGGCGTACATGCGCCCCTACCCGCAGATCGCGAAGGAGCTGGCATGAGCGGCGTGATCGTCACCAACCCGCCCAAGGCGGAGCTGAAGGACGTCGACGCGCTGGCCGGCTTCGGCGTGGCGACGGTGAGCGAGGCGATGGGCCGGACCGGCTTGCTGGGCCCGGGAATCCGTCCCGTCCAGCAGGGCGTACGGGTCGCCGGTACCGCCGTGACGGTGCTGAGCTGGCCCGGCGACAACCTCATGATCCACGCCGCCGTGGAGCAGTGCGGCGAGGGCGACATCCTCGTCGTCACCACCACCTCCCCGTGCACGGACGGCCTGTTCGGCGAGCTGTTCGCGACCGCCCTGAAGCAGCGCGGCGTCCGCGGTGTCGTCATCAACACCGGCATCCGCGACACCCAGGAGCTGCGCGAGATGGGCTTCGCCGCCTGGTCCCGGGCGGTCAGCGCGCAAGGCACCGTCAAGGCCACCGGCGGCTCGGTGAACGTGCCGGTCGCCATCGACGGCCAGGTCGTCCGCCCCGGCGACGTGGTCCTCGCCGACGACGACGGGGTGGTGGTCGTACCCCGCGAGCGCGCCCGGGCGACGGTGGAGAAGGCCGAGGCCCGCGAGGCCAAGGAGGCCGCGACGCGCGCCGCCTTCCTCGGAGGCCAACTCGGCCTGGACCGATACGGGTTGCGGGAGACACTCGTACGGCTCGGCGTGACATACAAGTCCTACGACGAGTACGTCCGCGAGGAGGCGCAGCCGTGACCGGGCCCGTGGTGGTCCGCTGCATGCTCATGCGCGGCGGCACCTCCAAGGGCGCGTACTTCCTCGCTGCTGACCTCCCCGCCGAACCCGCCCTGCGCGACGGGCTGTTGCTGCGCGTCATGGGCAGCCCGGACGAGCGGCAGATCGACGGTCTGGGCGGCGCGCACCCGCTCACCAGCAAGGTCGCGGTGGTCTCGCCCTCGTCGGATCCGGGCGCCGATGTCGACTATCTCTTCCTTCAAGTGGCCGTCGACAGCCCCGAAGTGAGTGATCGTCAGAACTGCGGGAACATCCTCGCGGGCATCGGGCCGTTCGCCGTGGAGCGCGGCCTCGTCCCGGCGGGGGAGGAGCGGACCTCCGTACGCATCCGCATGGTCAACACCGGCGACTTCGCCACCGCGACCTTCCCGACGCCGGGCGGTCACGTCGCCTACACGGGCGACGCCGAGATCTCGGGCGTGCCCGGCTCGGCCGCCCCCGTGGTGATCGAATTCCCGCCTGGTACCAGGCAGTTGCTGCCCACCGGCAACGTCCGCGACGTGATCGAGGGCATCCCGGTGACCTGTGTGGACAACGGCATGCCGACCGTCCTCATCCAGGCCCCCGCGCTCGACGTCACCGGCTACGAGGCGCCCGGGAACCTGGAGGAGAACCGCGCGCTCGCCCGGCGTCTCCGCGAACTCCGGCTGGCGGCAGGCAAGTTGATGGGACTCGGTGACGTCTCGGACACCACCGTTCCCAAGCTCACGCTGCTCGCCCTGCCCCGGGACGGCGGCGCGGTCACCACCCGCACCTTCATCCCGGTCCGCTGCCATCCGTCGATCGGCGTACTCGGCGCCGCCAGTGTCGCCGCCGGTCTGCGCGTCGAAGGCGGCGTCGGCGCAGAACTCGCGGAGTTGCCCGCCGACGGCGACCGCGTGCGCATCGAACACCCCATGGGATTCCTGGACATCGACAGCAGCCTCGGCACCGACTCCGCAGGGCTCCCCGCCGCCCGCCGCACCGCCGTCGTCCGCACGGCCCGCAAGATCTTCGACGGCACCGTCTTCCCCCGGTCCGCCGAGGCGGCCCCACTCCCCGCACACACCCCCGGAGGCCCCCGATGACCCCGCCGCTCGGCGACATCGCCCACATCGGCCACGCTCAGCTCTTCACCCCCGACCTGGACGCCAGCGTCGCCTTCTTCACCGACTACCTGGGCCTCACGGTCAACGGCCAGGACGGCGACACGGTCTGTCTGCGGACCTTCGACGACTACGAGCACCACAGCCTGGTCCTCACCGCCCGCCAGCAGCCGGGCCTCGGCCGCCTCGCCCTGCGGACCTCCAGCGAGGAGGCACTTCACCGTCGTATCAAGGCGATCGAGGCGGCCGGCGGCTCCGGCAAGTGGGTCGAGGACGAACCCGGCATCGGCAGGTTGTACGTCACCACCGACCCCGACGGGCATGAGCACGCCCTGTACTGGGAGAGCGAGTACTACCAGGCGCCTCAGGAGCTCAAGCCCGCGCTGAAGAACCAGCCGCAGGCCAAGCCCAACAGAGGCGTCGGCGTACGACGGCTCGACCACATCAACTTCCTGGCCGCCGACGTGCTCGCGAACGCCGAGTTCCAGGAGCAGGTGCTGGGCGCCCGGCCCACCGAGCAGATCCAGCTCGACTCCGGGAAGATCGCGGCCCGTTGGCTGACCTTCACCAACAAGTCGTACGACGTCGTCTACACCTCGGACTGGACCGGTTCCGCCGGTCGGCTGCACCACATCGCCTTCGCGACCGACACCCGCGAGGACATCCTGCGCGCCGCCGACCTCGCCATCGACAGCGGCGTGTTCATCGAGACTGGCCCGCACAAGCACGCCATCCAGCAGACGTTCTTCCTGTACGTCTACGAGCCCGGCGGCAACCGCATCGAGCTGTGCAACCCGCTCACCCGACTCGTACTGGCACCCGACTGGCCGCTGATCACCTGGACCGAGGCCGAGCGGGCCAAGGGACAGGCGTGGGGCCTGAAGACGATCGAGTCCTTCCACACGCACGGAACACCGCCGGTCGCCTGAGACGGCGCTTCTCCAGACGGTGCTCCTCCAGACGCTTCTCCAGGCTGCGCTTGATTGTTGCTTAGATTGTTGACAAAACTGTTGACGCTCTCGGGTCGGCTCCTTAGCGTCTGGCGCACAACGCACGAGAGGAAAACAAGGATGTCCTCCTCCCCCTCCCCAACCGCTCGCGTCGGCGGACTGGCCGTACTCGCCGTCGGCCTGTGCTGGCTGGCCGTCCTCTTCGACGGCCTGGACATGTTCATCTACGGCTCGGTGCTGCCCCACATGCTGGCGGAGAAGGCCCTCGGCCTGACTCCCGACCAGGCGGGTGACCTGGGCAGCTACGCCACCTTCGGCATGCTGGTCGGCGCCCTGACCGCGGGGACGGTCGCCGACCGGATCGGGCGCAAGAAGCTGATGGTCGCCTGCGTCGCGCTGTTCTCCCTGGCCTCCGGGCTGTGCGCGACGGCGGGCAGCGTCGAGGTGTTCGGCCTCGGCCGGACGCTCGCCGGCATCGGCCTCGGCGGTCTGCTGCCCACCGCGATCAGCATGGTCTGCGACTACGCCCCGCGCGGCCGCGGCGCCCTCACCATCGGCATGCTGATGACCGCCCACCACGCGGGCGGCATCCTCTCCGCCTACGTCGCCCTGTGGGTCGTCGAACCCCTCGGCTGGCGGGCCGCGTTCTGGTTCTGCGTGCTCCCGCTGCTCTTCGTGCCGGTCCTGGCCAAGTTCCTGCCCGAGTCGCTGAGCTTCCTTCTCGCCAAGGGCCGCAGCGAGGAGGCCGGCGAACTGGCCCGCCGCTACGAGGTCGAACTGCCCGCCGCCCCCGCCGACCAGCAGGCCGCCACCGACCGCCGGCACTCCCTGGCCAACCTCTTCCGGGGCGGCGAGTGGACCCAGACCCTGCTGTACTGGCCGGCCTCCTTCGGCGGCCTGCTCCTCGTCTACGGCGTCGCCACCTGGCTGCCCACCCTGATGCGCAGCGAGGGCTACAACCTTGGCTCGGCGCTGACCTTCGTGGTCCTGTTCAACCTCGGCGGCATCGTCGGCATGCTGGTGGCCGGACGCGCCTCCGACCGGTTCGGCGCCCCGCGGATCTCGGCGATCTGGTTCGCGCTGACCGCCGCCGGAGTCTTCCTGCTCAGCGTCCACATGCCGCTGGCGCTCACCTTCACGGTGGTGTTCCTGACCGGTGTGTTCCTGAACAGCGCCCAGACCATGATCTACGCGACGGTCTCGATCCGCTCCCGCCCCGAGAACCGCGCCACCGCCGTCGGCTGGACCTCCGGCATGGGCCGCTTCGGCGCCGTCTTCGGGCCGTGGCTCGGCGGCCAGTTGCTCGCCGCGAACCAGGGCGACTGGGGCTTCACCGCGTTCGCCCTCGCGGGACTGTCGTCCATGGTCTTCATCGGCATCGCCGCACTGCGCGGCTCCAGGCGGGCGGCTCGCACCGACAGCGAGCAGGAGCTGGTGGGCGCGCACTGATTGGCGTCCGTCATATGTACTGATGAGCCGAACTGGGATATACGACTGTCTCGCGTATTGTTGCGTCATATGCCCGCTGTGACGCAGGGCGGCCTTCGGTGCGTCCGGGGCGGATGAGTTGAACTGTTAAGGGGGAACGGGGACGTGACGGGACTTCTCGCGGTGGTGGCCGTCGTCGGGTACATGGCCACCGCCGGCCTGCCGTGGTGGGTGGTGGTGGCCGTGGCCCTGCTGATGGCGGGATTCGCCGCGGGGAGGTCCGGGAGCCCCGGCAAGGGCGCCAGAAGCACTGCGGCGCATGGGAGTTGGGACAAGGGCGCCAGGAGCACTGCGGCGTCCGGGAGTTGGGAAAGGGGCGCCAGGGGCACTGTGGCGTCCGGGAGTTGGGACAGGGACGTCAGCGGCGTTGCGGCGCCCGGGGGTTCGAGCGAGGGTGCCGCGTTCGCTGTGACGCCCGGCCCCGTGGGTGAGCCCGACCGCACCTCGGCCGACGCGTGGTCAACCGCTCCGCCGGTCGCGGTGAACGTGGGTGCCGCGTGCCCGGACGAGTGACCCGGGGCGCGCAGCCGTCAACGGCAGGGTGACCCGAGCGCTCAGACGGTGCCGCTTCCGGTGGCCTCCCGCACATGCCGGGCGATCATCGCGTAGACCTCCCGCGCCTTCTGGTCGTCGTTGCCGTCGTACGCGTGATCGGCCCCGGCCACTTCGTGGTGCCCGACCAGCGCACCCGCCCCCCGCAGCCGCTCGGCATAGCGCTCGCCCTCGGCCCGGAGCAGGTCGTACTCGGCGGTGATCACCAGGGCCGGGGCGATGCCCTTCAGGTCGGCGGTGTCCGAAGGATGCGCCGGGGACACGAGCCGGTCGCCGCGCTGCCGGGCGTCCGGGACGTACGACGTGTCGAAGACGTCGCCCATCCAGGGGCGCAGCATCGGCTTGGCGATGGCGGCGCGCTTGTCCCTGGGGCGGGTCGCCAGGTCGAGCGGGGGATAGTGCAGCACCTGCAGCGCGATCGAGGGCCCGCCCTCTTCCAGTGCCTGCCGCGCCACGGCCGCCGCGAGCCCGCCGCCGGCGCTCTGCCCGCCCACGGTGAGCCGGTCGCCGTCCCAGCCCTCCTCCGTGCCGTGCTCCGCGACCCACCGGACGACCTCGTACGCCTGCCGGGGTGGCGCCGGGAACGGATGCTGCGGCGCGACGACGTAGTCCACGTTGATCACGACGGCCTCCGCCTCGGCGGCGAGGACGCGGCACAGCGGGTCGTCCAGCTCGGTCAGCGTCATCACGTAGCCGCCGCCGTGGAAGTTGACGTGCACCGGGGGGGCGGGCTCGGCGTTCGCGGGCAGGTACACGGTGGCCCGGGCGGGTGCGATCGACGTGGGAATCGTCAACTCGCGTACCTTGCGCGGGTATTCGGGGAATCGCGCGTGCGAGGCAGCGGCGGATCCCTGGCCGCCGGAACGGCGGTCCGCCAGCACGGTCACACGTTGCATCGCCTTGGCGACGAGGGCGGCCACCGCGGGCCGGGCCAGGAGGGACATGGGGCTCCGATCGATCGCCGCCCGTAGGCCGAAACTGGTGGCGGACGGTTCTGTTGAGTTAGGCAATTATAGGTAATGACAATTATAGGTCAAGGGGTCGGACCGATGGGGTCAGGGCGCGTATGGGGTAGGGTTGACCTGCGTGATCACGCGGTTCGCCGCGCGACATACGCCGGGACGTGGCGCAGCTTGGTAGCGCACTTGACTGGGGGTCAAGGGGTCGCAGGTTCAAATCCTGTCGTCCCGACTTTGCGAAGTCGCAGGTCAGAGGCCGTTTCGGAGCAATCCGGGACGGCCCTTCGGTCATTCTGGGAGACCGCTGGTCTGCCGCACCGGCTCATGGACCGTCAGCCTGCCGTCGTCGATTCGCCAGAGCACGTCCGCGCGTGCGGCGAGCTTGGGCTCGTCGGTGACGTAGATGACGGTGCCCGGGTACTGCTCCAGCAGATGTTCCATCAGGTCGGAACCGAGCGCTTCTTCCGATCGGACCTCGTCCAGCAGCAGAACCCGGGGTCCGCTGCGCAGCGCTCGTACCATCGCCACCTGGTAGCGCACGGCCATGGAAAGGCCGTGGCCGTTTTCGCCCACCCGGGTGCGCAGACCGTCGGGCAGCAGGTCGGCCAGCGCCTCGATGTGCTTCTCGTCCGCCCACTCGGTGGCGTCCGGTGGTTCGCCGTACCGCAGGTTCTGGTCGACGCTGCCGCGAAGCAAGGGCAGTTCGGGGCTGGTCAGCCTGATCATCCGCCGTACCGATTCCGGGTCGTGCCGGGCGAGGTCCTGGCCGTCGAGCAGCACCGCGCCGGCGTCCGGCTCCTGCAGACGCGCGATGAGGCGAAGCAGCAGCGACTTTCCCGCGCTCGGAGGTCCCTGCAGCACGATCCGCTGCCCGGGCAGCGCGACGGCCGACGCGTCCAGGACACCTTCCACGCGCAGCCCCTCGAGTTCCAGCCGCCCGGGCCCGTGCGCGAGCGGCTCGGCTCCGCGCAGTCTGGCCAGCGGCGCCGGTGCCGAGAGGACCTCGGCGATGCGCCGCCGCGCGACGCGTGACTGCTGCCAGTGCTCCTGCACACGGACCAGCGACGACAGGGGACCGCCGAGGAAGTTCGCCACCGTCAGCAGCGAGGCGAGGACCTCCCAGGTGGTGCCCGCCACCAGGCCGACCGTGACCACGATCAGCAGGATCCCGATGCCGCACGCCTCGGCCGTCGCCGACATCGCTCCGGTGAGACGGGCTTGGCGCACCATGGCGCGACCGTACTCACGGCTGCGTCGCCGCATGACCCCGCGCTCCTGCTCGACCCGTCCGAGGGACTGCATGACGGCCGTGTGAGTGACCCGCTCGTTCACGAACGCGGCGAGCTTGCCGTTGTTCCGTCTGGTCTCGCGTACCCGTTCGCGCAGCCGCCGCCCGAACAGTGCGACGGCGGCCGCGGCGAGGAGGACCAGCGCCGCCGAGAGCGCGCCGATGCCCGGCGCCATGACAGCCAGTACGGCGAGGGCGCACGCCACGAACACCCCGTCCACCAGAATCGGTGCCACACCCTTGCTGATCCACAGCCGCAGGGCGGAGGCATCACCGGTGAAGCGGAGCACGGTCACACCGACCGTGCGCCGGAACGGTCCCCCCGCCTCGCTTCCGGCGACATGGTCGAAGAGCCGCATTCTGATGCTGTGTACGTAGCTCTGAGCCAGCCGTTCCGCGAGCGGTTCGCCCGCCGCCTTGAGCAGTACGGTCGCGCAGGCGGACGTGGCGAGTCCGACGGCCAGCGTGGTGGGCGCGTAACCGGCGACATACGTGTAGATGGCGCTGCGGTCGTGGCCGGACGCGATCTCCCGGCCGTGTGTGATGCGGTAGGCAGCGCCATGCGCCAGGAGGGCGAAAGCGACCACACAGACCGCCTGTCCGAAACCGGCGAGCACCAAGAGGAGCATCAGCCGGCGCCGCGCACCGCCCAGCGTGTGCGGCATCCGCACGCGCTGCCGTCCCGCCGCGGTCACGCCACTGTTTCGGCCGTCAGGGGACCGCTGAACTCCGTCAGCCGACTGCGCTCCTGCGGCAGTCCGCCGTGGTCCGCCAGTCGACCGCCGTCGTCCGACAGCCCGCTGCCGTCTGCTACGAGACTCCTGCCCGGGACGCCGCCCGCGAGCAACTGATCGGCGAGGGCCGGGGCGGACAGGGCAGACGTCGCGTACACCGGGACGTCCACGCCGGCCACCGCTTCGGCCGTGGCCAGCGGAGAGGACGTCAGCACGCCGCTCAGAGCCACGACGGGAAGTCCCTCGTCACGCAGCAGCCGTACCCCCGCCACCGCGCTGACCGAGTCGCCGGCCGCGAACACGATGCCGTCCACGCCGGCGCGGAATTCCGGCGTCCGCATCAGCGCTGCCGTCTCCCGTTGCAGGAGCCCGTCCGCGACCTCCAGCACGATGGCATCCGCCTGGTGACTCGTCAGGTCCGTGATCGCGCCGCGCAGAATGCGGATCACCTGCGGCATCGGCAGCTGGTAGGTGGTGGGGAAACCCAGGTCGGTGAAGTCGATGACCCGCGACGCGCCCGCGTCGGCCATCAGCGTCGGGTCCCCGGGAGCACCGGTGCCGGTCACCTTTGCCGCGCCGACCCGGCGGCCGGCCAGGCTGAGGCCGCGGATGAGCGCGGCCGCCACGGTCGTCTTGCCCGAGTTCATCGTTGTGCCGAGTACGGCGATGGTGCGCGGGCGCGCGCCGAGGACCGGCACCACGGGCCGGGCCAGGCGGGCAAGGTTGATGACTTCGCCGTGCTCGTCGGTCACCAGGCCCAAAGGCTCCACTTGGGTGGGGGATTTCATCCTGGAGTGGGAGGACACGACCCGTCCGGCTATGCCGCCTCCGGCGACCAGGTCACAGGGCCCGAGGTCGCCGGGCACCTCCGCCTCGAATTGATCCGGGGCGTAGCGCGCGCCATAGGCGATTACGACCGTGTCGCCGACGAACAGCCGATTCCGCTTTCCGTGTACCTGCCCGAGGAATCTGTGCTGGCCGAGTTCGGTCACGCGGCACAGCACCAGATCGCCCGCCCGTGGAGGCCCACCCTCCACGCTCAGCCCCAGTGTTCTGGTGCTTCCGTAGCCCAGCTCCACAAGGCGGCGAGCGGTATAGGAAACCTTCGCCACCTCATTACCGGAGGAATTGAACCGCACGCTCTGCATGGCTTTCTCCTTACCCCTTCGTCCCGCGGAGCACCAGCATCCGCCGCGCTCGCTGAGTGCGCACTCCGACCACCGTCATCTGCGCAATGCGAACTCCTTATGGACGAGTCCGAGGAGGAGGCCGCCGTCCGGCCGTTGGCCGTGCGGTGAGTGGCGGCCGCGACCGTGACTTCGTGGGCGGATGCGGTTCGGGAGGGCTCCCGGGTGGGGTGAGTGAGCATGGGGCGGCGGCCGCCGAAAGCGGGTTTTCGGGGGCCGGTTGGCAAGCGCGGCCGAATGAGGGGGCGTTGGTGGTGCGGGAGGAACGGGTCATCGCCGGGCGGTACCGGCTGGGGCAGCGGCTGGGTTCCGGTGGCGGGGGAGATGTCTGGCTGGCCGAGGACGAGGAGCTCCGGGTCCAGGTCGCCGTCAAGGAGATCGACGTACCGCAGGAGGCGGAGGGAGAGGGCGGTGATCCCGCCGGCCGGGGGCGCAAGGAGGCGCTGAAGGCGGCGCAGCTGCGCGAGCACCCGAACGTCATCACGGTGTACGACGTGGTGGAGGACGACGACCGCCCGTGGATCGTGATGGAGTACCTGCCGGGCACGCGGGACCTGCGCGCCGTGGTGACGGAGCGCGGTTCGCTGTCGAGCGCCGAGGTGGCCAGGATCGGCGCGGCCGCACTCGACGCCCTCGGTGCCGGGCACCGGCTCGGCATCATCCACCGGGACGTGAAGCCCTCCAACATCCTGCTGGCGCCGGACCATTCCGGCACCGCCGATCGCCGGGTCCTGCTCACGGACTACGGCATCTCGCTGTGGCCCCGCGAGACCAGGGTCACCCAGAGCGGCATGGTGGTCGGCACCCCGGGCTTCCTGGCGCCGGAGCGGCTGTCCGGCGGCGAGGCGACACCCGCGACCGACCTGTTCTCGCTCGGTGTCACTCTCTACTTCGCCGTCGAGGGCACCTCCCCGTTCGAACGGGACACGCTCGACGCCTCCCTCATGGCGGCGCTGACCACGGAACCCGACGTACCGCAGCGGGCGAGTGGACCGCTGGGCCGCGTGATCATGGGGCTGCTGGCCAAGGATCCGACGGAACGTATACAGGCGGCACAGGCGCGCGAACTGCTCGCCGAGGCCACGGAAATCGGGCCCGGGTCCCGCAGCCGCAGTGCGCCTGTGCCCTCGCTTCCCGGATCTGGCGGGGCGTCGGCCGGATCGGGGGCGGGGGCGGAAGCGGGGGACGGCTCGGTGAGCGACGGGGGCGGGTCGAGGCACTCCTCAGGCTCCGGCGAGCAGCCCGAGGGGTCCCGGCGGGTCGCCGGCCCGGCCTCTTCCGGTGCCGCCGGTGCCGCAATGGAGTCCGCCCCCTCCGCGCCCTCCTGGAAGGAGCGCCTCACCCCCTCCCGATCCCGACGCGCCTCGGGCGCTGAACGCCGGGCGGCGTCCGGTCGGCGAACGCTCGTGTTGCTGGCGTTCGCCGTCCTGCCGGCCATGGGCGGGGGGTTCGCGCTGGGCGCCGCCACGTACCACGACGAGCCAGACGGGATGAAGGATCCGCAGGTCAGCGCGGAGGTGGCCGCCACCCCCTCCCCGACCGTGACGCACGGCGCGTACCCGTACGGCAGGCAGGTGGGGCTGCGCACCGGGCTCATGCCGGGGCAGTGCGTCGACGCCGACTGGAAGGGCGGGGAGTTCAAGGGGCGGCCCGGGGTGAAGGCCGTCGACTGCTACGACGGCGATCCCGAGGGCCAGGTCATCGCGACCGTCGGTGCAGACGCGACCGTCGGAGCAGACGCGAGCGTCCCCGCCGACGCGGCCGACGGCGCCGTATCCGCATCCGGCGCGGCAGCGATACGGGGCGAGTGCGCCCGCCGCACCGCGCAACTGCGCAGGACCATGGCCGACCCGGTGCTGTACGTCCTCACACCCGAGGCGGGACAGAGCGAGCCGCCGGCCTCGGCCTGCCTGGTCTTCCTGAAGCACGCCACCCTCGGCGGCCCGCTCGGCGACTTCCGCAGGCTCGGCGACGAGGTGTACCTCACGCAGCTGGGCCCGGGTGACTGCATCGACGTCGAGGAGGACGAGGACGACTCGTACACCAAGACCCTGGTGAGCTGCGACAAGCCGCACGACGAGCAGTTGGTCGGCTGGACCCGGGCCTCGGGCGACGGCTCGGCGGACAGCGTCGACACCGGAGAACTCTGCCAGGGCACGTACGGCGTCAACTGGGCCCGTGGCCAGGGACACGAGATGTGGGGCTGGTACTCCTCCGACGAGGAGTGGGACGCCGGGTTCCGCCAGGTGCTGTGCAGCGTGGCCCGGGAGGACGGCGGGAAGCTTCCCGGAGGAGCGCTGAAATCCGCGTACTGATTGCGCGAAGCCCTCACCTCGTACGGGAGGGGTCCCGCGAGGGGGTCCGACACTGGTCAGTACGTCGGGCGCCTGCAGGGAAGCTGACGAACCGAGAAGCTGCTGAACCGAGAAGCTCACGAACCGAGAAGCTCACGAACCGAGGAGACCAGCGATGCCCCTCTCCACCAGCCTCGCGCGTGGTGTCGCGCCCACCCCACCCGGGACGCTGCACGCTCGTACGGTCACCGGTGAGCTCAGCGCACCGCCCCGCCAGGGGCTGACGGTCCGTTTCGGGCGCGGCGAGAAGCCGGACGTGGACCTGGGGGTCGGCGTGGACGACCTGCGGGTGAGCCGACGGCACGGCGAGCTGACGTACCGTCAAGGGCTGTGGTGGCTGCGCAACACCGGGCAGCAGCTGGTCCGGCTGCCCCGCGGCCGGATGATGCACCTCGCCACCGAGCCGATCCCGCTGACCACCGGGTACACCCCGCTGTTCGTGAAGGGCTCCGGCTACCGTGAGCACCTGGTCGAGCTGTACGTCGCGGGCCACGACGACCAGGGGCCGGTGTCGCGCCGGCGCGCCGAGACCGTACGGCCGGAGACCTGGTCGCTGGACGACGACGAGCGGCTGTTGCTGGTGGTCCTCGGCCAGCGGTACCTGCTGTACGAGGAGGACCCCCGCCCCCTGACGTACCGTCAGGCCGCCGAGCGGCTCGCCTACCTCCGCCCGGACACCAAGTGGAACGAGCGCAGGATCGAGTTCCGCATCGAGGCCGTACGCCGTCGGCTGCACGGCACCGGCTTCAAGTACCCGCTGCTGCACGACAAGTCCGAGGGCCGCCCCGCCGACAACAGTCTGCTGCACAACCTGATCAGGGGGCTCGTGGAGTCGACGACCCTCGTACCGCCGGACCTGGAGCTGATGGAGGACGACGAGGCCTGGCCGGACTCCACGCTCTGAGGGGGCATCAACCCCTCCGCGTCATCGCGCGCGGAGCTCGGCGGCGGCGGAAGCGGCGAGGCCCCTGACCATCGTGCAGAGGCTGTCCGTGGGCTGTTGCCCGCCGACCTCCAGGCGCACCATCTCGGCGGCGGTCTCGGCGTCCTGGCCGCTGTACCTGCGGTACTCGACGAAGGCCGTACAGGTGTCGCCGTCGTCGTTCGGTTCGACGATCGTGCGGTATCCGCTGAGTGTGACGGCCGTGGCGCCGTCCTCGGCGGACTTGGGCTGGTCGCGGAAGAAGCTCACCTCCGCATCCAGCTCGTCGACGTCGCTCTGCCACTCGCAGCTCCAGTTCGCGACGCCGACCTTCGGCACGTCGGCCTTGAGGCCGGGAACGGTGGACAGCGCCTTGGCGTCGAGCAGCTCGCAGGCGTTCGCCCAGGCCAGTGACGTGCGCGGGTAGGCGGGTGAACGGCGGGGCACCGGACCCCGGTTGAGGACCTCGGCCGCGCTCGTGGCGGCCTTGTCGGCGACCGTGCACAGGGTCGCGTTGCCGCCGACCACGGAGCCCTTGCCCATGTTGACGCGGACCCCGACCAGGGTGTTTTCGGCGTCGCCGTCGGATGTCAGCAGCAGTCGGCACTCGTCGCTCTCCGCCTGCTCCTCGCGGATGCCGATCCGCCCGACGGTACGGGAGGGCTTCGACCCCTCGGGGGGCGAGCCCCGCAGGAGACTGACCGACACATCGATCCGGGTCTTGTCGTCGACGCCCACGAGCACGTCGCAGCGGTCGAAGTTCCCGTAGTCCACGTCCACGCGGACGTCGTCGCCGAACTGGTCGAGCGCGGCGGGGTCGGTCAGCTCGCACACCTCGGCGGTGTGCGGATCGCCGATCAGGGCCTGCGGTTCGCCGTCCGAGGCGTTCTCCTCCGCTCGGCTCTGGCCGGGCTCGGGGCCGGTCTTGCCGTCGTCGCCGCGGTCGGGGAGGACGACGAGTCCCAGGGCCAGTACGGCGCTGATGCCGAGAGCGGCCGCGATCAGTGGCAGGCGCCGGCGTCGGCGCCCGGTGACGGTGGTGGCCGTGTCCCGGGAGGTTTCCGGGTCGGATCCGGCGACTTCCGTCAGCAGCCGCCTGACCTCGGCGGCGTCGGGGCGTTGCCGGGGGTCGCGTTGGAGCATGGCGGTCAGGACGGGGTACAGCGGTCCCACGGCGGCGGCGTCCAGCTCGACGACGCCCTGCTCGGCCTTCCAGTACCTCAGCCGCTCGGCTTCCTCGCCGTCGTCCCCCGTCCCGGCGAGGCCGGCGTCCACCTGAGCGGCGTCACCGCGCGGCGGGGCACCGGTGACCAGCGCGTGCAGGGTGGCGGCCAGGCAGAACACGTCCGAGGCCGGCCGGGGGACGTTGCCCCGGGCCAGCTCGGGGGCGGCGTAGTCGGGGGTGAAGCTGAACGGGCCGTTGACGGTGATGGTCTCGGTGCCGCCGACTCGGTAGGCGGCACCGAAGTCCAGTAACTTCGCGGCCCCGTGCCGGGTGACGCCGATGTTGGCGGGCTTGACGTCGCAGTGGACGATGCCCGCCTCGTGCAGGGCGGCCAGAGCGTTGGCGAGCTGGGCACCGATGCGGGCCGCCCGCGCGGGAGAGACCGTCGGCTGCCGGTCCAGGCCGCCGCCGGGCACGTACTCCATGACGAACCAGTAGGTCTGCGGCCCGGCGCCGTCCTGCCGCACGGTCACGACGTCGAACAGGGTCACCACGTGGGGATGGTCGCGGAACTTGGCCATGGCACGCGGTTCGCCCAGCAGCCGCCGCACCGCGGTCTCGCCCTCGCCCTCCGTCCGCTCCGGCTTCAGCGCGACGTCCTGGCCCACCACCCTGTCGTGGGCCAGCCAGACGTCGCCGCCCCGCCCCGCGCCGATGACCTCCCTGAGGACATAGCGGTCGGCGAACTCCTCCCCGGAACGCACGGATCTTCCCCCTCGGTCGAGTCCGGAACACGCACGGCCCAGGGCGTGCGCATGGATCGAACCTACTGCGTACGGCGGGCCGTACGCAGTGTCTACCCAGAGCCTTCATCAGTCGCACGCATGCGTAGAAGCGGCGGGATCGCGGATTGCCGGAAGGGGCCCTCGCGGAGTCCGGGAGGGGTCCCGTCAGCGGCGCCTACCGTACGCGTCGCCCCGAACCGCGCGCCCCGAACCGGGCGCCCCCGACAGAGAGGAAACCCTCCATGCCAGGCACCCGGACCCTCGTGCTGGCCGGCATCACCGCCGCTGTCTCGACCGCCACGTTCACCCTGTCCGCCCACGCCGGCCCTCCGACGCCGCACGCGCAGTCGGCCGCCCGGTGCGCGTACCCCGCCGACGTCCTCGACCTGACGGACTGGAAGCTGACGCTGCCCACCGGCGAGGACGAGGACCCCACCGAGATCACCCAACCCGAGCTGGCGACCTTCTCCGCCGACCCCTGGTTCCGGGCCGAAGCCGACTGCGACGCGATCCGCTTCCGGGCCGCCGTCAACGGCGTGACGACGGGAGGTTCCAGCTACCCGCGCGCCGAGCTGCGGGAGATGACCGACGGCGGCGAGGACGAAGCCGCCTGGTCCACCACGGACGGCACCCACACCCTGGTGGTCAGGGAGGCGTTCACGGCACTGCCCGCCGAACGGCCGTGGCTGGTCGGCGCGCAGGTCCACGGCGGGGACGACGACGTCACCGTCTTCCGCCTCGAAGGCAGCAGCCTCTACGTCACCGACGGCGACGACCGCCACCACCACCTCGTCACCGACGACTACGAGCTGGGCACCGAGTTCGAGGCCAGGTTCGTGGCGAAGGACGGGGAGATCGACGCGTACTACAACGGCCGGCTGCAGACCACGATCTCCCACGACGGCGACACCAACTACTTCAAGGCCGGTGCCTACACGCAGGCCAACTGCGACAACTCCGAGCCGTGCGCCGACGACAACTACGGCGAGGTCCGCATCTCCCGCATCAAGGTCACCCACTCCTGACCGGCGCAAGGCATGCGGACGGTGCCGGTTCCACGGGAGGGGTCCCGCGAGGTGCGTGGCACGGTGACGTCGACCTCAGGCACGGAAGGGGCGGAGGATGACGGGGGACACGACCGGCGCGGAGAGGGCACTGCTGGCCCGCGGACAGCGGATCAACTCGGCGCTGGTCGTGGACCGCAGGCTGGGGGAGGGCGCCTTCGCCGAGGTGTACCGGGTACGGCACCACATCCTCGGCTGGCAGGCGCTGAAGCTGTTCAAGCACGTGGCCTCGCTGGCGGCCACCTCCAGGATGTTCGACGAGGCCCGCATCCTCTCCACCCTGGGGCACCCCAACATCATCCGGGTGTTCGACGCGGGCACCGTGCAGACCTCCGAGGGGATACGCGGCTACATCACCATGGAGTACGTGGCGGGCGGCAGCCTGGAGCGGCTGATCGCCTCCCACTCCGGGGCCGTGCCGGTCGGCGAGGCCACGGCCGTGCTGCGGCAGGCCGCCGAAGGGCTCGCCGTCGCCCATGAACGCCAACACCCCATCGTCCACCGTGACTTGTCGCTGGCCAACGTGCTCATCACCTACGACGAGTCCGGGCTCAGGGTGAAGGTGAGCGACTTCGGGCTGGCCAAGGAGACCGACCCGGGCACGATGGCCGCCAGCGCTCAGGGGACGGTCGCCTACATGCCGCCGGAGGTGCTGCGTCGCGGCACGGGCTACTCGTGCGCCGGGGATGTGTGGGCGCTGGGCACCATCGCGTACTTCCTGCTCACCGACCACTTCCCGTACAACGGCGGCGATCCGGTGCAGTCCTTCTCCCTGGAGCGCTTCAACCACCCGCTGCCGCCGCCGAGCGCCTACAACGACGACGTGCGGCCCGAACTCGACCGGCTGGTCACGGACATGCTGCGGACCGACCCCGCCGGCCGGCCCGCCACGGCACGCGAGGTCGCCGAACGGGCCGAATCCCTGCGGCCCTCGACGGGGGCGCGACCGCCCCGGCACGGGCCGCAGGCCGTGGAGCGGTCCGTCGAGGAGCTGGTGCGGGCCGCCGTCGCGCTCTCCCGGATGCCGGGACGACTGACCGATGCCGCCAACCAGTTGGAAGAGGCCGTCAGCCGCCATCCCCGGCTCCGGGAACGGCACATGGCACGGCTGATGACGTGGCGCCGGGGGGTGGTCATGTGAACGGCCCGACGCACGAGGAACAGACCTACGAGCAACGGACCTACGAGCAGCGGGCGTACGGGCACTGGACGTACGGACAGCGGACGTATGGAGAGCGGATGGACAAGACGACTGCGGGTGACCGGACGGGTGAGCCGTCCGCGGCCCGAAGCGGCGCCGGAAAGCTGTCCCGCTTCGCGGACCTGGCCGGGGTGCGGCTGTACCGCGACAACGCCTTCGCGGTCACCGGGCTCCCGGCGACCGCGCGAGGACGTGCCGTACGGCAGCACAGACAGCGGTTGGAGGCCCGGCTCGCGGTCGAGGACAGCTGGCCGGGCGACCCGGACTCGCCGCTCGTGGGCGGGCACCGCAGGGACGAAGTCCGGGCCGCGTTCGAGGAGTTCCAGGATCCGCGAAGGCGGCTGGTCGACGAGCTGCTGTGGCGGTGGGGCGAGCCCGGCCCGGGGTGCGGCTGCCCTGCGTCCGTGCACGAGGAGCACGACGACGCGGTGCGCTTCCACGCCCTGGCCCTGGAGGCGGAGGCCGGACGGGGCCACGCCACCACGGAAGGGCGGGACACCCTCTGGCGGGGCGCGGCGAGCGGCTGGGGACTGCTGCTGGAGCGCCCGGAGCTGCGTCGGCACATCGCCCACCGGATCGCGGAACTGGACGATCCGCGGCTCGGCGCGCACACGGCGGACGACTTCCTCGCCGCGCTTCCCCGCCTGCTCGTCTCCCCGTTCCGGGAACTGGCCGCCGATCCGGAGTTCAGGCCGCGGCTCGCCCGGGTCTGCGCGGGCTGGGCGGAACACACCGCCTTCGCCGGGCTCTTCTCCGAACTGTTCGAGGAGACCGTGGAGGAGACGGTCGAGAAGATCACCGACGGTCTGCGGTCCGCGAGCGAGAAGAAGGACGCCGGGCTGTTCGGGGACGCCGTCCAGGTCGTGCGGCGGGAGGTCCTCCCCGCGTTCGAACGGCTGGGAGATTTCCGCGCGTTCGTCTCGGACTGGCAGTACGAGGACGTCGCCCACATCGTCGCGGTGGGCGTGGGCAACCTCGCGGTGGCAATGCTGGGCCACCACCAGCTCAACCGGCCGAGCCCCACCCAGATGAAGACGGTGGTCGAGCTGGCGGAGAAGGCGTACGAGATCGCCCCGGAACGCCATGTGAAGGCGTTCAAGGACAACTGGGACGTCATCTACGAGTGGTCCACCCGGACGGTCCCCCTGGGCGCGGCTCCGGGGGAGCCGGCGCAGAGCCTCACCGGCCTTGAATGGGTGGGGTGTTGGCTGATCGCCCTCGGGCTCGTCGGGCTGATCGTGCTGTGGACGATCGAGGGGTGGGAGGTCGCCTGGGGTGTCTTCCTGGTCCTGTGCGCGGTCGCCGGCGGCTTCCAGAAGCTCTCGGAATGGCAGGTGCGGTTCCGGGCGCACAGGGCCAGAAGGAGGTTCCACCGGTGACATTCCGAATCCGGGGGCGAGCGCACGAAGTACGTTCCTCGCTCGGCCAGTTGAAGCATCCACCCGAGTTCCGTATCCCCCGCCCGCTGCTGGCGCCCGACCAGGCCGACTGGGCCGCGGCCGTGCTCGCCGAGGTCGAGGCCGCAAAAGCCCTGGCACAGCGGCCCGGCGCCGGGACGGACGCGCTGCTCGGGGCCGCCATCGGTATCTGGCGCGCCCTGCGCAAGCTCGAGCAGGGAACCGGCCCGCTCTCGGCGGCCGACCTGCGGCAGGTGCGCCGCCAGGTCCACGCGAGCCGCCAGGCGCTCGTCGACGACGGGCTGGAGATCCAGGAACACGACGGCATGCCCTTCGACTCCGGCCAGTCCTTGGAGGCCCTGGTGTTCCAGGACGAGCCGGGACTGGACCGCGAGATCGTGCTGGAGACCGTACGGCCGTCGGTCTACTTCCGCGGCGAGCGGATCCAGATGGGCCAGGTCATCGTCGGCAGGCCCGCCCCCGAGCAGGCGCCCGGAACGTGACGACCAAGGAGACCACCATGCGCGAGACCATCGACTTCGGAATCGACCTCGGCACCACCAACAGCGCCATCGCGGTGGCGGAGGACGACGGCGTACGCGTCATCAAGAACAACGACGGCTGGGACTTCACGCCCTCCGCCGTGTGGATCCCCAAGGAGGGGGTGATCCACGTGGGCAGGCGGGCCCGGGAGCGCACGGAGAGCGATCCGGACAACGCCTACGCCGAGTTCAAGCTGGAGATGGGGGCGGCCGGCGCCCAGCGGCTCTTCGAGCGCGCGGGCACTTCGCTCACGCCCGAGGAGCTCTCCGCCGAGGTGCTCAAGTCCCTGCGTCAGGACGCCGCGCACGAGTACGGCCACCAGCCGGAGGCGGCCGTGATCACCGTGCCGGCCTCCTTCGCCCTGAACCAGAACAACGCGACCAGCTCGGCCGCCGCCCTCGCCGGGCTCGGCGAGCACTGCCCGCTGGTGCAGGAGCCGACCGCCGCCGCGATCGCCTACGGCGTGCAGGACGCCTCCGACTCCGCCCACTGGATGGTGTTCGACCTGGGCGGCGGCACCTTCGACGCGGCCCTGATGAGCAAGCGGGACGGCGAGCTGCAACTGCTCCAGCACGCGGGCGACCCGGGCCTGGGAGGAAAGTTCATCGACTGGGCCCTGGTCGACGACCTGCTGGCCCCCGCGGTCCGGCGGGACCTGGGCCTGGCGGACTTCGCCCGGAACAACCGCCGCTGGCGCAAGAACATCGCCAAGCTCAAGCTGGAGGCGGAGAACGCCAAGATCGCGCTGTCCCGCACCAGTTCGGTCGAGATCTCCGTCGACCTGGACGACGGCAGCGGCGGCATCGAGCCCTTCGAGTACGTCCTGACCCGCGGCGCCCTGGACGACCTGGCGCTGCCGTTCTACACCCGCGCCATCCGGCTCTGCCGCGACGCGCTGGCCGAGAGCTCTCTGCGCCCCGACCACGTCGACCGGCTGCTCCTGGTCGGCGGGGCGACCCTCAGCCCAGGGCTGCGCGAGCTTCTCGCCGACCCGGTCGAAGGGCCCGGTATGCCTCTCGACCACAGCCAGGACCCCACCACCGTGGTCGCGCGCGGCGCTGCCGTGTTCGCCCGCACGATCAGGCTGCCGAAGAAGCCGCAGAAGGCGGCGCCCGGCGAGTTCGCGATCGAACTCCACTATCCGCCGCAGTCCGTGGACACCACCGGCATCCCCGTCTCCGGCAAGGTCAGCAGCGGCAGCACCGTGGACTGGACGCGGTACACCGTCACCCTGAGCAACCCCAACGGCCGCCCGCCCTTCCGCGGCCCGCGCACCGAACTCGGCGCGGACGGCACCTTCTACACCGAGGTGGCCATCGATGCCGACACCAGGTCCCGCTTCACCGTGGAGCTCACCGACACCTCCGGCACCCGGCGGAACCTGGCCGGAGACTCCTTCTCCATCACCCACGCGGCCGTCGTCCCCGGCGACGCGGTGCTCACCGGCACCCTCGGCATCGGCAAGGCCGACGGCACCTTCGACCCGCTGCTGCGCAAGGGCACCACGCTGCCGGCCCAGGTGACCAAGCCGTACCGGACGACCATCCCGCTGCGCCGCACCCAGCCGGACGCCGTCATCCGCATCCCCCTGCTGGAGGGAGAGCGCAGGCGCGCCGACCGCAACAGCAGGGTCGGGCTCATCGAGATCCGCCCGCGCGACATCCGCATCGACCTGCCCGCCCAGAGCGAGGTCGAGGTGACGTTCGAGATCCAGGCGAGCAACCGCGAGGTCCTCGTCACTGCCGACATCCCCCTGCTGGAGCAGCAGTTCGAGGCGACGATCAACCGCTCCGAGCTGCTGGCACCCGAACACGACGAACTCGTGGACCGTCTGCACGACCTGGAAGAGCGGGTACGTATTCTGCAGGACCAGGCCGAGGACGTGTTCTCGGACCAGGCACGGGCGCAGTTGGAGGACCTCTCGGAGCAGCGGACCATCCCCCAGCTCCGCAAGGAGGTGGACGCGGCGGCCGTCGACACGGGCGCCGCCGTCACCAGCGATCGCCGCATCCGCGATGTGCAGGCCCAGCTCGACGACATCGAGGAGGCGATCGAGATCCCGGGGCTGCAACGCGAGTTGTGGGATCTGCTCAGTGCCTGTGAGGACGTCGTCGAGCAGGTCGGGGGCGGCCCGTCGGACCGGCGGGAGCTGCAGAACATGCGCGACCGCGCCCGATCACTCGGGGACGACGCCACCCCGGCGGACCTGCGGCGGCTCATCAAGCGGGCGGGGGAGTTCCACATCGAGCTGCTGCGCCGTACCGACCAGTGGGAGTACGTGGTCTTCCACGCGCTGGTCGAGATGCGCGACGAGATGTTCTCCCGCGCACAGGCGGACGCCGCGATCCTGGAGGGCCGGCGGGCCGTCGCCGCGGGCAACCGCCGGGCCCTCGCCGGCGTCAACGAGCGGCTGCGCCGACTGCTGCCGCCGGGGGCCGCGGACGAGGCCGAGCGGATGTCCGGCGGAATCAACTAGCCGGCGGATCAACCAGTCGGCGCAGACGAGGAGTTGACGGTGCCCACATCCCACATCCCGACGGGCGGCACAGGACCGGTGGAGACGGAATCCAGTGGTACGGCGTCCGCCGCCGACTCGCTCCGGGTCCAACTGCTCGTTTCGCGGGCCCGCGCGGCGGCCCGCTCCGGTGACCTGGACGGCGCCCTGCGGCTGCTGCACGACGGCGAAGATCCCGGCGCCGCCGGTCGTCCGGACGTACTCGACCTGCTCGCCCGGGTCCACGCCCAGCGAGGCGAGCTGGCCCAGGCGGCGGCGTGCTGGCGGAGAATCCAGGAGCGGGACCCCGAGGATCCGGCCGCGATGGCCGGGCTGGCGAGGATCGACCGGCTCGGCCGACGCGGCGCGCGGGCGGGGCTCGCCCGGCGCCGCGGTCGTACGGCACTGGCCGCCGCGGTCTGTGCGGTGGCCGCGATCACGGCGGGCACGGTCGCCCTCACGGACGGCCCCGCCGGGCGGCCGCAGCGGCCAGGCCCCTCGCGGGCCGACCTGGCGGAGCAACGTGCCCGGCAACTCGACGCCGAACACAGGGCGGAGGAGGCACGGGAACGCGCCGATGAGACGGCCCGCCGAGCGGAGGCGGCCGAGGCGCTGGCCCGCGCGCTGCGGGCACCGGGCATACACCCGGCGGTGCAAGGGGCTTCCGTGGAGGTCGTCTTCGCCGACGGGCTCTTCTCCGAGGGCGCCGAGCTGACCCCGCTCGGCGCCGATCGGCTGGCTGTGCTCGGCGGACGCCTGGCCGGGCGAAAGGTGAGCGTCGAGATCTACGGCCAGGCCGCCACCGTGCCCGGCGCCCCGCGCAGCGGCGGCTCCGTCCTCTCCCTGTGGCGCGCACTCATCGCAGCCCGGGAGCTGAGCGCCGCCGGCGGCAAGCCCCTCACCGCCTTCACCACGGCCAGCGCGGACCAGCGTGACGCGCCGTACGCGAGTGCCGCGAAGAACCGGACGGTCACGGTGGTGGTCACGCCCGGTCAGTCGATCCTTCGCTCAGCGGGTGACTCAGCGGGTGCCCTCAGCAGGTGACCTCAGCGGGTCACCAGCAACCCCCGCCCGCGCAGCACACGCCGCTCCAGCGGGCTGAAGATCAGCAGCTCGATCGCGATCCCGACGAGCAGGATCAGGAAGATGGCCAGGAACACCTGCGACATGCTGCTGTTGTTGCGGCCGTTCTCCAGCAGCTGGCCCAGGCCCACGCCCAGATCGGGATGGGAAGCGATGATCTCGGCGGCCATCAGCGAGCGCCAGGAGAAGGCCCAGCCCTGCTTCAGGCCCGCCAGGTAACCGGGCAGCGCGGCCGGCATCACGATGTACCGGGCTTCGCGCAGCCCGGTCGCGCCCAGGGTCCGCCCGGCGCGCAGGAACAGCGGGGGGATCTGGTCGATGCCCGCGACGAGGCCGTTGGCGATGGAGGGGACCGCGCCGAGCAGGATGACGGCGTACATCATCGAGTTGTTCAGGCCCAGCCAGAGCACGGCGGGCGCGACCCAGGCCACCGAGGGCAGGGACTGCAGGCCGGACAGGATGGGTCCGATGGCGGCGCGGACGAACTTCACGCGGGCGACCAGCAGTCCGAGGGGCGTGCCGATGGCGAGCGCCATGAGGAAGCCGAGCAGGCCGCGTGAGACGGACGTCCAGATGTAGTCGAAGAGCGTGCCCTGGAGCCAGGACTCGCGGACCTCGCCCCATACGTCGGACGGCGAGGGCAGCTTGTAGGCGGGGGCGGCCTCGGCCCACACCAGCAGCTGCCAGACCACCAGCACCAGCGCGATCGCGGTGACGGGCGGCAGCACCTTGCGGATCAGGGTCTCGCGCAGCGGCGTACGTCCGACCTGCACCGCGTCCAGGGCGTCGAGTCCGGCTTCCAGTCCCGCCAGATCGTTCGGGTCCCGCGGCTCACCGGCCGCTGTGGAGCCGTCCTTCTTGCCGTCCTTCTTGCCGTCGACCTTGCCGTCGACCTCGATGTCGACGCCGTTGTCAGTGCTGGCCATGGCGGCGGATCTCCCCACGCAGTTCTTCGGTGATCTCGACGGACAGCTCGGCGACCGCGCTGTCCTCGATGCGGCGCGGCTGCGGAATGCCGACCGTCCACTCCCGGGCGATACGGCCCGGGCGGGAGGACAGCAGCACGACGCGCTGGGCGAGGCGCACCGCCTCACGCACGTTGTGCGTCACGAACAGCACCGACAGCCCCGTCTCCCGCCAGATACGGGTCAGTTCGTCGTGCAGCACGTCACGGGTGATGGCGTCGAGCGCGGCGAACGGCTCGTCCATCAGCAGCAGTCGGCTGTCCTGGGCCAGGGCGCGGGCCAGCGCGACCCGCTGGCGCATACCGCCGGACAGCTCGTGCACCCGTTTGCCGTACGCGCCCTGCAGCCGGACGAGTTCGAGCAGCCGTTCCGCCTCGGGCCGGCGCTCAGCCTTCGCGACCCCGCGCAGCTTCAGCGCGAGCTCGATGTTCTTGCCCGCGGTCAGCCACGGGAACAGGGCGTGCTCCTGGAACATCAGGGCGGGCCGGCCGTCCGTGCCGATCGAGCCGGCGGACGGCCGGTCCAGCCCTGCGACCAGGTTGAGCAGCGTGGACTTGCCGCAGCCGGAGGCCCCCAGGAGGGTGACGAACTCGCCCGGAGCGACATCGAGCGTGATGTCGTCCAGCACGAGCTGTTGCCCGCCGCGTGTGCCCGGCACCGGGAAGGACTTCGAGACGTGCTCGATACGGGCGGCGTACGTCACCGCCGTGGCGTCCTGGGCGACCTCGGTGGTCGTGGCCGTCGGAGTGGCCATGGTCGTCACCTCCTGGGAACTCATCGGATGCGGTGGTCCTTACTTGACGCCGAGACCGGCGTCGTCGACCTCGTCCTTGCCGTCGGCCTTGAGGACCTTGTTGAGCGGTGCGAGGTCGTAGATGCCCTTCAGGTCGGGCTCCTCCAGCAGACCGGCCTTCACCGCGTGCGCCGCCTCGGTGTCGAGGGTGGCGGCCAACGGGTCGTCGAGGAAGGTGATCGACTTCCAGGCCGGGTCGATGACGTCGGCGGGCAGGGCCTTGCCGGAGAGCTCCTCCAGGGCCTTGTTCGCGGAGGCCTTGGCCTTCTCCGGGTTGGCGTTGATCCACTCGTTGGTCTTCACCGAACCGCGCAGCACGGCCTCGACGACGTCCGGGTGCTCCTTCAGGAAGTCCTGCCGGACGACGATGTTCGTGATCACGAACTTCTTGTCCGGCCACAGGTCGCCCTCGTCGAGGAGCACCTTGCCGCCCTCGGCGACCAGCTTGGACGCGGTCGGCTCCGGCACCCAGGCACCGTCGATCGAGCCGGACTTGTAGGCGTCCGGCGTGACCTTGTTGTCCGTGCGGACGACGGAGACGTCACCCTTGCCGCTCTCCGCGTCGACCTTCCAGCCCTGCTCGGAGATCCAGTTGAGCAGCGCGACGTCCTGCGTGTTGCCGAGCTGCGGCGTGGCGATCTTCTTGCCCTTGACGTCCTTCAGGGACTTGATCTTGTCCGGGTTGACGACGAGCTTCACGCCGCCGGAGGCGGAACCGCTGATGATGCGCAGGTTCTTGCCGGCCGCCTTGGTGTAGCCGTTGATGGCGGGCGAGGGGCCGATCCAGCCGATGTCGAGGTCGCCGGAGTTCAGCGCCTCGATCTCCGAGGGACCGGCGTTGTACGTCGAGGGCTCGATCTTGGTGCCGCCGAGTTCCTTCTGGAGCAGGCCCTCCTGGATGCCCACCAGAGCGGTGGCGTGCGTCAGGTTCGGGAAGTAGCCGATGTTCACTTCGTCGACGGAGAGCTTCTTGGCGTCCGCCGCGACCTCGGTCTGCTTGTTGCTGTCGGTCGACTCGGCGCCGTAGCCGCAGGCGGTCAGCAGCAGGGGAAGCGCCGTGATGGCGGCGAGGGTGCGCAGGGCGGTGAGCGGTCTTGCGGCAGACACAGAGGTGTCCTCTCGGGCGTGGTTGATCAGGGAGGTACGGCAAGAGGCAGAGCAAGAGGCAGAGCAAGAGGCAGAGCAAGAGGCAGAGCAAGAGGCAGAGCAAGGGGTACGGCACGAGTTGCGGCAAGGCAGGCGGTTCGGTGCCGTGGCCGATGAGCCTGCGGGAGCGCACAGGCACGCCACGAGCCGGCCGTCCGGGCGGGACGGTGGGGAGCGCGGTGGCGGCGTGGTGGTGCGGCCGGTACTGCGGACGGTCTCAGGCGGCGCGACAGATGGCGCTGGACGTACGGCCGAAGTCGATGTGGCGACGCGAGGTCAGGAGGGGGAGCAAGAGGTCTGTGTGGTTGCGCATGCGCATGGCCACCCCACCCCCACAGATTCCTAGTTTTCCTACCTGGTTGATGGGGATCGTGGCAGAAGTCGGCGCCCGCACCAAGGGGATGTTCATATGATGGACTCGGTCATCTCGCCTTCTGAGATGGGCGCCTCGGAGTCGAGGGTGCGCAGCAGTGCGCGGGCCACCGCGTCGTTCTGGCGGAAGGCCGGGGCGTTGGTACGAGGGCGGGCAAAAGCCGCGACGGCCCGGCTGTTGGTGGGGGCGCCGAGGGCGATGCGGCGGGGGTGCGTGTCGCCGAGGGACGGGTCGATGACGTGGGCGTTTGCGGGGGAGACGGCGAGCAGACCGGAGCGGTGGGTGTGGGTGGGGTCGGCGATGACCTCCTCGGTGAGGGCGCCGGCCCGGTGCAGGTCACGCAGGAGGGGGTCCTCGGTGCGGTCGAGGGAGGGGCCCGGAAGATACGCCTCGATCAGTGCGGTGGCGTGGACCGTGTGGCCGGGGACGGTGGGGCTGGTCGCGGTGAAGGTGCCGGTGGTCTCGTCGGTGCCGATCCGGACGCCGGCGCCCACGAAGTGGACGATCCCGGCCCGGGACAGGGCGAGGAGCTGACGCAGGCGCAAGCCCGGCGGGCCGGAGGCCAGGAAGCTGAAGAAACCGTGCCACCAGCCGTCGAGCTGCTCGGCGACGGACCGTGCCGTGAGCCGCCCCGCGGCGACCAGACGGGGCAGTTGCCCGTAGAGGGAGAGCAGGGCGAGGAACGCCCCGAGGTCGGCACTGAACTCCGGGTCCTCGCGACGGGCCACGTCCCGGGCGATGTGATCGCGCAGATGGTACTGGAAGTCGTCCGGCGTGGCGAAGGCGAGGCCGTCCAGGGGGTGGTCCAGGGTCTCGAAGTCCAGTCGGTCCGCCGGGTCGGGCACGGCCGTGGCGACGAGAGCGGCCATCTCGTCGGCGTACCAGTCCAGGCGGTCGAATGCGGCGACGAAGTCCGGCCAGGGCAGGGCGGTGCGCTCGGGGTGGGCGTGGAAGAGCTCGTGGTAGTGGGCGAAGCCGATCTCCTTGGCCATCAGCGGCCACACATCGCGCCGCAGGTCCAGCGGGCGGCCCTCGGCGAGCAGCGCGTCGACCGCTTCCGGGCCGAAGTGGCGCGGCAGCGGCGGCCGGGGGCCCTGGAGCTGGTAGCGAGTCTTCGAGTGGTACGGCACTCCCCGCCGCGATCCGACGTGGAGGACGGGCTCGCGGCCGGAGGGGAGGTAGGTGAGGGTGCCGTCGGCCTCGGTGCGGTAGGTGCCGCCGCGTCCCTCGGTGAGCATGGCCATCAGGTCGATGAAGGCGAGCCCGAAGCCGCGCAGCACGACGTGTTCGCCGGGTCGCAGCGCGGACAGGTCGGCGTCGGCGGAGAACTCCGGCGGGAGGTGGAAGCGGCCGTGACGGCGGGCGAAGGCGGCGTGGTCATGGTGCTCGGCGGCGGGGGTGGAGCCGATATGCCCCTGGGCGAGGACCACCAGGTCGGCGGTGAGCGGGGTGGCGCGGTCGGCCAGGTGCACCTGCTGCGGGCCGTCCGGGGGACCGGTGACGGCGGTCGCGGTGGTGCGGTGCCACTCGACGGTGACGCTGGGCGGCAGCTGGGCCAGCGTCCTGCGGAACACCCAGTCCAGGTAGGCGCTCTGGGCGCGGCGGGTGGGGAAGTCGCTCCCGGCCAGCGAGCGCAGTTCGGCGAGCACGTCGGGGTCGGCGGGCTCGGCATACGGGGTGTGGCGCGGGCCCCGGCCGGAGAACTGGGCGGCCCACTCGGCGAGCGAGGGGCCGGGCCGTACCGGGCCGTCGATGGTGGACGACTCGTCGGTGAACATGGTGACGTCCTCGGCCATGGAGTTCATCCGCAGCAGTGCGGACTGTTCGTGCCGCCAGACCCGCCCCGGCCCTGGCGGGTGCGGGTCCACCAGGTGGATGCGCAACTCCCTTGCCTCGTCCCACAGTTCGGGCGCGTTGGCCGCGATGCGCTCCAGCAGTCCGGTGGCGCGCGGTCCCGCGCCGACGACGACCAGGACGGCCGTGGAAGGGCTGCCGCTCACCGGTCACCACCGATCGCCGGGCGGGCGTCGGCGGCTGTTGCCGCGCTCAACCGGTGGCGGATGGATGTCAGCCGGCCGCGCAGTCGCTGAAGGGGCGTGGGCGGCAGGGCGCGGGAGTTGCCGCGGGCGTAATACCGCTCGACGTAGAACTGGCCCGCGCTGAGCACCGTCGTGACCGCGATGTACCAGAGGGTGGCGACCATCAGCAGCGGGATGACCTGGTAGGTCTGGTTGTAGATCAGCTGCACCGAGTACAGCAGGTCGTGCACGGCCAGCACGCTCACGATGCTGGTGCCCTTCAGGGTCCCGATCAGCATGTTCCCGGTGGTCGGCACGATGGAGCGCATGGCCTGCGGGACGACGACCCGGCGCAGGGTGCGGCGTCTGCTCAGCCCGAGTGCCTGGGCGGCCTCGGTCTGCCCGGAGTCCACGGAGAGGATGCCGCCGCGCACGACCTCCGCGGCGTAGGCGGTCTCGTGCAGGGTCAGGCCGATGACGGCGGTGAGGGTGGGGCCGAGCAGATTGACCGTCTTGACGGTGAGCAACTGCGGGCCGAACGGGATGCCGAGGCCGAGCGTCGGGTACAAGGCGCCGATGTTGAACCAGAACAGCAGCTGCACCAGCAGCGGCGTGGACCGGAAGATCCACACATAGCCCCAACTCAGCGTGCGCAGCACGGGGTTGGCGGAGAGCCGCATCACCGCCAGCACGGTGCCGAGCAGAAAGCCGAGCGCCATCACCACCGCGGTCAGCCACAGGGAGAGCAGCAGCCCGTCGAGCACGGCGGAGGTGGTGAAGTACTGGCCCACCACGGCCCACTGGAAGGCCTCGTTGCGGACCACGGAGTTGAGCACCATCGCGAAGAGCAGCAGAGCGAAGGCGGCGGTCAGCCACCGGCCGGCGTGCCGGCGCGGCACGATCCGGGGCGGGTCGACGCCGACCAGCGGGGGACTCTTCGTTGCGGGACCGGACGTGAGATCGGGCGACGTGACCATGGAGAGGCTCTCCGGGGGAGGGGAGGCGGGCGTGGGTGACCCCGGTGGCACTCGGTGCGGCCGGGGCTCGGTGTCGTCACGCTCGCCGCGTCCCTCAACGCGGCCGGAGAGGCTGCCGCGCAACGCGGAGCCGATCCGCCGTCGATCGTATGTGCCCATGCCGTCGATGTGCCAACAGCACGCCGACGGACGGCTGTCCAGGCGTTCCGGCATCCGGGAGCCGCTTGACGGAGAGCACGATGTCCTGCTCAATAGGTCGCATGACTGCCCAGCAGCGCTTGGTCACGCGCGATCACATCGACTTCGGTCGGGTGTGGTCCGCGGCGTGTCGCGCCTGACTCGGCAGCGGGCCCTCTGACCGGCCCTTCCCTCCCTCGGTGACCCCGTCGCGGGCCGAGTTCTCCTTTCGCGCGCTGCCGCACCACTGCCTTGCGTCCTCACCGACGCCCGGCGTCGTCACGCCCGTACCGAAACCGTCAGCTGTCGACTGACGGATCGTCATCCATGCCTGCACGCAAGGCAGTTCCGTCATGTCTGCCTGCTCGCGCGCGGCATTCCCGAAAGGTCATACCCATGCCCGTGGAGTTCCTCGGTATCGCCGCCACCAACGACGGCTCCGAAACCACGCCGCGCTCCGGCGCCGCGTTCGGCAAGGAGTACACACTCCGGCTCGCCCGGGCCCACGAGGACCACGGCTGGGACCGGGTGCTGTTCGCCTACGGCTCCGGATCGCCGGACCCCGCCCCGGCCGCCGCGTACATCGCGAGCCGGCTGGAGCGCCTGCAGATCCTGCTCGCCCACCGGCCCAACGTCTCCTACCCCACCTTCGCCGCCAAGACCTTCGCCACCCTCGACCAGATCAGCGAGGGCCGGCTGACCGTGCACTTCATCACCGGCGGCAACGACCACGAACAGGGGCGGGAGGGCGACACCCTCACCAAGGACGAGCGCTACGCCCGCACCCGCGAGTACATCCGGATCGTCAAGAAGATCTGGACCACCCACGAACCCTTCGACCACGAGGGCGAGCACTACCGCTTCCACGACTTCGTCAGCGACGTCTTCCCGGTCCAACAGCCCCGCCCGGGCGTCTCGTTCGGCGGCTCGTCGGCGGCCGCGTACGCCGCCGGAGGCGCCGAGGCCGACATCTACTGCCTGTGGGGCGAGCCCCTGGCGAAGACCGCCGAGCAGATCGAGACAGTGAAGGCCGCCGCCGCGGCCGCCGGCCGCACCGACGTGCCGCGCATCCAGGTCGCCTTCCGCCCGATCATCGCGCCCACCGAGGAACTGGCCTGGGAGAAGGCCCACCGCACGGTCGGTGCCATCCGGGAGCGGCGCGAGGCGGGACTCGTACGGCACCACCGCAGCGGCGCACCCGAAAACGCCGGGTCGCAGCGGCTGATCGCCATCGCCGAGGCGGGGGAGCGCTACGACCGTGCCCTGTGGACTCCGACCGCCGCCGCGACCGGTGGCGCGGGCAACTCCAACGCCCTGGTCGGCACGCCGGAGACGGTCGCCCAGGCGCTGCTCGACTACTACGACCTCGGCGTCGACATCCTCTCCGCGCGCGGCTACGACCTGCTGGGCGACGCCGTCGACTTCGGGCGGTACGTGATCCCGATCGTCCGCGAGGAGGTCGCCAAGCGCGATGCCGAGCGGGCGGTGCGCGGCACGCAGACCCTGGCGGCGGTGAACGGATGACCTCCGCACCGGAGTTGACGGTCATTCAGGTGACCGTCTCCGACCCCCGGGTCGAGCCCCTGCTGCGTGAACTCGGCCACGAGTACTCGACCCGCTACGGCAAGGACGCGCACGCCGAGATCTCCCGCTACCCGGACGAGGAGTTCACCGAACCGTACGGCGGTCTGCTCCTGTTGCTGCTGGAACGCGGCGAGCCCGTCGCGGGCGGCGCCTTCCGCCGGTACGACACGACCACGGCCGAGCTGAAGCGCATCTGGACGCACTCCGCCCACCGCAGACGCGGCCTCGCCCGACGTGTCGTCGCCGAGTTGGAGCGGGAGGCGAGCGAACGCGGTTACCGGCGGATCTACCTGACCACCGGGCCACGCCAGCCCGAGGCCCGCGGCCTGTATCTGGCCACCGGCTACACGCCGCTGTTCGACACGGAGGCCGACCCGGAGACCATCGGCCCGCTGCCGTTCGAGAAGCACCTCGCAGTCCCAGAACGCACGGGAAAGGTCCCCGACCAGTGAACCTCCGCACCATCAGAACCCACCTGCGCGGCGCCGCCGCCCTCGCCCTGCTGCCCCTGCTCGCGCTGACCGCCTGCGGCTCCGGCGACACCGGCGGCGCGGTAGCCGTGGGCGCCCAGGGCTCTCCCGCGCCGACCGACGACCCGGTCGCCGCCGTACGCAAGGTGGACTCCGTCGCCGCCCTGCTGCCCGCCGACGTACGCAAGGCGGGCACGCTACGGGTCGGCAGTTCGATCGGGTTCCCGCCCGGCGCGTACTACCCGAACGGCACGGACAAGGCGCCCGCGGGCCAGGACATCGACCTCGCCGACGCGGTGGCCAAGGTGCTCGGCGTGAAGCTGGAGCGCCAGGACGCCTCCTTCGAGACGATCCTGCCCGCCCTCGGCAGCGGCAAGTACGACTTCGGCACCGGCAACTTCGGCGTCACCAGCGAGCGCCTGAAGACCATCGACTTCGTCACCTACGTCAACGACGGCCAGGGTTTCGCCGTGAAGAAAGGCAACACCGCGCTCAAGTCGAAGGTCACCGACCTCACCGAGCTGTGCGGGCTGACCATCGGCACCGGCGCCGGAACCACCTTCGAGGCAACCCTCACCGCACAGAAGGGCGTGTGCGCCGAGGCGGGCAAGAAGCCGTACGACGTGAAGGTCTACTCGGAGAACGCGGCGACGCTGACCGCGCTCCAGCAAGGCCGGATCGACGTGATCATGTCGACGATCAACGGCCTGCGCTACCAGGCGGCCCAGCCCGCGGCGCAGACCACGTTCCTGGGCGAGTTCCACCGCCTCGACGTCGGCTTCGCCTTCAAGAAGGCCTCCCCGCTCACCAGGGCCTTCCAGGCGGCCGTCAACGAGCTGATCAAGAACGGCACTTACGCCAAGATCCTCGCCAAGTGGGGCACCTCCGCCTCCGCGATCGACGCGTCGCGGATCAACCCGCCCGAGCACAGGTGACCCATGAGCAGCGACACCATCACCGAACCGGTCACGCAACTGGCTGAAGAACAGACTGAGTTGAAGGTCGTACCGGCCCGCCACCACGCCCGCTGGGCCGCCGGCGTCGCCGTGCTCGTGCTGGTCGCCCAGTTCACGCACGGGCTGGCCACCAACCCCGTCTGGGAGTGGAACGTCTTCTGCGACTACGTCTTCTCCGAGACGATCGTCCAGGCGGTGTGGGTGACCCTCCAGCTCACCGCCTACGCCACCGTCCTCGGCTTCCTCCTCGGCACCGTGCTCGCCTTCATGCGGCTGTCGAGCAGCCCGGTGCTCTCGACCGTCGCCTGGACCTACATCTGGATCTTCCGGTCGATCCCGATGATCGTCCAGCTGGTGTTCTGGTTCAACCTCAGTGCACTGTACGAGGAGTTGGGCATCGGTATCCCCTTCGGCCCGGTGTTCTGGTCCGTCGACAGCAACGCCCTCATCGGCACCATCGGCGCCGCCCTCATCGGGCTGACCCTGCACCAGGCGGCGTACGCCGCGGAGATCGTCCGGGGCGGCGTCCTCTCCCTCGACCACGGGCAGCTGGAGGCGGCCGCGGCGCTGGGCATCCCCCGGCTCCGGCAGATCCGCCGGATCGTGCTGCCGCAGGCCATGCGCGCCATCCTGCCCACGGCCGGCAACGAGATCATCGGCCTGCTCAAGGGCACCTCGGTGGTCTACGTGATGTCCATCGGCGAGCTCTTCTACCAGGTCCAGGTGATCTACGGACGCAACGGCCGGGTGATCCCGCTGCTGCTGGTCGCCACCGCCTGGTACGTCGTCCTCACCTCCCTGCTGTCGGTCGCCCAGTACTACGTGGAGCGCCGCTACGCCCGCGGCGCCGACCGCACCCCGCCACCCACCCCGCTCCAGCGCGCCCGGCGCTTCGTGACGAAGGAGAGTTCATGAGTGCCGTCATGGTCGACGTCCACGGCGTCCACAAGAGCTTCGGACCCCTTCAGGTACTGCGCGGTGTCGACCTGTCGGTCCGGGCCGGCGAGGTCACCGTGATCCTCGGCCCGTCCGGCTCCGGGAAGTCCACGCTGCTGCGCACCATCAACCACCTGGAGAAGGTCAACCGCGGCTGGATCAGCATCGACGGCGAACTCGTCGGCTACCGCCGCGCCGGGAACAAGCTGCACGAGCTGAAGGAGAAGGACGTTCTGAAGCAGCGGACCAACATCGGGTTCGTCTTCCAGAACTTCAACCTCTTCCCGCATCTGACCGTCCTGGACAACCTCGTCGAGGCCCCCCTCTCCGCGCTGCGCCGCCCGCGCAAGGAGGCGGAGGAGACGGCCCGCCGGCTCCTCGACCGGGTCGGGCTCGCCGACAAGGCCGACGCCTACCCGCGTCAGCTCTCCGGCGGCCAGCAGCAGCGCGTGGCCATCGCCCGCGCGCTCGCCCTCGAACCGAAGGTGCTGCTCTTCGACGAGCCCACCTCCGCGCTGGACCCGGAGCTCGTCGGTGAAGTCCTCGACGTCATCAAGGACTTGGCCGGGACCGGCACCACCATGATCGTCGTGACCCATGAGATCGGCTTCGCCCGCGAGGTCGCCGACACCGTGGTGTTCATGGACGGCGGAGTCGTCGTGGAGCAGGGCCCGCCCGCGGCCGTCCTGGACAACCCGCAGCAGGAACGCACCCGCGCCTTCCTCTCCAAGGTCCTCTGACCGGCCCTCACCTCTGTCTCACCGCCCTGTTCCGCACGCAAGGAGAACGACCGTGACCCCCAGCCTCGCCCGCCGCCGCACCACCGCAGCCGCGCTCGGACTCGCCTCCGCCCTCGTCCTCGCCGCCTGCGCCAACCCCACCGACGGCGGCACCACCGAGGTCGCGGCCACCTCGGGCGCCAGGACGAGGATCAACCTCAGTCCCGACCAGGACCGCATCACCACCGGCAAGGTCGAGTCCATAGCCGCCGAGGTCCCGGAGAAGATCCGCAAGAGAGGCACCCTCGAACTCGTCGCCTCGTCCGGCTCCGCCGCACCGCTGACCTTCTACGCCACCGACAACAAGACCGTCATCGGCGTCGAGCCGGACCTCGCGTACCTGGTCGCCGACGTCCTCGACCTCAAGCCGCACATCAACACGGTGTCCTGGGAGAACATCTTCGTCGGCCTCGACAGCGCCAAGTACGACGCCGGTTTCAGCAACATCACCGTCACCGAGGAGCGCAAGGAGAAGTACGACTTCGCCACCTACCGTGAGGACAACCTGGCCTTCGAGGCGAAGAAGGGCAGCGGGCTGAAGGTGACCGGGCCCGCGGACGTGGCGGGCCGGACGGTCGCCGTGGGCAGCGGCACCAACCAGGAGAAGCTGCTGGTCGAGTGGAGCAAGGAGAACGAGAAGGCCGGCCGCAAGCCGGTGGACATCAAGTACTACCAGAACGACAGCGACACCTACCTGGCCCTCCAGTCCGGCCGCATCGACCTCTACCTGGGCCCCAACCCGACCGCCGCCTACCACGCGGCCACCACCGCGAAGACGGAGGTCGTCGGCACCTACTCCGGCGCCGGCGCCACCCTCCAAGGCCTCATCGCGGCCACCACCAAGAAGGACAGCGGCCTGGTCAAGCCGCTCGCCGACGCCCTCGACCACGTCATCGGGAACGGGACGTACGCGAAGGTGCTGCAACGCTGGGGGCTGTCCGACGAGGCCGTGACCAAGTCGGAGATCAACCCGCCCGGCCTGCCCAGGACCAACAAGTAGCCGGCCCTTCGCAGGCGCCCGTTCGTAGTCGCCCCTTCGTACAGGACACGAGGTCATGCCCGCATCCGCCCTGCCTTCACCGCATCCCGCATCCCGCCCCGACGAAACCGCCTACGACCGTCGCAGGCTGCGCCAGTGGCTCGCCGGGGAAGCCAGGGCGGACGGAGTCAGCCGCCGTCGGCTGCTCACCCTGCTCGCCGCGACGGCCGCCGCGACCGTGCTCCCCGCGCCGCGTCCGGCCCACGCGGCCGACACCCCGATCGTCAAACCGCTGCCGCCCGAGTGGTTCATCCAGCGCGGCACCAACGCCGAGACCCGCTGGGAAGCCCTGCACGGAACCGGCCACCACACCCCCAACAAGCTGTTCTTCGTGCGCAACCACACCACCACACCCGTCCTGGACGCCCACGACTGGCGGCTACGACTGTGGGGCAGCGGGCTGCGGGGCGCTCCCGGCGAGGGCCGGCCGGTGGAGTTCGGGTACGACGATCTGCGCGCCCTGCCCGCCGTCACCCGGACCGCGTTCGTCGAGTGCGCCGGAAACGGCCGCAGCTACTACACGACCCAGCAGGGAGACACGGTCACCGGCACCGCGTGGACGCTGGGCGCCGTCGGTGTCGCCCGCTGGCGCGGGGTGCCGCTGGCCGACGTGCTGCGCAGGGCCGGGCTGTCCCCCTACGCGGTGGACGTGCAGCCGCGGGGGCTGGATGCCGAGTACGTCAGCGGCGGTGAGAGCCTCGGCCGGGTGCGCCGTCCGCTGCCGCTGGCCAAGGCCCTGGGGGACGTGCTGCTCGCGTACGAGATGAACGGCGAGCCGTTGCCGTACGACCACGGGTATCCGGTGCGTGTGCTGGTGCCCTCGTGGGTGGGGATCGCGTCGATCAAGTGGGTCGGCGACATCGAGGTGTCCGCGCAGCCGCTGTTCTCGCCGTGGAACACCACCTTCTACCGGCTGTTCGGCCCCGCCCACCCGCAGGAGGGCAGCGCGCCGCTGACCCGGCAGACCATCAAGAGCGCCTTCGAGCTGGCGAGCGGCGCCACGTTCCCGGTGGGAGAGGGGCAGGTGCTGCACGGCCGGTCCTGGTCGGGCGCGGGAGGTGTCGCGCGGGTCGACGTCAGCACCGATGGCGGCGCGAGCTGGCGCAAGGCCCGACTGCACGACCGGCCCCGTGCCGACACCTGGACGCGCTGGTCCGTCACCTGGAAGCCCGACGCACCCGGTGCCACCCACCTCCTGGCCCGCGCCACCGACACGGCCGGTCGCCGCCAGCCGGACGCCGCCGTGCCCAACACGCAGGGCTATCTGTTCGACGCGGTGGTCCGGCATCCGGTGACCGTGATCTGATCAGGGCGCTTCACGAAGGGCCGCCTCACGAAGGGCCGCTGTACGCACGGGCGTTGCGCACGAACAGCTCGTGCAGATCGCGGACCGCCCGGGGTACCGAACAGGAAGGGCGGCTCTGCAGCACCAGCAGCACGTCGGTCGCGTCACCGGCGAGGGGCCGTACGGTGATCGCGCCCCGCCGCTCCAGCGGGTCGCCGATGACGCTGAAGTCGGGAAGCACCGTCGACCCCAGTCCCTCGGCGACCATCAGCTTGCCCATCTCGGCGCCGTCGGTGGAGTAGGAGAAGGACGGCGTACGGCCGTCGAGCAGCCGGTGCAGGAAACGGTGCATGACATAGCCGGACCGCATCACCACCAGTGGCTCGGCCAGGAGGCTGTCCGCGTCCACCGTGTCCAGGGCGGCCAGCGCACTGTCCGGACGTACGCACACCACCGGTCGGCCACGCAGGAGTTCGGTGGTCTCGAAGCCGGGCGGCATGTCGTCGCCCCCGAGGTAGTTGACCAGCCCCAGGTCGAACGCGCCCTCCAGGAGCCCGCGTTGGATCTCGGACTGCTGGGCGCCGACCAACTCGACCTGGGTGAGCGGGTGCGAGGCCCGGAACTCCCGCACGGTCGGGATGACCAGCGGGACGGTGGCCGTGTTCACCGTGCCGAGCCGGACCATGCGGCTGATGCGGTGCTGGTCGCCGGCCGCGCCGCGCAGCCGGTCGACCGCGTCCAGCACACGCATGATGTGCGGCAGCAGCTCCCGGCCCTCGTCGCTGATCTTCGCCCCGGACCGCTTGCGCTCCAGCAGATCCACGCCGAGTTCGCGCTCCAGATTGCGCACGGTCTCGCTGAGCGCCGGCTGGGACAGATGCAGTTCCTCGGCGGCGCGCCGCAGCGACCCCGATCGGGTGACGGCGGCGATGTATTCGAGCTGTTCGATACGCACGACAGGAGCGTGCCGCCCGCCGCGCACCGCGTTCAAGGGAAACCCTGTCACAACCTCGTGAATACCGACTCTCAGCATGTGGAATCACCTCCGGGCATTCTTGACCGCCCGGACTTCCCACTGCTTTGATCGATGACATGAAGCGACAGGACCTCACGCGGCGACGCCATGTCGACCTCGCGCGTGTCTCCAGCTCCTGCTGTCGCTGTCGGGTCTGACCCCACCAGCTCGGCCTCCGAGGGAAACCCTCGCACTCGTGCCGATCTCCCTTCACGCATTTCACTGCCGGCCGATTTCCGTGCTGATTTCGGCTTTCCCCGGGCCGGCGTTCCCGCACGCCTGAATCCCGATCACTGAACACATTTCCCTGTCACGCACGCGCCCTTTTCGCGTGCGCAGCCATGCCAGGAGTTCCCCATGCCCGTACCGCCCGGATCCGACCCCGTCCGCTTCGCCTACTGGGTGCCGAACGTCAGCGGCGGCCTGGTCACCAGCACCATCGAGCAGCGCACCGACTGGGGTTACGACTACAACCGCGAACTGGCCGTCCTCGCCGAGAACAACGGCTTCGACTACGCCCTCAGCCAGGTCCGCTACATGGCCAGCTACGGCGCGGAGTTCCAGCACGAGTCGACCAGCTTCAGCCTGGCCCTGCTCCTCGCCACCCAGCGCCTCAAGGCCATCGCCGCCGTCCACCCCGGCCTGTGGCACCCCGGCGTCCTGGCCAAGCTCGGCGCCACCGCCGACCACCTGTCGAACGGCCGCTTCGCGGTCAACGTCGTCAGCGGCTGGTTCAAGGGCGAGTTCACCGCGCTGGGCGAGCCGTGGCTGGAGCACGACGAGCGCTACCGCCGCTCGGAGGAGTTCATTCGCGCCCTGCGCCAGATCTGGACCGAGGACCACACCGAACTCGCCGGTGACTTCTACCGGTTGCGTGACTTCTCCCTCAAGCCCAAGCCCCTCAACACCGTCGAGCGCCCGCACCCGGAGATCTTCCAGGGCGGCAACTCCAGCGCCGCCCGCGCGATGGCGGGCCGGGTCTCCGACTGGTACTTCAGCAACGGCAAGGACTTCGACGGCGTCACCGAGCAGATCGCCGACGTCCGCGCCTCCGCCGCCCAAGTGGGCCGTACGGCACCGAAGTTCGGCCTCAACGGCTTCCTCATCGCCCGCGACACCGAGGCCGAGGCCCGCGACACGCTCCGCGAGATCGTCGCCAAGGCCAACACCGAGGCCGTCCACGGCTTCCGGGACGCCGTCCAGCAGGCCGGTCCGTCCACCGCCGACGGCAAGGGCATGTGGCAGGACTCCAGCTTCGAGGACCTCGTCCAGTACAACGACGGCTTCCGTACCGGCCTGATCGGCACCCCTGAGCAGATCGCCGAGCGGATCGTCGCCTACAAGCGGCTCGGCGTCGACCTCTTCCTCCTCGGCTTCCTGCACTACCTGGAGGAGGTCGAGTACTTCGGCAAGCGGGTGCTGCCCCTCGTACGCGAACTGGAGGCCCAGGAAGCCGAGTCCGAGCCCGTCGCCGCCGCCCGCGCCTGACCGCCGCCCGTACCCACAGCTGAAAAGGGGTTCCCCATGAGCACCGCCGCACCGGCCGACTGGAAGACCGCCCCCGCCCCGAAGGACGCCGAGGGCTGGCTCGCCCGCGCCGCTGAGGTCGCCGCCGTCCTCGCCACCGACGCCGCCGCCCGCGACAAGGCCGCCGTTACCCCGTACGCCGAGGTCCAGCTGCTGAAGGACTCCGGCCTGGTCACCCTCCTCGGCCCCGTCGAGCACGGCGGCGCGGGCCAGGACTGGGCCACCGCCTACCGCGTCGTCCGCGAGGTCGCCAAGGCGGACGGCTCCATCGGCCAGCTGCTCGGCTACCACTACCTGTGGAACTGGGCCGCCCGTCTGGTCGCCACCCGCGAACAGTGGGAGCACGTGGAGGCCGAGGCCGCCCGCAACCGGTGGTTCTTCGGCGGCGCGGTCAACCCGCGCGACGCGGACGTGGTGGTGAGGGACGAGGGCGACACCCTCACCTTCACCGGCCGCAAGTCCTTCTCCACCGGCAGCAAGGTCTCCGACGTCACCGTGCTCGAAGGCGTCCTGGAGGGCACCGACGACCACGTGTTCGCCATCGTCGCGTCCGACAGCGAGGGCCTGACCTTCCACGACGACTGGGACAACATCGGCCAGCGCCTCACCGAGAGCGGCGGCGTCACCCTCGACGCCGTACGCGTCCCCTGGTCGGCCGCGGCGGGCTACGTGGACAAGCAGTTCCGGCCGCGTATCTACAACACCCTCAATGTGCCGACCATCCAGCTCGTCTTCGTCAACTTCTACCTCGGCATCGCCGCCGGCGCCCTGGAGACCGCCGCCACCTACACCCGGACCAAGTCCCGCGCCTGGCTGCACGGTGGCCACGAGCAGGCCGTCGACGAGCCGTACGTCATCGACACCTACGGCGACCTCACCGCCAAGCTGTGGGCCGCCGAAGCGCTGGCCGACGCCGTCGCCGCCGAAGGACAGAAGCTGCACGACGACCCGGACGCCGTCACCGAGCAGGCCCGCGGCGAGTTCGAGGTGCGGGTGGCCGCCGTGAAGGCCCGCGCCACCGACGTGGCCCTGGAGGTCACCAACCGGATCTTCGAGGTGACCGGCGCCCGCGCCACCGCCTCCGCCGAGGGCCTCGACCGCTTCTGGCGCAACGTCCGCACACACACGCTCCACGACCCCGTCGCCTACAAGCGCCGCGAGATCGGCCGCCACGTCCTCACCGGCGAACTGCCGCAGCCCACCTGGTACTCCTGAAAGGTCGGTCCTCCCATGGCCACCATCCTCTCCGTCTCCGGCAGCCCCTCCGCCAGCTCCCGCACCGCCCGGCTGCTGCGCCACCTGGACGACCGGCTCAGGGCCCAGGGCCACGACGTGATCCCCTTCGACGTCCGCACCCTCCCGCCCGAGGCCCTGCTGCACGCCGACTTCCGGCATACGGCGATCGTCGAGGCCACCGCCTTGTTCGAGCGCGCGGACGGCATCGTGATCGGCACCCCCGTCTACAAGGCCGCCTACTCCGGACTGCTGAAGTCGCTGCTCGACCTGCTCCCGCAGTACGCACTCGCGGGCAAGACCGTCCTGCCGCTGGCCACCGGCGGCACCACCGCCCACGTCCTGGCCATCGACTACGCCCTGCGCCCCGTACTGAACTCCATGGGCCCCGCCCACATCACGCCGGGCTGGTTCACCCTCGACAAGGACATCACCGTGGGCGACGACGGCACCCTGACCGTCGCGCCCGGCACCGCCGAGGCCCTGGCCCAGGTCACCGACCAGTTCTCGCTCGCCCTCGGGGGCCGTCCGACCCTGCTGGCGGCCACCGGATGAGCGCCGCGACCGTGATCGCCGACGACGCCGAGGCCCTCGCGGTCGCCGCCGAACTGGCCGCCGACTTCCGCAAGGACGCGGCCGAACGGGACGCGCGGCGCCGGCTTCCGCACGGGGAGCTGGCGCGGCTGTCCGCCTCCGGGCTGCTCGGGGTGACGGTGCCCGCGGAGCTGGGCGGCGCGGACGTCCGTACGGAGACGCTCGCCGAGATCTTCCGGCTGCTGGCCTCGGCCGACGCCAGCCTCGCGCAGATCCCGCAGAGTCACTTCGTGTACGTGGGCGTGCTGCGCCGGCAGGGCACGCGGGAGCAGCAGGAGTTCTTCCTCGGCGAGGTGCTGGCGGGGAAGCGGTTCGGCAACGCCCAGTCGGAGGCGGGCACCAGCCATGTGCAGGACATCCGTACGCGGCTCAGGCGGCACCCCGACGGGTCGTACGTCCTCGACGGCGTCAAGCACTACTCGACCGGCGCCCTGTTCGCCGACTGGATCCCCGTCCTCGCCCGCGCCGACGACGACAACCTGCACGTGGCGTACGTGCCGCGGGACGCGCCCGGCCTCACGGTTGTGGACGACTGGGACGGCATGGGACAGCGCACCACCGCCAGCGGGACCGTCCGCCTGGAGTCGGTGCCCGTGCCCGCCGACCGCGTGGTGCCGCACCACCTCACCTTCCAGGGGCCCCAACTCCACGGTGCCGTCGCCCAGTTGCTGCACGCCGCCATCGACGCCGGGATCGCCTCCGGAGCACTGGCCGAGGCCGTGGAGTTCGTCCGTACGAAGAGCCGCCCCTGGTTCGAGAGCGTCGGCGAGGGGCATGCGACTGCCGCCGAGGACCCCCTGCTGATCCAGCGGTTCGGTGAACTGGCGATCCGGGTACGGGCCGCCGACGCGCTGCTCGCCACAGTGGCGCGTTCCGTGGACTCCGCCCGCGCCGATCTGACCGACGACTCGGCCGCCGAGGCCTCGATCGCGGTGGCGGCCGCCAAGGTGACCGCGGCGGAGGTGGCCGTGGAGGTCGGCAGCGCCCTCTTCGAGGTGGCCGGCACCCGCTCGGCGCTCGACTCCCTGCGCCTGCATCGCCATTGGCGCGACGCCCGCACCCACACCCTGCACGACCCGGCCCGCTGGAAGGTCCAGCACATCGGCCGCTACGTGCTCAGCGGCACCAGGCCGCCCCGGCACGGCCTGCTGTGACGCACGACCCCGCACGCTCCTGACCTTCCTGCCCGGCCTTCCTGATCGGAGACCCGAGGTGTCCCTCACCTTCCACTGGTTTCTGCCCACCAACGGCGACAGCCGCCACGTCGTCGGCGGCGGCCACGGCACGCCCGCCACGGTGTCCGGCCGCGACCGGCCGCCGACGGTCGCCTACCTCAGCCAGATCGCCCGCGCCGCAGAGGACCTGGGCTTCGTCGGCGCGCTCACGCCGACCGGCGCCTGGTGCGAGGACGCGTGGCTGACCACGGCGATGGTCAGCCAGCACACCGAGCGGCTGAAGTTCCTGGTCGCCTTCCGGCCCGGGTTCGTCTCGCCGACGCTCGCCGCCCAGATGGCGTCCACCTTCCAGCGGCAGACCGGCGGACGGTTGCTGCTCAACGTGGTCACGGGCGGGGAGAGCCACGAGCAGCGCGCCTACGGCGACTTCCTCGACAAGGACGACCGTTACCGCCGTACCGGTGAATTCCTGGAGATCGTGCGGCAGTTGTGGGAGGGCAAGACCGTCGATCTCGCCGGTGAGCACCTCCAGGTCGAGGACGCGAAGCTGGCCCGTGTGCCCGACCCGATACCGGAGGTGTACTTCGGCGGCTCCTCGCCCATCGCCGGTGAGATCGCCGCCCGGCACGTCGACGTCTACCTCACCTGGGGCGAGCCGCCGGCCGCCGTCGCCGAGAAGATCGCCCGGATCCGGGCGCTGGCCGAGAAGGAGGGCCGGAGCATCCGCTTCGGCATCCGCCTGCACGTCATCACCCGGGACACCGGCGAGCAGGCGTGGGCGGAGGCCCGGCGGCTGCTGGACGGCTTCGACGCGGAGACGGTACGGGCCGTACAGGCCGGACTCGCTCGCAGCGAGTCGGAGGGGCAGCAGCGCATGCTCGCCCTGCACGGCGGCGGCCGGGACGGCCTGGAGATCCATCCGAACCTCTGGGCCGGCATCGGGCTGGTGCGGGGCGGCGCGGGCACCGCGCTGGTCGGCAGCCACGACGAGGTCGCCGAGCGGATCGCCGAGTACCACCGGCTGGGCATCGATGAGTTCGTGCTCTCCGGCTACCCGCATCTGGAGGAGGCGTACTGGTTCGGCGAGGGCGTCCTGCCGCGGCTGGCGGCGCAAGGGCTGTGGAACCACCCGTTCCGCAGCGCGACGGCCGCACAGCCCGTGGCCCAGATCCCCTTCGCGGAGCGGTAATCAGCCAGAGCGGCGGGTATTCCCTAGATTTCCTATCGAATTACTAGGGAAGTGTTGACCCCTCTCGGGTGAGCGAGTGAGGATGACGTTGACCGGTCGGCCGGGCCACCCGGGATCGCGTTCTCTTCTGCCTTGAAGGAAGCCAGCCATGACAAGCGCACCCCCGGCCGAAGCGGCGACCGCGGCGGGAGCCGAGCCGGCCGACTGGCTGCACACAGCCCGTGAGCTGGCGGACGACCTGGCCACGGACGCGGTCGAGCGCGAGCAGGCCGGCAAGCCACCGCTCGACGAGGTCGCGCGGCTGCGCGAATCGGGGCTGCTGACACTGCTGGTGCCGGCCGCTCACGGCGGCGGGGGCGCGGACTGGCGCACCGCCTACACGGTCGTACGGACCCTCTCCGCGGCCGACGGATCCGTCGGCCACCTGCTGGGCAGCCACTACTTCCTGTCCTACTGCGCCCGGTTCTTCGCCGGCCCCGACCGAGCCGCACGCGTGGAGCGGGCGTTCACGGCGGGGCAGTGGTACTGGGGTGGCGGGATCGCCTCGCAGGAACCGCCCCTGATGCTGACCCCGACGGCCAACGGCTATGTGCTGGACGGCCATCAGAGGTACGGCTCCGGAGTCGGCGTCGCCGACCGGCTCGTGGTCCGCGCCGCCGTGCCCGGCACCGGCGAGCCCCTCGCCGTCCTCGTCGACCCCGCTCACCCGGGCCTCGTGAACGGCAGCGGCGGTGACACCTTCGGTCAGCGGCTGGCGGCCGCCGGAGGTGTGGGGTTCGACTCCGTGCCGGTCGCGGCCGACGACGTGCTCGGCTCCCTGTCTGCCGACGAGGGCGCCCTGTCGCCCTTCGCCGGCCTCGCTGCGCCGACCGCCCGGCTGGTCTCCGCCCAGTTCTGTCTCGGCGTCGCCGAGGGGCTGCTCGGCGAAGTCCGCGAGCACGGACGGGCGGCGCAGTCCGCCTGGCAGCCGTTCTCACCCCAGCCCTGGCCGGGCAGCCCGCCGCAGGACCCGTACGTGCTCACCGCGTACGGCGAGCTCGCCGTCGCCGCACGTGCCGCGTCCGCCCTCGCCGACCAGGCGGTGGCCGCCCTGACCCACGGCCTCGCGCGGGGCGAGGAGCTCGACGACGAGGAGTGCGCGGAGATCGCCGTCCTCGCGAGCGCGGCCGAGGCCGCCGCCTCCCGGGCCGCGCAGGAGATCACCACCCACGCCATGGACGCCGTGGGCGTGCCTGCCGCCTTCGCGCGACACGGCCTGGACCGCTTCTGGCGCGACACGCGCACGCACACCCTGCGCGAGCCGGTCGCCCACCGGCTGCGCGAGGTCGGGGACTACTTCCTCAACGGCGCGCACCCTCCGTTCAGCCTCCCCGCCTGACCGAGGGGCCGGCGGGCGAGGATCGGGCACGGCGGTGATGGATAATCTCAGCATGCGGATCTCGGCGAGAGCGGACTATGCGGTGCGGGCGGCGTTGGAGTTGGCCGCGGCCGGTGACGACACCTCGCTCAAGGCCGAAGCGATCGCCGAGGCACAGGGCATCCCGCACAAGTTCCTGGAGGGCATCCTCGGCGACCTGCGCCGGGGCGGCCTCGTGGTCAGCCAGCGCGGCGGCAAGGGCGGCTATCGGCTCGCCCGCCCGGCCGACTCGATCCCCATCGCGGACGTGATCCGCGTGGCGGACGGCCCCCTGGTCTCGGTGCGCGGCGTACGCCCGCCCGACCTCTCCTACATCGGCCCCGCGCAGTCCCTGCTCCCGCTGTGGATCGCCGTACGCGCCAACGTCCGCAAGATCCTCGGTGAGGTCACCCTCGCCGACGTGGCCGCGGCCAAGCTGCCCGACGACGTCCTGAGCCTCGCGGACGACCCCGAGGCCTGGACGAATCCCTGACCGGCGTCTCGTCTCGACGAATCCCTGCCCCACGTCTCACTGCTCGGCGGCCCTCTTGACGCGGCTGGCATGTGGCCCGAGACTCCACTACGGGAATCCTAGTGAATTGGTAGGGAAACATGGGTCGCTCCGCGCTGGACCTCGGCAGTGACACGGTCCGTGTCGCCGTCCGGCCGCTGCCCCTGCTGACGTCCCGCCGCCACATCGACCTCGTGCGTGTGTGCAGTGCGGCAAGTTCCCCGCATGGTGAGGGCGTCGTCCCCGCCCGCGCCTGAACTTCACCCCCCACGCTCATCTACCGCATCCCGGCCGCGCCGAAGCCGCCGCGCGCCCTCGCCGTCGTATGCCCGTGACCGAGCACCCCAGGGAGACGCATGTCCGCCCCATCCCCGACCGCCGTGCCGTCCTTCCGGAGCAGGATCGGCTGTGACACGCGCAGCGGCTACTACGCCGCGCCCCGCCGCTACCGGCTCCACCTGTCCCTCTCGTGTCCGCGCTCGCTGCGGATCGCCGTCACACACAGCCTGCTCGGCCTCGACGACGTCCTCCCGGTGACGCTGCTGCCCGCCGTCCCCGACGCCCCGGACGGCGGGCACCTGGAGCTGCGCCCGCTGTACGAGGCCAGTTCGCACCAGCACCCCGGACCGGCCGCGGCGCCGGTGCTCAGCGACGCCTGGACCGGCACGATCGTGAGCACACACGCCCCCGACATCCTGCGGGACCTGGCCCGGCGGTTCGGCGGCCACGGCCCGGATCTCTTCCCGTACGGCGCCGAGGAGGCCGTCGAGAACATCGGCCGCCTCTGCGAGCAGGGCATCACCGCGGCCGCGCAGCGCGCCGGACAGTCGGACGGCGACCCGGCGGCGCGCGAGACCGCGCTCACCGCCCTGCTGCGCACACTGGACGCACTGGAGCGGCGGCCGGCCTCCCAGGAGTACCTGCTCGGCGGCGAACCGACCCTCGCGGACGTCGAGTTGTGGGTGACGCTGGTGCAACTGGACACCGTGCACCGCCATCACCTGGACGCCGCCGCGGTCACCCGCATCACCGACCATCCGCAGCTGTGGGCCTACGCACGACGCCTCGCGGCCCACCCCGCCTTCGGCGCCCACCTCGACCTGGACGGCATCGCCCGCAGGCACCACGCCGACTGCCGGGGCGAGGAAGCGGCGGGCGCGGCGGTGCAGATCGTGGACTGGGCGGCCGCCGCACGCGAGGTCAGTCAGCCGGTCGGTCGGCCGGTTTCTCCCACACCGACACGTGCTTGCCGCTCTCGCTCGTGAACGGCTCGCGCGTCCAGCTCTCCCACCGGTCGCGCAGCCGCAGGCCGGCGAGCCGGGCCATCAGGTCCAGCTCGGCCGGCCAGACGTACCGGAACGGGATGGACCAGTGCTCGGCGCGGCCGTCGGCGATGGTGACGTAGTTGGAGCTCATCGCCTGGCTGGCGATGTCGTACCTGTCGAACGCCCAACGCGTGTCGCTGATGTGGAACGGTACGGCGCTCTGCCCGGCCGGGAGCTTGCGCAGTTCGGGGACCATGACCTCGACGACGAAGCAGCCGCCGGGGGCCAGGTGCGCGGCGACGTTGCGGAAGCAGTCGACCTGGGCGTCCTGGGTCGTCAGATTCATGAGCGTGTTGAAGACCAGGTAGGCGACCGAGAAGGTCTTGTCCACCCTCGCCGTGGCGAAGTCCCCGATCGTCACGCCGATCGCGCCGCCGCCGGGCTTGGCGCGCAGCCGGTCCACCATGGCGCGGGACATGTCGATGCCGTGCACCGGTACGCCGCGGCCGGACAGCGGCAGCGCGATCCGGCCGGTGCCGATGCCCAGTTCGAGCGCAGGGCCGTCGCCGGCGAGGTCGGCCAGCAGGTCGACCGCCGGGCCCACCACGTCGGGGCGGAACATGTCCGCCGCCGACTCGTCGTAGCCCGCCGCGATGTTGTCTCCGAAACAGCCGTCGTCATCGATCACGCCGGGACCGTACTGCCGGCCGCCGCCCCCGGGCACGCGATTTTCGGCAGGCCTGTCGATCGGGGTGCTGGCACCACCGTGAGCGGGGGGCTGGGACGACTGCCTTCGCCGACTTGGCCACCTAGCTTCGTGGTTGAAGGAAGCGGAGAGTTCCAAGGCAGTCCTAGGAGACGGCATGAGTGCATTGAGCAGGAGGAACGTGTTGCGCGGCGGCCTGGTCGCCACGACGGCGGGGGTCGTGGTGCCCGGGCTGGGCACGGGGGTGGCCGCGGCGGCGGACGGGACGTCCTGCCCGCCGGCTCCCGGGCCGGCCATGGTCGGGCGCGGCGATCCGCGGTACCGGTCTCTGGCGTCCCGGGGCTACAACCGCCGGTTCGTGGGCGGGCCGGAGCACGTCTGGGTGGTCGGCACGACCGCGCACGTCGTACGGGCCGTGCAGCAGGCGGTGGACAGCGGCCGGCGCATCACGGTCCGCAGTGGCGGCCACGGCTTCGAGAACTTCGTCGCCGACCCGGCCGTGGAGGTGGTCGTCGACATGTCCGCCATGACGGGCGTCTCCTACGACCGGGGCCGCCGCGCCTTCGCCGTGGAGGCAGGTGCCCTGCTGGGCGACGTGTACCGGAGGCTGTACCTCGGCTGGGGGGTGACGATCCCGGCCGGCTGGTGTGCCGATGTCGGTGTCGGCGGGCATGTGCTGGGCGGTGGCTATGGTCCGCTGTCCCGGCTGCTGGGCCTGTCCGTGGACCATCTGTACGCGGTCGAGGTGGTGGTCGTCGGCCGCGACGGCAGGGCGCGCAGTGTGGTGGCCACGCGCGAACTCTCCGATCCGCACCGGGACTTGTGGTGGGCGCACACCGGCGGCGGGGGCGGCAGCTTCGGCATCGTCACCCGCTACTGGTTCCGGACGCCCGGCGCCGAGGGCGACGACCCGTCCGGCCTGCTGCCCGCCCCGCCGTCCGGTGTGCTGAGCTTCTCGGTCTCCTGGGACTGGCAGAAGCTCGACAAGACGTCGTTCGCCCGGTTGGTCCGCAACCACGGCGCATGGGCCGAACGGCACAGTGCCCCCGACTCCCCGTACCTCGCCCTCTACAGCGAACTGGCCCTCACCCGCCGCCCGTCGGGCACGGTCCTCATGATCGGCCAGGTGGCCGCCGACTCCGGCGCCGAACGGATGCTGGACGAGCACATCGCGGCGATCAACCAGGGCGTCCCGGTCCAGCCGGTCCGCACGCTGAGGAACCAGGCCTGGCTGGCCGCCGCCCTGGCCGGCTCACCGGGCGACCCCGGCCCCGTCTACCGGCTGAAGGTCAAGTCGGGCTATCTGCGCCGACGTTTCACCGACCGCCAGATCGACGCCCTGCACCACCACCTCACCCGCTCCGACTACGACTACCCGGGCGGCAGCCTGAGCCTCTACACGCACGGCGGCAAGGTCAACACCGTGGCCCCGGACGCGACCGCGACACCCCACCGCGACGCGAGCATCAAGATGTTCTACGCCAACGGATGGGAGGACCCCCGCGACGACGCCCGGCACATCGGCTGGCTGCGCGAGCTCTACGAGGACCTGTACGCCGACACCGGCGGCGCCCCCGCGGCAGCCGACGGCGCGTTCATCAACTACCCGGACACCGACCTGGCCGATCCCGCCCGGAACACCGGCGCTCCGTGGCAGACCCTGTACTTCGGCGACAACTACCGCCGCCTCCAGCGCATCAAGGCGAAGTGGGATCCCCGCGACGTCTTCCACCACGCCCTTTCGGTACGCGCGGCCTGAAGCGCGGCGGACGCGGGAGCCGGAAACCACCACTCCCGCGCCCGCCGAGCCTGCTCGGAACCGTCGGGCGCCCGGGTGTTATGCACGCTGAGCCGCACACCCACTTGGCCGAACGCGTCGGCCGTGCTGCCCGCTACCCGGCCGACGTCTACGCCTTCGCCGCGCCGGCCGACCCGGCGGAGCGGGCCGCCTGGGCCGACGTGCACACGCTCGTCGGGCCGGGCGCCGTAGGTGCGCGCCAAGCCTGTCGACCACGTGCCGGACGGCTGGGCGATCGTCGGCGGCGGAGAAGGCGTGCAACTCGCCGACACCGCACTGCGTGCCGAGCACGCCCCCGAGGCGGTCCGTCTCGGACCCGCCGACGTGCCGGAGATCCTCGACCTCGTCGCCCGCACGAAACCGGGACCGTTCCTCGCGCGGACCATCCGCATGGGCACCTATCTCGGCATCCGGCACCGAGGCCGGCTGATCGTCCTGGCCGGCGAACGCCTCCGTTTGCCCGGCCGGACCGAGATCGGCGCGGTCTGCACCGACCCCGAGCACCGTGGCCGGGGGCTGGCGATCCGCCTGTACGAATCGATCGGCTTCACCCTGCGCCGCCGCTCGCCCAACCGCCTCGTGCGCACACCGGGAACAGCCGCGGAGATCGGGGCGTTGTGACGCACGACGAGATGTGCGGCGTGCCGCGCGCGATGCGATGGACGGAGGTGGCGGACGTGACGCACATGTTCCACGCCGTCCACCTCCACTCCCGGCCCCACATCGACCTCCAGCGCGTGTCCGGCGCGCTCTGTTGTTCCTGACGTTCCCTCACCCGCCGTGCCCCACTCGAACGAGGGCCGGCGATCTCGTACGGACTTCCAGGAAGGCACTGACTCGTGTCCTCAACACCCTCTTCCTCCCTGCACCTCGCCGTCGCGCTGGACGGCACCGGCTGGCATCCCGCCTCCTGGCGCGAGCCGGTGGCCCGCCCCCGGGACCTGTTCACCGCCGCGTACTGGGCCGACCTGGTCACCGAGGCCGAGCGCGGCCTGCTCGACTTCGTGACCATCGAGGACGGCCTCGGCCCGCAGTCCTCCCACTTTCTGGACCCGGACGAGCGCACCGACCAGGTACGTGGCCGCCTCGACGCCGTCCTCATCGCCTCCCGCGTGGCCCCTCTGACCCGCCACATAGGTCTGGTGCCGACGGTGGTCTCCACCCACACGGAGCCGTTCCACATCTCCAAGGCCATCGCCACCCTCGACTACGTCAGCACCGGCCGCGCCGGACTGCGCGTCCAGATCACCGCCCGCCCGAACGAGGCCGCGCACTTCGGTCGCCGCACCATCCCGCGCATCGAGGCCTACGACAGCCCGGCCGCCCGCGAGGTGGTGACCGACCTCTTCGACGAGGCCGCCGACCACGTGGAGGCGGTGCGCCGCCTCTGGGACAGCTGGGAGGACGACGCCGAGATCCGGGACGCCGCCACCGGGCGCTTCATCGACCGCGACAAACTGCACTACATCGACTTCGAGGGCGGCCACTTCAACGTCAAGGGCCCCTCCATCACGCCCCGCCCGCCGCAGGGCCAGCCGATCGTCACCGCCCTCGCCCACGACACCGTCCCCTACCGGCTCGTGGCCCGCGCCGCCGACATCGGCTACGTCACCCCGTACGACGCCGACGAGGCCCGCGCCGTCGTCGCCCAGATCCGTGCCGAACAGAACGCGGCCGGGAGAGCGGCCGAGCCCCTGCACGTCTTCGGCGACCTGGTGGTCTTCCTCGACGACGACCCGGCCGCCGCGACCGCACGCCGGGAACGGCTCGACGCGCTCGCCGGGCGGCCGTACACGAGTGACGCCCTCGTCTTCACCGGCGCGCCGTCCCAACTGGCCGACCTGCTCCAGGAGTTGCACACCGCCGGGCTGTCCGGCTTCCGGCTGCGCCCCGCCGTCGCCGGCCACGACCTCCCGGCGATCACCCGGGGCCTGGTCCCCGAACTCCAGCGCCGCGGAGCCTTCCGCCGCGCCTACGAGGCCGACACCCTGCGCGGCCTGCTGGGCCTGGACCGCCCCGCCAACCGCTACGCAGCCACCGCCTGAGCCGAGGGACGTCACCACCATGACCAAGCCGCTGAAGCAGATCCACCTGGCCGCTCACTTCCCCGGCGTCAACAACACCACCGTGTGGAGCGACCCGCGGGCCGGCAGCCACATCGAGTTCAGCTCCTTCGCTCACTTCGCGCGGACCGCCGAACGCGCCAAGTTCGACTTCCTGTTCCTCGCCGAGGGACTCAGGCTCCGCGAACAGGGCGGAAAGATCTACGACTTGGACGTCGTCGGCCGCCCCGACACCTTCACCGTGCTCGCCGCGCTCGCCGCCGTCACCGAGCACCTCGGGCTGACCGGCACCATCAACTCCACCTTCAACGAGCCCTACGAGGTCGCCCGCCAGTTCGCCAGCCTCGATCACCTCTCCGCAGGCCGCTCCGCCTGGAACGTCGTCACCTCCTGGGACGCCTTCACCGGCGAGAACTTCCGCCGCGGCGGCTTCCTGCCGCAGGAGGAGCGCTACTCCCGCGCCAAGGAGTTCCTCGCCACGGCGAACGAACTCTTCGACTCCTGGCACGGCGACGAGATCCTCGCCGACCAGGAGACCGGCACCTTCCTGCGGGACGCCAAGGCCGGTGCCTTCGTCCACACCGGTCAGCACTTCGACATCCACGGGCAGTTCAACGTGCCACGTTCGCCCCAGGGCCGCCCGGTCGTCTTCCAGGCCGGCGACTCCGACGAGGGCCGTGAGTTCGCCGCCGCGGAAGCGGACGCCATCTTCAGCCGGTACGGCACCCTCGAGGCGGGCCAGGCCTTCTACACCGACGTGAAGTCCCGGCTCGCCAAGTACGGGCGCCGCCCCGACCAGCTGCTCATCCTGCCCGCCGCGACCTTCGCCCTCGCCGACACCGACGCCGAGGCCGAGGAACTCGCCCGCGAGGTGCGCCGCCAACAGGTCAGCGGGGCCACCGCGCTCAAGCACCTGGAGTTCGTCTGGAACCGGGACCTGTCGGCGTACGACCCGGAGGGGCCGCTCCCCGACGTCGACCCGGACGTCAGCGACAACCACATCTCCAAGGGCCGCGCCCAGGTCCGCATGTACCGGGACCCGCTGGCCACCGCCCGCGAGTGGCGCGAACTGGCCGCCGCCAACCAGTGGTCCATCCGCGACCTGGTCATCAACACCGGCAACCGGCAGAACTTCGTCGGTTCCCCGGCCACCCTCGCCCGGACCATCAACGACTTCGTCCAGGCCGACGCCAGTGACGGCTTCATCCTGGTCCCGCACATCACCCCGACGGGCCTCGACGAGTTCGCCGACAAGGTGGTCCCGCTGCTCCAGGAACAGGGCGTGTTCCGCACCGAGTACGAGGGCACGACCCTGCGCGACCACCTCGGCCTCGCCCACCCTGACGACGCCCGCGACGAGCGGATCGCGTCGTGAAGTTCATCGCCATCACCCTGATCGTGCACCGGCCCGATCCGGTCACCGGGATCCAGAAGCCGACCCACGACCGCTTCCGCGAGGTCCTCGACAACGCCGTGCTCGCCGAGGAACTGGGCTTCGACGGCTTCGGCGTGGGGGAGCGGCACGAGCGGCCGTTCATCTCCTTGTCCCCGACGGTCGTCCTCAGCCACGTCGCCGCCCTGACGAAGCGGATACGGCTCTTCACCGCCGTGACGACGCTCAGCCTGCTCGACCCGGTGCGCGCCTACGAGGACTACGCCACCCTCGACCACCACTCCGGGGGCCGCCTGGAGTTGATCATCGGCAAGGGCAACGGCGCGGCCCAGCGCGAGCTGTTCCACGTCACGCCCGAGGACCAGTGGGACCAAGATGCTCGGCAGCCGCATCGGCGCAAGTGTGCAGGTGAGCGTCCTGCGCGGGGCGATCCCAAGATGGCGCGAGGTTCTCGTGCTTACGGGCAATTCCGCTGGCGGAGCCGGGAACTTGCTCGTTCATGCGGGAATCCGGAAGCCGCTGCTCAGGCGATCCATCCCTCACCGTGTCGGTGACGGTCCAATCCCACAGCGGAGAACTCATCCTCTCCGGTGCTCGCCACGACGCCCAGCCGTCGAAGAGCCTGTGAGATGGCGCTGCCGGCCGGCGGGAAAGGCTGGCCCTCCGGTACCTGGAGCGGTCCCAGCACGATGGTGCCGCCATCCCACACGGCAGCCTGCTGCTCGCCCACGCCGCCGAAGTACTCGGCTTCCACGTAGGCCACCGGCCCAGCAGTCGACCAGTCAGCGAGGGTCTTCTCGAACCCTCCCGGCAGCCGCCAGAACCCCAAAGGGCCCGCATCGCTGCCATCCGTGACGGAATCAAAGAGGGCGTCTGTCATCGGCATCAGCGACATGCCCTGTCCGAGCGATGCCAGCCGAGCAGCAGGCAGATCCCGCGCAGCGGCGCGCAACACCTCTCTGCCGGCGATCACTGCTTGCAGGTCATAGCCCATCCCAACGTCCCCTCCACCGATCGGAGGCCCCATCTTGGCGCACGTGTCGAAACCGAACTCGCGCGGCACCCCGGCCAAAACAACCGCGCCCCCAGCGGGTTCTCACGAGAACACCGTCCAGATCCCTCGAACCCGCTGGTTTCGGATCACCAGGGCCATCCCGCTCCCCGGTCCGTCACCCGCCCCGCCGGCTTCGACCGGGCGGAGTTCTGGACCCGCTGGACCGCGGAGTTCGAGGCGAGCCTCGATCAACTCCCGGTGACGGTACGCCTCACCGCGGCCGGCCGGCGGGCCAGCCTGGCTGCTCTGCCCGAGGTGCTGGGAGACACCACGTCCGCCGCCCGCGCCACCCCCGACCCGGAACCCGGTCGGCACCGCCTGGTCCTGCATTTCGACTCCCCGACGGCAGCGATCCGCCGCCTGCTGGGCTTCGGCCCCGACGCGGAGGTCCTCGAACCGCCCCAGGTGCGAGCACAGTTGGCCGAGACAGCAGCCAAGACAGCGGCCCGCTATGACCCTCCCGTGCGGTGATCGACGCCATGCCGCCCGAGATCGTCCCCGCCGACGTCACCGACCTCCACCAGGTGGTGGAGGACCACGCCCGCTACTGGGGCGGGCGGGACCTGCGCGCACTCCATCAGCCGGTGCTGGTGCGGGAGTTCGGCGCCACCTGCCTGGTAGCCCGTGCCGAGGACGGCATTCGGGGCTATCTCATCGGCTTCGTCACCCCCGACCACACGGGGTACGTCCACCTGATCGCCACCCGGGACGACAGCCGCGGCACCGGCCTCGGCCGCCACCTCTACACCCACTTCACCGGAGTCGCCCGCGGCCAGGGAGCGGTCCGCCTCAAGGCGATCACATCGGTCACCAACAAGGGGTCGATCGCCTTCCACCACACGCTCGGCTTCGACGCGCGCGTGGTGGAGGACTACGACGGTCCCGGCCGCCCGATGGTCGTCTTCACGCGGACGCTGTAACCGATGTCAGCCGAGCAGGCGCAGGAGCGAGCCCAGTGACTCCTCCACGGTGCGCCCCGCCGTGTCCACCACAGCACGCTCGCGGTGCCACGGCTCGTACTCCCGCTCGACGAGCTGTTCCCAGCCCGGCAGTGGCAGATCCAGGATGTCGACCGACCGCGAGTCCACGCGCCGCCGATGCTCGTCCGGATCCGAGCAGACCACCTCCACCTCGAGCCAGGGCACGCCCGCACGCACCGCCGCGTCGCGCCACGCGTCCCGAGTCACGGCGAGCGGATTCACCGACTCCGTGATCACGGACAGTCCCTGCCGCAGATGCTCCTCGGCGAGGGCGTACCCGACGACGTAGCCCGCCGGTCCGACGGGATGACGCGCCAGTCCGGAGCGGACCAGCGCCTGCTCGATGGTGTCGACGCGCAGATGAACCGCGCCGGTGCGGACGGCGAGGAGACGGGCCGGCGTGGTCTTGCCGCTGGCGGGCAGACCGCCGAGGACGACGAGCATGCGGCCATCCTGCCGGAGCCCTCCGACGGCACCGTTGAATGTTCATGCAGGTGTGCCGGTCGTTCGTACCCGGCCCGCGGCACCGGCTGGGCCGGGGAACGTCACCCTCCCCCGAAGGTGGCGTTCCCCGGCCGCTTCCCCCGGCGCCGGACAGTGGACTGTCGCGTCCGTGCGCGTCAGCGGATCCGTGCTGTCACCAGCACATGACCGCCGTCTCACCCGAACCCCAGGTGGCGTACAGGCGCACTCGGACGAAATAGCGGCGGCCCTTGACGAGGCGGGCCTTGACGGTGGCGTTGTGCGGCGTGCCGCCGTCGTCCTGGGCGGTGAGGTAGCGGGGCTCGCCGTCCCGTTCCTCGAAGAGCACGACGACGGTGTCGCTGTCGCCGAAGGTGCCCACGGTGTACTCGCGGGTCTCCGGCGGCTCGACGACGAAGTCGGCCTGCTCGGCCGGCCCGAGCCGCAGCGGTACCGAGCGGAACGGCACCAGCTCCTGCGGTCCAGGCGTCTCGGCCGGCGGGTACCAGCGCCGGACGAACTCCTTGTCGGTCCTGGACAGCACGCCCGGCGGGTTCAGGCCCGCGCGGAACTGCTCCGGCTCCAGGATCAGCCCGGCCGAGAAGGGATACTCCATGATCGAGTGCGGGTCCCAGACGGAGCCGTTGACCTCGTTCGGGTCGAGCTTGCGCAGGATGTTGAAGAACGTCTTGTCCCGGCTCCAGAAGTTCGGCGGGCCCGCCAGATCGGCGAACACGGCCTCGTCGTCCCAGTGGATGCCGGCGAACGGGCTCTGGTGCTCGTGCAGCATGCCGAGCGCGTGCCCGATCTCGTGCAGGGCCGTCCCGCGCTCCCCGGGCGCGGTCAGGTCCCAGCCGAAGTTCATCGTGCGGTCGTTGAGGCCTACCTGGAGCGAGTCCCTGCCCACGTTCGACCAGGAGCCGTCGCCCAGCTGGAACCCGATGCGCAGCTCGGCCTCCGACCGGTCGCGCACCTCCACGAACGACACGCCGATGCCGAGGCCCTGCCACTCCTGGAAGCACTCGCGCACGACATCCTGCTGTTCCTTGCTGCCGACCCATGACACGCGCTGGGCCTTGCCGGTCGCCGGATCGGGGATCACGGATCCGTCGGAGTCCCGGTCGAAGAAGCAGTAGTGCAGCACGGTGCCGTTGACCCACATCCGGCGTTGGCTGATGAGCGCACTGAGCCGCTCGGCGGCCAGCCCCGGTGCGAAGGCGGGCGCCGACTGCTGCGCGAGGGAGCAGTAGCGAGCGGTCATGCCGAACAGGTTGCCGTCGGCCCGCCGCGGGCGCTTGAGTCGAGGGCTACTCAAGTCCCTGTGTATCAAGTGTGAGTCACCGCGCTCTCATTGCCGTGATGACTTTCGAACGGGACGCGAAGACCCTGGAACTGCCCTGGCCGTTCACCGGCCGGGAGCACGAACTCGAACTGGTCCGTGGGTCTTTGACCGCCGGTCGGCACGGCATCGTGATCACGGGACCGGCGGGCTGCGGCAAGACCCGGCTCGTCACCGAGGCCGTGCGCGGCACCGACTGCGCCAAGGTGGCCGGCACCCCCGAGACCCGCCGGATCCGCTTCGCCGCGTTCGCGCACCTCGTGCCCGAGACGGCCTCCCTGCACGGCGCGTTCCAGCACCTGTCCGGCGTACGTCAGCTCCTGGTCGACGACGCGCACCTGCTCGACGACGCCTCGGCCGCCCTCGTCCACCAGCTTGCCGTGCACGGACGCACCCGTCTCCTGGTCGTCACCACCGACGGCGCCCCGGCCCCGGGCGCGATCTCCCGGCTGTGGACCGGCGAACTCCTGCCCCGCCTCACCCTGGAACCACTGCCCCGCGAGGAGACCGCTGAACTGCTGGCGGGCGGAGCCGGGGGCGGTCGCCTGGAGCCGCTCACCGTGAACCGGCTGCACCGCCTGTGCCAGGGGGACCTGCGGCTGCTGCGCGACCTGGTGGGCGCGGTGGGCGAGCGGGGGCTGCTCGGCCGGGTGGCCGATTCGGACGAGTGGGCGTGGCGTGGCCCGGTGCCGGTCACCGCGACCGTACGGGACCGCACTGCCCACGTCCTCGACCGCACCTGCCCCGAAGAGCGCGAGACCCTCGAACGCCTCGCCTTCGCCGAGCCGTTGCCCCTGGACCTGGACGAACTCCACCTCCTTGCCCTGGAACACCTCGAGGCCGACTCCCTGGTCCACGTCGACGACCAGGGCGCCGTCCGCCTCGCCCACCCCCTGCACGGCCCGGTGCTGCGGGCCGCGGCCGGCCGGCTGCGGGCGAGGCGGCTGTCCCGTACCCCCGAGCAGTGCCGCCCCGCCCTCGACGCCGAGCGGGCCGCGCTGACCCGCCGCATCGAGCGGGCCGACGTACGGGCGACGGCGACGCCCGTGGGGGAGTGGCTGGTCGCGGAGGGCGCGCCGGTGCCGGCCGGGTACGCGGCCGTACGCGCCCGGTTCGCGCGGCTGCGCGGGGAGCTGCGCGAGGCCGTGGCGTGGGCACGGGAGGGGCTGTGGGACGGCGGTGACGATCCGTCCTGCCGTCTCGAACTCGCCCTCGCCACAGCGCAGTCGGGCGACACTCCGGCCGCGCACAAGATCCTGGGTGGCCGCCCCCACGGGGGTGGGGCGGTCACCCGGCCGGCAACGGCCCGCGGCGACGCCGACGGGGCTGTCGAGGCGCTCACCGGCGATGCCGACGGGAGCGTCGAGGCGCTCACCGGCGACGCGTACGACGCCGTCCGCCTCGGCGCCCCCGAGCGTGCCGCAGGCCGCCTGACCGGCGTCTTCGCCGCGCACGCCGACGCGCTCGCCCGCGGCGACGGCCTCGCGCTCGACCAGGTGGCCGAAGAGCTGGCGGAGCGCGGCTTCCTGCTGTTCGCGGCCGAGGCGCACGCCCAGGCCGTACGGGCCCACCGCGACCCGCGCGCCGCCCGCACCGCACGCACGCGTGCCGTCGCCCTGGCCCGCCGCTGCCAGGGCGCCCGCACCCCGGCACTGTCCGGCCTCGTCCTGGGCGAACTGACCGCCAGGCAACGGCAGATCGTCACCCTTGCGGCCACGGGACTGAGCAACCGGCAGATCGCCGAGAAGCTCACCCTGTCCGTCCGCACGGTCGGCAACCACCTCTACAGCGCCTACGCCCGCCTCGGCGCGAGCGACCGCGGCGCACTGCCGTGGCTGGTGGAACTGCCGCACGCGCAGCCGGCGTAGGGGAGTCGGTCCCCCTCCGTATCGATCAGGCCGCGCCGAACGCCGAGAACGCCCACCCCGTCGCCTGGTGCAGCGCGTCGCCCGGAAGTGCCGCCCGGGCGTCGCGCAGGGCCTCCGCAAGGGAGAGCCCCTCGCTCAGCCCCTTGTGCAGCGCGAGCATCAGCGGAACCACCGCGGCGTCGTTGACGGGGGCCGTGCACGCCACCACCCCCGCCGTGCCCAGCGGCAGCAGCGCGGTGACCAGGCCGAGCAGTTCGTCGGCGCCGACGGAGGCGAACCGGGCGGTGTCGCAGCAGGAGAGGATGATCCGGTACGGGCTGCGGTCCAGGCGCTCGAAGTCGTGGACGATGAGCGGCCCGTCGGCCATCCGCAGCGACGAGAACAGGGGGCTGTCCGCGCGGAACGTGCCATGGGCGGCGATATGGGCCAGCGCGGCGCCGTCGAGCTCCTCCAGTACGCGCGGCACGCGCGCGTCGGCGTGCTCCAGGACGACCGCACCGCCGTACCGGCCGGCCAGGTGGGGCACCTCCGCGCCGCCGGTCGCCAACCCCGGCCCGCGCACCAGCACAGGGCGGCCGCCCGGCGGCGGCTCGGTCTCCCGGGCGCGCAGCCAGCTGCTCGCCGACGGCGACACGCTGAGCACCCGCTCCCGCAGCGATGGCAGCAGCGCCCACGGCACACGGTGCAGCCGGGCCGGCGGTACGACCACCACGGGGCCGTCACCCAGATGCGCCGCCGCCGGACCGAGCAGCAGCTCCTCCAGGCGCCGCCCCGCCGCCTCCACCACCGGCAGCCGCCCCTCCGCACCCGGGTGCGCCAGCCGCCGCAGCCCGGCCTGGACGTGCTCGGCCTCGGTCTCCGCCTCGGCCAGCAGCCCGGCCTCGAACCGCCGCACCCGCCCCTGTCCGCACAACAGCACCTGAACCCGCCCGTCCAGCACGGCGAGTTCAACCAGCCGTACGTCGTCCCCCAGCCGCTCGAGCAGCCGGCCCGGGTCGAAGCGGTAGCCGTCGCCCGGCGTGTCGCCGCGCAGGTGCAGGGTCCGGGAGCGTATCTCCCGTTCCAGGCGCCGCTGTTCACGCTCCAGCGCCGGAACCGGACGGGCCTCGCTGCGGGCCTCCTCGGCGCGCGCCGCGATCTCCCGGAACGCCGTCAGGTCGCTCTGCAGCTCCGGATCCGCGGGCGGCCGGGTCGGCGGCGTCGACAGCGCGGTGGCCCGCCAGCGCTCGCTCCACACCAACAGACGTCGCGGGCTGCCGGAGTCGAGGCTGGCCTGCTGGGCCAGCGCGGCGAGCTCGGCGCCCTGTGCGGTGGCGCGGGCCCTGAGCTCGGAGGCGCCCAGCGTCATCCGGTGTGCGTCGAGCACGTCCAGGCCGCGCCGGCAGGCTTCCAGGACGCCGCGCCCCGACCCGGCGGCCTGTGCCCGCAGTGCCTGTGCCGCCCAGCCCGTCATCCGCGCCAGCGGCGGCCCGCTGCGCCTGCTGCGGGCGGCGACGGCCAGATGCTGCTCGGCGTCGGCCCGCCAGCCCAGGGTGAGCGCCATCCGGCCCGCGAGCAGCGAGGCCTCCGGCGCGGCCGGCGCGCCGAAGGAGGCCAGCCGTTCGGCGACGGCCGCCGTGTCGGCCACCAGCCGGCCCGAACTGCGCCCGGCGGCCACCCGCGCCTCGATCAGCACCAGCCGGGCGTGCGTCTCCCACCACATGCGCCGCTGCCCGGCGAACAGCCGTACGGCCATGTCGGCGCGCGCGATCGCCGTGTGCGCGTCGCCCGCCAGCCGGGCGGCACGCGCGGCGGCCAGCAGCAGTTCGGCCTTGCGGGTCGACTGGCCGCCGATGCCGTCGAGCACGGAGATCGCCGCGTCCGCCTCGGCCAGCGCCTCCGGGGCCAGCCCGGCGGCCATCAGCACCTCGCAGCGGCGGATGTTCAGCATGAAGGTCGGCGTGCCGAGCTTGGCGTACCGCTCCTCCGCCTCGTCGAGCAGCCGCAGCGCCGCCGGGATGTCGCCCGACCGGAACGCCGCGAGACCCCGGCTCTCCACCGCGTCGGCCTTGTCGTGCTCCTGGCCCGTGGTGTCCCACAGCGCCTCGGCCGCCGTGAAGTCGGCATCCGCACGGTCCATCGCGCCGAGCGCCAGATGCACGGTCGCGCGCAGGGTCAGCGCCCGCGCCGTCCAGATGACGTCGTCCACCTGCCGCAGCACGGGTATCGCCCGGCGTACGTCCTCCAGCGCCTCGCGGTGATGGCCCAGGACCCAGCGGGCGTAGGCCCGGCGGAACAGCACGCGCGCGCGGGTGTGTCCGCTGCCGCGCTCGACCCCGCGCTCCAGCGCGGCCAGCCCCTGCTGGGTGCGCCCCGCGTGCACCAACGCGACCCCGAGCGCCGCCAGGGCGTCCGCCTCCCGGTCGGCCGAATCCGCGCGTGCCGCGAGATCCCGGGCACGCCGCAGGTGATACAGGGCGATGCGCATGTCGCCCCAGTCCCGCTGCCAGATGCCGATCACCTGGTGGGCGACGGAGGCGTGCCACGGCGACGGATCGGCGTCGAGCACCCCTTCCGCCCTCGCCAGCGCGTCGTTCGGGGCGGCGAACACCATCGGCAGCAGTTCGAGAACCGAGTCGCTTCCCGCTGTCACTCCACGGATGGTAGTTGCCCCGGAACCGTGCCACACAGGTTTGGCGCTGTATCAATCAGTGACCGCGCGGCTCTGATTGACGACCGTCGCCTCAGTGGGAGGACACGCCATGGCACCACAGCGATTCCACGAGCAGTTCGAGCAGATCCAGCGCTCCATGCCCGACGTCCCCCTCGCGATGGGACCGGACGACTCCGCCGAGTTCATCTACGAGAAGGGCTACGTACTCGTCCGCGACGGCGAGGACGCCCGCGTCGTCGAGGACACCGTGCGGGCGCACTTCACCGCCCACCCCGACCTGGTCCAGGACAACGTGCGCCGCGCGAGCCCGCAGACCAACCGCTCGGGCATCACCCGCATCCAGGTCGGCGACCCCGGCGAGGGCGACCGGAGCGGCGACCCCACTGTCGCGCACGCCCTGCGCGCCCTGCGGCAGACGGAAGGACGGGCCGGACGACGTCTCGTCAGCCGCAACCACCTGGTGGGGATCACGGGTCGGGTCAACTCCTGTCCCGGCGACGAACCCGCGCCCGCACCGCTCGCCGACGGAACCAACCCCGCGGCGGCCGAGGGCGTCCACGACCCGGACACCGCCGTCGGCGTCCTCGTCATCGACACCGGCCTCGTGCACGACTACCGCTCCTTCCCGCTGCTGGCCCACACCGAGGGCGACGCCCAGCTCCAGGAGTGCGACGGCCAGGGAATCCTCCAGCAGTACGTCGGCCACGGGACCTTCATCGCCGGGCTCGTCGCCGCCGTGGCGCCCAACACGACCATCACGGTCCGCAACACCCTCCACGACGCGGGCGCCATCCTGGAGTCCGAGTTCGGGGAGAAGCTCTTCGACGCCGTCGACGCGGGCGGCTGGCCGGACATCCTCAGCCTCTCCGCCGGCACCTCCAACGGCCGCACCGACGGCCTGCTCGGCGTCGAGGCCTTCATGCAGGAACTCCGCGACCAGCGCACCCTGCTCGTCGCGGCGGCCGGCAACAACGGCAGCGCCACGCCCTTCTGGCCCGCCGCCTACGCCGACCTGCCCGACTACCAGGACGTCGTGCTGTCGGTCGGAGCACTGCGCAGCGACGGCGAGTTCGGCGCCTGCTTCAGCAACCACGGCGCCTGGGTGAAGGCGTACGCGCCCGGCGAGCGGCTCACCAGCGTCTTCACCGGCTTGGACGCGCCCGTGCCGTACGTGTACCAGCACTCCACCTACGACGCCTGCCGGTACGGCTTCGGCTACTCCTGCACCTGCCAGTCCCCGCGCCACACCGGCGTGTTGAGCGAGCAGGAAGGCACCACCAAGCCCGACCAGGTGATGTTCGAGGGGCTCGCGTACTGGAGCGGCACCTCGTTCGCCACGCCCCTCGCCGCCGGCATGATCGCCGCCCACATGACCGCGCAGCAGGAGCGCGACCCGCGTGTCGCCCGGTACAAGATGCTCGCGGCGAACTCAGGGTTCGCGGAGGTGCGGGGGGCGCACGTACCGGCCCTTCGTCCCTCGACCTGGCGCCCTGCCCCCGTAGCGCCCCCGGCTCCTCGCACATGAGGGTCGGAACCGCCCCCTCCGCGGCGTACGATGACTTGCCGTACACGAGGGGTGGGGCTGTGGACCGTGCAGATGTCGGTGCCTTGGTCCAGTCCGCCGTCGACGGTGACGCGGCGGCCTGGAAGGCGCTCGTGGAAGGGCTGAGCCCACTGGTGTGGTCCGTCGTGCGCGCGCACCGGCTGGGCGACGCCGACGCCCATGAGGTCTACCAGACCGTCTGGTTCCGCTTTGCCCAGCACCTCGGGCGCATCCGTGAACCGGAGAAGGCCGGATCCTGGCTCGCGAGCACCGCACGGCACGAGTGTCTGAAGGTGCTCAAGAGCTTAAGGCGGCTGACGGTGACGAGCGATCCGCAGCTGCTCGACCGGGTCAGCGAGGACCGTACGCCCGAACAGTCGATCCTGGACTCCGAGGAGGCGGCCGCCGAGAGTGAGCGCATCCGCTGGATGTGGCAGGAGTTCGAGGAACTCGGCGACCGCTGCCGCCAGTTGCTGCGCGTGCTGATGGCCTCGCCGCCGCCCAGCTACCAGGAGGTGTCCGCCGCACTGGGCATCGCCGTGGGCAGCATCGGGCCGCTGCGCCAGCGCTGTCTGCGCCGACTTCGGGCCCGACTCGACGCACGGGGAGCGCTGTGAACGACGACATGCACGACGAAGTGACGGGCGAAGAGCCCCTCGGCGACGACGGGGTCGACGTCGGGCTGCTGGAGGAGGAACTCCGCCAGGCCGCCGCCATCCTGGACCCCGTCCCTGCCCAGCTGCGCCAGATCGCCGTCGCGGCCTTCGCACTGCACGACCTCGACGCCCGTATCGCCGAGTTGACGTTCGACTCGGTGGTGGACGCCATTGCGGTCAGGGGAGCGACGGACGTGCCGCGGATGCTGACCTTCCGCGCCGGCGAGGTGACCGTCGACGTCGAGGTGAGCGCGCACGGGCTGATGGGGCAGGTGCTGCCACCGCAGCAGGCGCGGATCGAGGTGCTCGGCGGCCCGCAGACGGCCACGCCGGTCGTGGCCGACGACATGGGCCGATTCACCAGCGACGCACCGCCGAGCGGCCCCTTCGCCCTGCGGCTGCGGACCGGCGGGGAGCTCGTGGTCACGGAGTGGCTGCGGGCCTGACCCACCGCGTCAGCGGGAGGCGGCGTCCACCAGTGCCGCCAGCGCCTGCGCGAGCCGGGCGAGTCCGGGACCGGCCGGACCGCCCGGCTCCTCCATGTACGTGTCCCGACGGATCTCGATCATCAGGGCGGCCACCCGGGGCTCGGTGCCGTAGAACTCCAGCGGGACGTACGTGCCGCTGAACGGGCTGTCGAGCCCCGTGTCCCCGCACGCCGCGAACGCCTCCCGGGCCGCGGCGAGCAGTTCGGGCGGCGTGTGGAAGGAGTCGGTGCCCAGGCAGACCGGCGGCCGCGGGCCCTCGCCGTGCAGTTCGTAGGGGAGCCGGGCGGTCGGGTAGGAGTGGACGTCGATGATCACGGCCCGGCCGGCGACGGCGAGCCGATCGGCCACGGCGTGCGTCATGGCCTTCGCGTACGGCCGGAAATACCGCTCGACGAGGGGTTCGGGGTCGGCGTCCGCGGGCCTCAGCGGTGCCTTGTGCGTGGTCCGCGTGTAGACGGCGCCCATGCCCACGGCCAGCATCTGCTCCCGCCCGTCCGGGAACCGCTCCGGATCGACGACCAGCCGCGAGAGCCGGTTGACGAACCGCCACGGGGTGATCTGCGACGCCCCGGCCGCCTCCTGAGCGAGCTGCGCGGTGTGCGCGTCGACGATGTGGTCCAGCTCCCGCTCCAGCGCGGTGTCGTCCAGCACGATCCCCGCGCGCACATCGGACGGTATCTCCCGTGCCGAGTGCGGCACATGCAGGATCACCGGCGATCCCTCGGCTCCGGGGAGCAGTTCGAACGACGGCACGGCAGAGGTCATGACGGCTGCTCCCGGGGCGTTGTCAGTGGCGTGGTGCACCATCACAGCATGAACATCAGCAACCAGCAGGTGACCGCACACCCGTTCCTCAAGGGGCTTTACGAGGACGGCTATTACCCCGACCCCGCGGTGGACCGGGGCAAGGCGATCCTGCTGCGCCTGTGCGAGCGCATCGAGGCGGAGCGGCCCGCCGACCTGGCTGCGCTGTACCTCCTGACCCAGGCGGCCACGGACGAGTTCAACGACCTGCAGGACGACGACTTCGACATCGAGACCGTGGCCCGCGAGGAGATAGCCGAGGACTTCTGGTTCGTGGCCCACGCCTACGGCTTCGCGGACGCGGACGTGGAGGAACTGATCGCGACCCGGGACTGGTGACGCAGGTGACCGTGCACGAGCTCTCCCGAACCGACGCCCGCCGCATCGCCGTACGCGCACAGCTGCTGGACTGCGCCCGGCCCAGCGGGCTCCTGGACGCCGTACGGCGGCTGACCCTGCTCCAGGTCGACCCGACCGCCGCCGTCGCGCCCAACGCCGACCTCGTGGCGTGGAGCCGGCTCGGCTCCGCGGGGTACTCACGCACCGACCTGACCGACGCGCTGGCGGACCGGAGCCTGCTGGAGTTGCAGGCGATGATCCGGCCCGGTGAGGATCTCGCGCTGTACCGCGCCGAGATGGCCGAGTGGCCCGAGCGGGGGACACCTTCCTCCTGGCGTGAGTATCACCGCACGTGGGTGGGCGCCAACGACGCCTGCCGCCGGGACATACTCGACCGGCTCGGCGCCGCAGGGCCGCTGCCTTCCCGCGAGCTGCCCGACACCTGCGCACTGCCGTGGAAGTCGAGCGGGTGGACCAACAACCGCAATGTCACCAAGCTCCTGGAGCTCATGGTGCAGCGCGGCGAGGTCGCCGTGGCGGGACGCCGCGGCGGTGACCGCCTGTGGGACCTGGCCGAGCGGGTCTACCCCGACACGCCCGCGGTCCCCGTGCAGGAGGCGCTGCGCATCCGGGACGAGCGGCGGCTGCGGGCGTTGGGCATCGCCCGCGCGCGAGGCCCGGAGTGCCAGGTCGAGCCGGCGGACGTGGGGGAGGCCGGTGAGCCGGCCGTCGTCGAGGGCGTGCGGGGCAAGTGGCGGGTGGATCCGGCCCAGTTGAGCTCGGCCTTCGAGGGACGCGCCGCGCTGCTGTCACCCTTCGACCGGCTCGTGCACGACCGCAAGCGCACCGTCGAGCTGTTCGAGTACGAGTACCAGCTGGAGATGTACAAGCCCGCGGCCAAGCGCCGCTGGGGGTACTTCGCGCTGCCGATCCTGTACGGCGACCGGCTCGTCGGAAAACTCGACGCCACCGCCGACCGCAAGGGCGGGTCGCTGCGCGTCGACGCGATCCACCAGGACGTGCCGTTCACCAAGCCCATGAGCGCGGAGATCGGCCGGGAGATCGCAGACCTGGCCCGCTGGCTGGAGCTGGAGCTCGTGCTGCCCGACTAGGCGCTGTCCGGAGGTTGTCAGGCGGCGCCACTGACGCCGGAAGCGACGAAACGCCGGTGGAGCGGCGAGAAGCGAGCCTCGGGCTCACCAGTGACGCCGGCTCGCCTGGGCCTCCCATCGTGGTACGCCGTTCGTGCCGGGCGTCGGCTCCCGGCGACCGCGCATCGGATCCGCCGGACACCATGGCTCTGCCCCGGCAGGCGGTACGCCGACCGGGGCAGAGTCACTTGAACGGGCGGGCCTGTCTGGCCCCTGGCGTCAGCTCAGGGACGCGAGCGCCTCGTTCCAGGTGGCCGACGGGCGCATGACCGCGGCGGCCTTGGCCGGGTCGGGCTGGTAGTAGCCGCCGATCTCGGCCGGCTTGCCCTGGACGGCGTTCAGCTCGTCGACGATCTTCTGCTCGTTGGCGCTGAGCGTCTCGGCGAGCGGGGCGAAGGCCTTGGCCAGGTCCGCGTCGTCGGTCTGCTGGGCCAGCTCCTGCGCCCAGTACAGGGACAGGTAGAAGTGGCTGCCGCGGTTGTCGATACCGCCGACGCGACGGGTCGGGGACTTGTCCTCGTTGAGGAAGGTCGCCGTGGCGCGGTCGAGGGTGTCGGCGAGGACCTGGGCGCGGGTGTTGCCGGTGGCCGTCGCGTACTGCTCCAGGGACGGCACGAGCGCGAAGAACTCACCGAGGGAGTCCCAGCGCAGGTAGTTCTCCTTGACCAGCTGCTGGACGTGCTTCGGCGCGGAGCCGCCGGCGCCCGTCTCGAACAGGCCGCCGCCCGCCATCAGCGGGACGACGGACAGCATCTTGGCGCTGGTGCCCAGCTCCAGGATCGGGAAGAGGTCGGTGAGGTAGTCGCGCAGGACGTTGCCCGTGACCGAGATCGTGTTCTCGCCGCGGCGGATGCGCTCCACCGACAGCTTGGTCGCGTCGACCGGGGCGAGGATGCGGATGTCCAGACCCTCGGTGTCGTGCTCCGGCAGGTACGCCTTGACCTTCTCGATCAGCACCGCGTCGTGGGCGCGGTTCTCGTCCAGCCAGAACACGGCCGGGTCGCCGGTGGCGCGGGCGCGGGAGACGGCCAGCTTGACCCAGTCGCGGATCGGGGCGTCCTTGGCCTGGCAGGCGCGGAAGATGTCACCGGCGGCGACCGGCTGCTCCAGCACGACGTTGCCGGCCTGGTCGACCAGACGGACCGTGCCCGCGACCGGGATCTCGAAGGTCTTGTCGTGGCTGCCGTACTCCTCGGCCTTCTGCGCCATCAGACCGACGTTCGGAACCGTACCCATCGTCGCCGGGTCGAAGGCGCCGTTGGCGCGGCAGTCGTCGATGACGACCTGGTAGACGCCGGAGTAGCTGGAGTCCGGCAGCACCGCGAGGGTGTCGGCCTCCTGGCCGTCCGGGCCCCACATGTGGCCGGAGGTGCGGATCATGGCCGGCATCGAGGCGTCGACGATCACGTCGGACGGCACGTGCAGGTTGGTGATGCCCTTGTCGGAGTCGACCATGGCCAGCTCCGGGCCCTCGGCGATCTCCGCGTCGAAGGACGCCTTGATCTCGGCGCCGTTCGGCAGGGCCTCCAGGCCCTTGAGGATGCCGCCCAGACCGTCGTTCGGGGACAGGCCGGCGGCGGCGAGGGTCTCGCCGTACTGCGCGAAGGTCTTCGGGAAGAAGGCACGCACCACGTGGCCGAAGATGATCGGGTCGGAGACCTTCATCATCGTTGCCTTCAGGTGCACGGAGAACAGGACACCCTCCGCCTTGGCGCGGGCGACCTGAGCCTTGAGGAACTCGTTCAGCGCGGCGACGCGCAGCACGGCGGCGTCGACGACCTCGTCCTTGAGGACCGGTACGGACTCACGCAGGACGGTGGTGGTGCCGTCCTCGCCGAGCAGCTCGATGCGCAGCGCGCCGTCCTCGGCGATGACCGCGGACTTCTCGGTGGAGGCGAAGTCGTTCTCGCCCATGGTCGCCACGTTCGTCTTGGACTCGGCGGTCCAGGCGCCCATGCGGTGCGGGTGGGTCTTGGCGTAGTTCTTGACCGAGGCGGGGGCGCGGCGGTCGGAGTTGCCCTCACGCAGGACCGGGTTCACGGCGGAGCCCTTGATCTTGTCGTAGCGGGCGCGGATCTCGCGCTCCTCGTCGGTCTTCGGCTCGTCCGGGTAGTTCGGCAGCGCGTAGCCCTGGCCCTGGAGCTCGGCGATCGCGGCCTTGAGCTGCGGGACCGACGCCGAGACGTTCGGCAGCTTGATGATGTTGGCGGCGGGCGTCTTCGCGAGCTCACCGAGCTCGGCGAGGGCGTCCGGGATGCGCTGGTCCTCGGTCAGGTACTCCGGGAACACCGCGATGATGCGGCCGGCCAGCGAGATGTCACGCGTCTCCACGGCGACACCCGCCTGCGAGGCGTACGCCTGGACCACCGGCAGGAAGGAATACGTCGCCAGGGCCGGGGCCTCGTCAGTGTGCGTATAGATGATGGTCGAGTCAGTCACCGGGTGCTCCGCTCCACGTCTGCAACATTGCTCGACATCAAGATATCTCGTGATCGACCTCGGCTCGACAGGGGTCCGCACACCGGTGCGGGATGTTGGCCGAGATCTCGGATCCGCGCAAACGGATGGACCGCCTCCGTGCAACCCGATCGCCCGATCCCACAGTCATGTAGGGAGATCACCGATCCGGCGGCCGGCCTTGACCACCCGGCCGCCCCAGCGAAAGCGGACCATGAGATATCGCACCCGAGTGACGGCCCCCGCGGCCGCCCTGATCGGCACGGCAGCGGCCCTGACCGCCGCCCCCTCCGCCCACGCGACACCGACGCGCACGGGGACGTCGGCCGCCAAGACCTCCGGCACCCCGGGCCCCGAGACCCTCGGCGACACCGTCTACCCGGCGCTCGGCAACGACGGCTACCGCGTCGCGGCCTACCACCTCGACTTCTCCTACGACGCCACGACCCGCCTGGTCGACGCCACCGCGACCCTGAAGATCCGCACCACCCAGGCCCTGACCCGCTTCTCCCTCGACTCCCTCGGTCTTGACATCCGCTCCGTCCGAGTCGGCGGCCGTACGGCGACGTTCGAGCAGGTGGACGAGAAGCTGCGCATAACGCCCGCACGCACCCTGCCCGCCAAGTGCGCGGTCACCGTCTGCGTCGAGTACGCGGCGGATCCGCGCCGTACCCTGCCGCACACCGGCTGGGTCGACACGCTGGACGGGTTCGCGGTGGCCTGCCAGGCGGACTCGGCGCACACCGTCTTCCCCTGCAACGACCACCCCTCCGACAAGGCCGACTTCACCTTCCGCCTCACCGTCCCCAGCGGCCTGCGCGGCGTGGCGAGCGGCCTCCTCGTGCGCACCGAGAGCCTGTCGGGCGGCCGTACGGCGTACACGTACCGCTCGTGCGAGCCCATGGCGACCGAGCTGGTGCAGATCACGGTCGGCGACTACGTGGTGAAGGACCGGCAGGGCCCGCACGGGCTCCCCCTGCGGGACGTGGTCCCGGTCGCACGCGCCGAGGCGCTGGAGCCGGCGCTCGCGCTGACGCCGAAGCTGGTGGAGTGGGTGGAGGCGCGGCTCGGGGCGTACCCCTTCGAGACGTACGGACTGCTGCCCTGCAACTCCGACGCCCCGGAGCCCTTCGGTTTCACCGGTCTGGAGACCCAGACCCTCACCCTCTACCGGCCGAACTATCTGCTCCAGGAGGAGAAGAAGATCGGCTCGCACATGATGCACGAGCTGGTCCACTCCTACTTCGGCAACAGCGTCAGCCCCGCCACCTGGGCCGACCTGTGGCTGAACGAGGGCCACGCCGACTTCTACGGGCTGCTCTACCGCTACGAGCGCGGCTGGCCCGACTCCCTGGGCCTGACCACCCTGGAAGCCCGGATGAAGAACACCTACGCGCAGGGCGACCAGTGGCGCCACGACTGGGGGCCGGTCGCGGCGCCGAACGCGGTGAACCTCTTCGAGGGCCAGCGCTATCTGGGCGGCGTCCTCGTTCTGTACGCGCTGCGCAATCTCGTCGGCGAGGAGCCCTTCCACACGCTGGAACGCGCATTCCTCGCCCGGTACCGCAACTCCTCGGCGTCGACGGAGGACTACATCGCCGTTGCCTCGGAGGTCACCGGCCAGGACCTGTCCGGATTCCTTCGGGACTGGCTGTACGGCACGAAGACGCCGCGGATGCCGGGGCACCCGGACTGGACGGTCACCCCGGTGAACCCGGCGCTCACCGCGCCGCGCCGCCGCAAGGGCGCCGACCGCCACGAGAGCTCGGCCACCCTGTAGCGACGTCCGGGTACGTCAGTCGAGGCGGACGGCGGCCACCTCGTCCGCCTCTTCGGGGAGGCGCTGCTGCGGTATCGCCACCGTGCCCTGCTGGATCGCCACCGTCCGCGTGGGCGCCGGGATGCGGATGCCCTCCGTGCGGTAGCGCTTGTGCAGGCGCTTGATGAACTCGTGCTTGATCCGGTACTGGTCGCTGAACTCGCCGACGCCCAGGATGACCGTGAAGCCGATCCGGGAGTCGCCGAAGGTGTGGAACCGGATGATCGGCTCGTGGTCCGGAAGGGCGCCCTCGACCTCGGTCATCACTTCGCCGATGACCTCGTTCGTCACCCGCTCCACGTGGTCCAGGTCGCTGTCGTAGGCGACACCGACCTGGACCAGGATCGTCAACTCCTGCTCGGGACGCATGAAGTTGGTCATGTTCGTCTTCGCGAGCTCCCCGTTGGGGATGACGATCAGGTTGTTGGAGAGCGCGCGTACGGTCGTCTGGCGCCAGTTGATGTCCTCGACGTAGCCCTCCTCGCCGCTGCTCAGCCGGATGTAGTCGCCGGGCTGGACGGTCTTGGAGGCGAGGATGTGGATGCCCGCGAAGAGGTTGGCGAGCGTGTCCTGCAGGGCGAGCGCGACCGCGAGACCACCGACGCCCAGGGCGGTGAGCAGGGGCGCTATGGAGATGCCCAGGGTCTGGAGCACCACCAGGAAGCCGATGGCCAGGACCAGGATCCGGGTGATGTTGACGAAGATCGTGGCCGAGCCGGCGACGCCGGGGCGGGACTGGGTGACCGTCCGCATCAGTCCGGCGACCCCGCGGGCCACCGCCAGCGTCACGACGAAGATGAGCAGCACGGTCAAGGTCTTGTTGACGTTGTGCTGGACCGTCCGGGTCAGCGGCAGCGCCGCGCCCGCGGAGGCCGCGCCGCCCAGGAACGCCGCCCAAGGCACCACGGTCCGCAGCGTGTCGACGATGAGGTCGTCGCCGCTCCAGCGGGTGCGGTCGGCGTGCTTGCCGAGCCAGCGCAGCAGCATGCGCAGCAGGAAGGCCGCGAGCAGCCCCGCCGCCAGCGCGATCCCGGCGATGACCAGGTCGTCCACAGTGAGCGCTCGCTTCACCGGTCACCTCCATGGTGAAGAGCTGCGGCGAACCCCTTCGCCGACGGCCGGATGTGAAGTCTCGTCACGTTGTCACCTGCTCGTTTCCCGCGATGTGCCGTCGTGCCGGCCACCCGTCCCCCCGAGGTCGGCACGAGGGCTCATCCTGCCGCATCGTGCACAGGTGTTCGTACCAGGATCGGCGGCGGGACGGCGTCTTGGGCCGGTTTCGGGCATTCTCCGCCGAACGGCCGGTGGCAGAGGGGCACTCCCCGCCCCCGACCTGGGTGCGCAGAGCGCCGCTCGACGCCCGCGCACCCCGGCGGGAGGCTGGCGCGGGGGATCGCCTGGCGGTCGAGACATTCGAGATGTTCGAGGGAGTCGACGACGAGAGGTGCCATGACAGGTCCGGTGTACGCGTAACTCGCCCCGCACGCCGACGAGTTACGCCGGCTGACCGGCCTGCCCCTCGACCCGTACTTCGCCGCACCCGAGATGGCCTGGATCCGACCCCGGCTGACCCGCGACGGAGTCGTCACCACCAGCGACGCCTGACTCGTCCGCCGGCTCAGCGCGCTCACCTCCCTCGGCGAAGGGCTGCGCGACGTCCTCAACGCCATGGGCAACTGGGCCATGGCGGTCCCCGATCCGGCCTTGCAGCCCGAGGCCACCGCCTGACCCTCCCGGTGGTGCCACACGCTCACGCCGGGCGGGCCAGCCTCTGGCGCAGGGCGTCGTTGTCGTCGTGGTGGACGACCTCGTCGAAGCGCAGCCGCAGCCCGTGCTGGGCGAGGAGGTCGGCCACGATCGCGTCGAGCCGTTCGCGGTGTTCCTTGGTGCGGGCCTGCAGGTACGCCTCGCGCACCTCGTCGGGTTCGCCGGCGAGGACCTGGTCCATGCGCTCGCGGATGTACCGCTTGAGGTTGATGTGCTCCATGAACACCTCGGTGATACCTGCGTCGGCGAGCTGCCCGAAGAGGTGGTCCAGGAGTTCGGGCCGGGCGGCGAAGTGGGGCAGGAGTGGTCCGACGAAGGCGTAGGTGGGGATGCCGGCCTCGCGTAGTTCCGCGAGGGTGCGCAGGCGGCGGGAGGCGAGCGGGGCGCGTACCTCCAGCCAGCGGCTGACCTTGTCGTCCGCGGTGGTCACGGTCATGCCGACCTCCGCCCGGGGCAGGCTGGTGAGCAGGTCGATGTCGCGGGTGACGACCGGCGACTTGGTCAGGATGCGGACCAGGCCCGGATACTCGATCCCCGTCAGCTCGCGCAGGATGCCGCGCGTGAGCCGGTACTGCGTCTCGTGCCCCTGGTAGGGGTCGGTGACCGAGCTGAGCAGCATCGTGCCGCGCCGCTTGGGCTCGGGCATCCTGGCCAGTTCCTCGCGGGCCAGCTCGACGGCGTTCTTCTTCACGTACAGGTAGTCGCCCCACTCCTTGACCGACCGGCCGAACTGCCGCCCCGCGAAGGAGGCGAAACAGTACGCGCAGCCCAGCACGCAGCCGGTGTAGGGGTTGATCACGTAGTCGTTCGACGGGGTCTTCGACTTCTGGATCAGGGTCTTCGCCTCGATCTCGACCGGTTGCACGACGGTGCTCCTCTCTCCTGTCGGCCGCCCGCGTCCGGGACGGCCCAGCTCTCTGTGACAGGGAACAATAATCTCTGGAAGTTGCTTCCATGGAATATAAATGGTTGGCTGAGCGACGGCCGACCAGAGCACGCGCGGCCACCGTTTTCCGAAGGTTCGCCGCGTCCGGAGAAGCTTCGTCGCCCTCCGAATCCAGTCCAGTCCAGAGAGTTACTGAAACCCCGGTACGGGGTGAGGAGTGAGTGTCATGACCGGTCCCGCCTTGGTGATGACGCCGGGAGCCCAGCAGCCGGCGGGCGGCGTGTGGGAGCCCGGCTGCAGGACACCTCCGGCAACCACTTCGGCGTGTTCTCCGTACCCGCCCCCTGACCGGTTCCGCAGGACCGCGTCTGCACTGTTCTCCGCCTGGAGGTTCCCGATGTCCGGCGCCAACGCCGCCAGCGAAAAGATCCCCGTCCGTGTCTACGGCGGCCCGACCACCCTCATCGAATACGGCGGGCTCAGATTCGTCACCGACCCCACCTTCGACCCGCCCGGCGAGTACCCGATGCCCCTCCCCGGCGACCACAAGCTCGTCAAGACCGACCCGTCGCCCGTCACCGCCGCCGACCTGGGCCGCGTCGACGCCGTCCTGCTCTCCCATGACGAGCACGACGACAACCTCGACAACGCCGGCCGCGCCTTCCTGCCGGAGGTGTCGGTCGTCTTCACCACCGAAAGCGGCGCCGGTCGTCTGGGCCGCAACGCACACGGGCTGACCTTCTGGCAGACCGCCGAGCTCAAGCGGCCCGACGGCGCCACCGTGACCGTCACGGGCCTGCCCGCCCGGCACGGCCCCGTCGGCTGCGAACCGATCACCGGCGACGTCATCGGCTTCATGCTCACCTCCGACGACCTGCCCTCGGTCTACGTCAGCGGCGACAACGCCGCCCTGGAACACGTCAAGGAGATCGCCGAGAAGTTCGCTCCCGTCGACACCGCGATCCTCTTCCTCGGCGGCGCCCGGATGGCCTTCGCCTTCGACAACGACCTGCGCACCCTCGACAGCGCCCAAGGAGCCGAGGTCGCGAAGATCCTCGGCGCCCGCCGGGCCGTCCCCGCTCACTTCGACAGCTGGGCCCACTTCAAAGAAGGCCGAAACGAGATCGAGGCCGCGTTCACCGAAGCCGGCCTGGCCGACCGCCTCGACTTCGCCCGATAGCCACCGCCCCCGCACAAAGCACCCGTGGAGAAACCATCATGACCAGCGCGAACATCGACATCGCCCGCACCTACTTCCAGGCCGTACAGACCGGAGACATGGCCACCCTCGGCGAACTCCTCGACGAGGCGATCGTCTGGCACCAGCCCGGCACCAACCAGTTCTCCGGCGAGCACCAGGGCCGCGACGCCGTCTTCCAGATGCTCGGCAACATGATGGAGGCCAGCCGGGGCACCTTCGCCATCGACAAGATCCACACCCTCATGGGCAACGGTGACCTGGTCGCCGCCACCATCCACTTCGGCGGCCGCCACGACAACGCGTCAATGAGCATGGACGGCGTCGACCTCCTGCGCATCGCAGACGGCAAGATCACCGAGATGTGGCTCTTCTCCGGCGACCCGGCCGCCGAAGACGCCTTCTGGGGCTGACCCTGTGAGGCCCGGGGCCGACACGGCCTCGGGCCCCACAGCGGCGATCCGTACGAACGCGAAAGGTACCCACATGTAACGGAGGCCCCGGCAGCCTCCTCGTCCGCGGCCGCATCGACAAAGTCATCGCCTTCGACTGCATCGCCGACTGAACCGTGGGCTGATGCGGGTGCTGCGGAGCCGTCGCGGCTCAGGACGCCGGCCGGCCAGGCTGCTTCGGCGCCCGCATACCCGGCACCGGCGTCTGCCCGGCGGCCCTCCGCTCCGCGTCCAGGGCCCGTCCGGCTGCGCGCAGCGTGCTGAGGACCGCCGTCACCTCGCGCACGGACTGCTCGGGAATCACCGACCCGATCCGCAGTTCGAGCTCGTCCTCGAAGACCTTCAGCGCCCCGTCCACCAGCTTGCGCCCCTCAGGCGTCAGCTCGACGATCGAGGAACGGCGGTCGTTCGGATTGGCCCGCCGCTCACACAAGCCCGCCGCCTCCAGACGGTCGACCACCTTGCTGGTGCCGCCCACCGTGATCGAGAACTCCTCCGCGATGTCCTGGATCCGCCGCCCGGGACGCCGCAGCAGGAGGTGCAGCACCTCGAACGAGGTCAGCGGCAGGTCGTACTCGGCCCGCAACCGCCCTTCGATGCCATCCCACAGCTCGATCTCCAGCGAGACCAGCTCCCGGTACAGCCGCTTCAGGTCAGCGTCACCCATCACTCATCTTCCGACATCTTCCGAAGAATTATCTTCCATAGATGGTTAATTGTAGGTCATTGACGTGGCCCATTGCGCAGACCACCTGGAGGCACCACCCCGCCGTCAGGCATCACAGGTCCGTGAACGAGCCGTGCCTCCCGGCGCCGGAGGCGAACCGTGCCGCGCCCTCCAGGCTTTGCGTCAACACGCCCATGCCGTACCGGAGTTCGCCCCGCATGGCCGCCCTCTCGTCCAGCCCCTCCTGGTCGAGCACGGACGCCCGGTCGGCGCGCAGACACGCCTGCGGGAACCCGGCGATCGCGGCGGCCAGTGCCTCGGCCTCGGCGCGGGCGTGTCCGGTCGGCACGACACGGTTGGCGAGCCCCATCTCGTAGGCCTCGCTCGTCGGCACCGGCCGTCCCGTCAGGATCATGTCCAGCGCGCGGCTCGTGCCGATCAGCCGGGGCAGCCGTACCGTGCCGCCGTCGATGAGGGGCACACCCCAGCGACGGCAGAACACCCCGAACACGGCGTCCTCCTCGGCGACCCGCAGATCGCACCAGAGGGCCAGTTCGAGGCCCCCGGCCACGGCGTGCCCGGCGACCGCGGCGATCACCGGCTTGGACAGCCGCAGCCGGGTCGGCCCCATCGGACCGTCCCCCTCCTCGGTGACCTGGTTGCTCCGGTCGCCGCCGAGTGCCTTGAGGTCGGCGCCCGCGCAGAACGTGCCGCCCTCGCCCCACAGCACCGCCGCCCGGGCCTCGTCGTCCGCCTCGAACTCCCTGAAGGCGGCGGCGAGTTCGGCGGCGGTCGGGCCGTCGACCGCGTTACGGACCTCGGGACGGGAGAGGACGACGGTGCTGACGTGTCCGTCGCGCTCGACGCGGATCGGCATGGCGGGGCCCCTTTCCGTGGGTCGGACCCCGCACGTTACTGAGCCGTCAGATGACCTTCCACCGCACCAGCGCCCCCAGCGTCAACGCCCCCGGCAGCAGCGGCAGCCACACCGTGATGATCCGGTACGCCAGCACCACCGCCGTCGCCACCGCCACCGGGCCGCCCGCCGCCACCAGCGCCACGACCAGCGCCGCCTCGACCGAGCCGAGCCCGCCCGGCGTGGGCACCAGGGCGACGGCGACGGTCGCCGCCAGATACGCGAGCGCCATGTGCGCGGGCGGCACGTCCAGCCCCAGAGCGAGTCCGACCAGGACCAGACCGGCCGCCTGCAGCATGGGGAAGGCCAGCGATCCGCCCCACAGCGCCAGCGCCCGGGACGGGCGGGTGTGCACCGAGCGCGCCTCGTCCAGCGCGGTGCGCAGGAACGAGAGCACGGCGGTGCGCAGCCGGCGTACGAGTGCGAAGACGGCCACGACCACGACAGCGGCCGCCCCGATGACGAGCACCAGCGGGCCCCACGCCCCCTCCGGCAGGAGCGGGCCGAGCCGCAGGGCGTCGGGGAAGGCGATCAACAGCGCGGCCAGCAGGCCGACGCGGGCCACGCTCTCGGCGAGCAGATACAGCGCCAGCGCGGCCGAGGAGCGGGCGAGCGGCAGCCCGCACACCGTCATGAAGCGCAGGTTGACCGCGCTCGCGCCCAGGCCGGTGGGCAGCAGGTGGTTGGCCGAGCCCGCCGCGAACTGGGTGACGAGCAGCCGCAGTCTGGGCAGCCGGTCGATCACCGCACCCTGCCGGGTCACCGCCGCCGCGACCCAGGTCAAACAGGTGGCGCAGGCCGCGGCGAGCAGCCACGGCCACTTGGCCGTCGCCAGCTGGCCGATGCCCTCGGCGAGCACGGACCGGTGCTGCACCGCGACCACGACGACGAGGGCGAGGGGGAGCAGGCACAGGATCCGGCGCAGCGGGAGGCGTCCGAGCAGGCGTCCCGCGGGAAGTCGTACGGCTGTCACACTCGCAGAGGTTCGCCGCGCTGCGACAACGCCGGGTTGCGGGGGCGCAGACGGTGTCTTACGGACCGGCTGCGGACGGCTGTCGATCTTCGTGAGGCCGCCGATATTGACCTCAACACTGCTTGAGGTTCTACCTTCCTGCCCATGAGTATGGAGAGCACAGCCTGGACACAGCTGTACAGCGTCATGAACGCCCAGCGGGAGCGGCGCCCGTTCGCCCGCGCCACACTGCGCCGTATCGTCGCCTTCGCCCGCCCGCACCGCCGTAGGATCGCGCTCTTCGTCGTGCTCGGGGTGGCGACCGCGCTGCTCGCCGTCGCGACCCCCGTACTGGCCGGCGCGGTCGTCGACGCGATCGTGACGGGCGGCGACGAGGGCAGGGTCGTCCGTCTGGCCCTGCTGATCGCCCTGATCGCGGTGGCGGAGGCGGCGCTCGGGATCCTCGCCAGGCGCCTGTCGGCGAGGCTCGGCGAGGGTCTCATCCTCGATCTGCGGGTGGCTGTGTTCGATCATGTGCAGCGCATGCCGGTCGCGTTCTTCACACGCACTCGTACGGGAGCGCTCGTCTCCCGTCTCAACAACGACGTGATCGGCGCCCAGCGCGCCTTCAGCAACACGCTGTCCGGAGTGGTCAGCAACCTCGTCACGCTGCTGCTCACCGTCGCCGTCATGCTCACCCTGTCCTGGCAGATCACCCTGCTCGCCCTCGTCCTGCTCCCGGTGTTCGTGATCCCGGCCCGGCGCATGGGCCACCGGATGGCCGGTATGCAGCGGGAGGCGGCCACGCTCAACGCGGCGATGGGCACCCGCATGACCGAGCGCTTCTCGGCGCCCGGCGCCACGCTGGTCAAGCTCTTCGGGCGTCCGCAGGAGGAGTCGCAGGAGTTCTCGGCACGGGCCCGCCGGGTCGCGGACATCGGCGTACGGACGGCGACGGCCCAGTCGATGTTCATCACCGCGCTCACCCTGGTGTCCGCGCTCGCCCTCGCGCTGGTCTACGGCCTCGGCGGCTGGTTCGCCCTGCGCGGCACGCTGGAGCCGGGCGCCGTGGTCTCGCTGGCCCTGCTCCTGACCCGCATGTACGCCCCGCTCACCGCGCTCGCCGGCGCCCGGGTCGAGGTCATGAGCGCCCTCGTCAGCTTCGAGCGGGTCTTCGAGGTGCTCGACCTCAAGCCGCTGATCGAAGAGAAGCCGGACGCGAAGGAGGTCCCCGACGGCCCCGTGTCGGTGGAGTTCGACAACGTCCGCTTCGGCTACCCCGCCGCCGACAAGGTCTCCCTGGCTTCCCTGGAAGAGGTGGCGACCCTCGACGTGCGCGGCGGCGCCGAGGTGCTGCACGGCCTCTCCTTCCGCGCCGAACCCGGGCAGACGGTCGCCCTGGTCGGCTCGTCCGGCGCGGGCAAGTCGACCATCGCCCAGTTGCTGCCGCGGCTGTACGACGTCGACGAGGGCGCCGTGCGGGTGGGCGGCGTCGACGTCCGTGACCTGAGCGCCGAGTCCCTGCGTGCCACCCTCGGCATGGTCACCCAGGACGGCCACCTCTTCCACGACAGCGTGCGCGCCAACCTGCTGCTGGCCCGCCCCGCCGCCACCGACGACGAACTCTGGGACGCCCTGCGCCGCTCCCGCCTCGACGATCTCGTCCGGTCCCTGCCCGACGGCCTCGACACCGTGGTCGGCGAGCGCGGCTACCGGCTCTCCGGCGGCGAACGCCAGCGGATGACCATCGCCCGGCTGCTGCTGGCCCGCCAGCGCGTCGTCATCCTCGACGAGGCCACCGCCCACCTGGACAACACCTCCGAGGCCGCCGTCCAGGAGGCGCTCACCGAGGCGCTGCAGGGCAGGACCGCGGTCGTGATCGCCCACCGGCTGTCCACCGTGCGGGCGGCGGACCAGATCCTGGTGGTCGAGGCGGGCCGGATCGTCGAACGCGGCACCCACGAGGAACTGCTCATGGCCGGCGGGCGGTACGCGGAGCTGTACCGGACGCAGTTCGAAGAGCGGCAGCGCGAGGTCACGGAGGTCGAGACGGCGGCGTAAGCGGAACTACAGGGCGCGTCAACCCCGCAGGATCACACAAAGTCCGACAGGATCATTGCTTCGTTTCTGTTCGCATCCTAGGGTTCGTTCGGTTTACGAACAGCACCGCACACGATCTGACGCTCCCTCAAGTCCCGCGCAGCGCACTGTCGTCCCGAGGAAGGCCACGGTCATGCCGCACGCTCCCGAGTCTCCCGCCGGCCACCCGAGCCGCCCCCAGGGCGTGCCGGTCAGCCGGCGCCGCCTCCTGGAGGGAGGAGCCGCCGTCCTCGGCGCGCTCGCCCTGTCCGGATCGTCCGCCGCCACGGTGCACGCGGCCGACGGGTCCGGGGCGGCGGCCGGCACCCCGGAGTGGAACGGGCACATCGACGTCTTCCGGATCGGCACCCAGCCGCCGCACACCACCCTCATGCCGTACGCGGACGTCAGACAGGCGCTGGACGCGGACCGGACGCGCTCGCCGTACAGACTCGGCCTCGACGGGAAGTGGAAGTTCGCCTACGCGGACCGGCCCGACGACCGGGACACCGACTTCTACCGCACCGACGTCGACGACAGCGACTGGGACAGCATCCCCGTCCCCTCCGTCTGGCAGATGCACGGCTACGACCGCCCGATCTTCGTCAACATCACCTACCCCTGGTGGGGTCCCAACGGGCTCGGCGAGGAGGCACAGCCCCCGGCGGTGCCCACCCGGTTCAACCCGGTGGGGCAGTACCGGCGGACCTTCACCGTGCCGCGCGGCTGGGCAGGACGGCGTACGTTCCTGCACTTCGAAGGGGTCAAGTCCGCGCACTACGTGTGGATCAACGGGGAGTTGGTGGGGTACGCCGAGGACTCCTTCACGCCCGCCGAGTACGACATCACCGAGCACCTCAAGCCGGGCACCAACCAGATCGCCGTGGAGGTGTACCGCTTCTCCGACGGGGACTGGCTCGAAGACCAGGACATGATCCGGCTGAGCGGGATCTTCCGCTCGGTCTACCTCTACTCCACGCCCGAAGTCCACCTGCGCGACTTCAAGCTGGACACCCCGCTGAGCGACGACTACACGGCCGCCGAGCTGTCCGTCACCGCGAGCGTGCGCTCGTACGGGGACCGGGGCGAGGGCGGCTACTCCGTCGAGACCCAGCTGTACGACGCCCGCGGCCACGCCGTCTGGTCTCGCCCGCTCCAGCAGGCCGTCGACCTCGCGTCCGCCACCGCCGGTGAGGACGTGACCGTCCAGGCGAGCAGAGCCGTGCCCGCGCCCGAGCTGTGGTCCGCCGAGCACCCGAACCTCTACACCGCCGTCCTCCGCCTCCGTGACCCGGCCGGCAGGGTGATCGAGACGCTCTCGCACCGCGTCGGCCTGCGCGAGTTCGCGCTCAAGGACGGCCTGATGCGGATCAATGGCCGGCCCGTCTCCTTCCGCGGCACCAACCGGCACGAGATGCACCCCGACAGCGGCATGGCGCTCACCCGAGCGCACATGGTCAAGGACATCGAGATCATCAAGCGGATGAACATGAACAGCGTCCGCACCTCGCACTACCCCAACAACCCGCTGTGGTACGAACTCGCCGACGAGTACGGCCTGTACCTCGTGGACGAGACCAATCTCGAGACCCACGGCATCCGCGGCGAGTACCCGGGCAACCACGCGGACTGGACCAAGGCATGCGTGGCCCGGGCCCAGAGCATGGTCCACCGCGACAAGAACCACGCCTCGGTGGTCATCTGGTCGCTCGGCAACGAGGCCGGGGGCGGCAGCACTTTCGTCGCCATGCACGACTGGATCAAGTCGTACGACCGGACGCGCGTCATCCAGTACGAGGGTGACGACCGGCCGACGATCAGCGACATCCGCTCGGAGATGTACGACAGCCCCTCCCGCGTCGAGCAGCGCGCGAAGGACACGGCCGACACCCGGCCGTACGTCATGATCGAGTACGCCCACGCGATGGGGAACTCGAACGGCAACCTCACGAAGTACTGGGACCTCGTCCGCCGCTACGACGTCCTCCAAGGCGGCTGGATCTGGGACTTCGTCGACCAGTCACTGAGCTGGCCCGTGCCCGCGCGCAAGATCCTCACCGAGTCCGGGCCCGGCGGGGTGCGCGGTGAGGTCCTCACCGCGAGCGGCACCTTCGATCGTGCCAAAGGTGTCTCCGGCGCCACCGTCTTCGCCCGCGACGAGCGGCTCGACCTCACGGGCTCGCTCACCCTGGAGGCCTGGGTCACCCCGCACTACACCGGCTACCACCAGCCGATCCTCGCCAAGGGCGACACCCAGTACGCCCTCAAACAGTCGGACCGGACCCTGGAGTTCTTCATCTACGGCGGCGGCCAGTGGATCGCCGCGAACTGGGCCCTCCCGGACGACTGGACCGGCAGCGAGCACCACATCGCCGGTGTCTTCGACGCGGACGCGGGCACGCTGACCCTCTACGTCGACGGCGCGGTCAAGGCGACCCGGACCACCACGCGCAAGCCCAGCAGCAACACCGCGCCGCTCGCGCTCGCCACCGACGTCGACAACCCCACCCGGGAGTTCAGCGGCACGATCCGCCGGGCACGCGTGTACGCCCGTGCGCTGAGCGCGGCCGAGCTGGGCTCCGACAGCCGTGGCCCCGGTGACGAAGGCGTACGGTTCTGGTTCGACGCGGCCACCGTCGAACTCGCCGAGAAGCGGCCGCGCGAGAAGACCTTCTTCCCGTACGGCGGTGACTGGGGCGACAACCCCAACGACGGGACCTCCAACGCGGACGGCATCGTCACCGCCGACCGCCGGCTCACCGGCAAGGCGGCCGAGGTCAAGCAGGTCTACCAGGCCGTGGGCGCGGCACCGGCCTCCGGCGATTCACTGGCTCCCGGGGCGGCGATCACCCTCACCAACGAGTACCTGTTCACCAACCTCCGTGAGTTCGACGGCCGTTGGGCCCTGGTCGCCGACGGTGATGTCGTACGGCGCGGCAGGCTGAGCCGCAGCCAGCTGGACGTCCCTCCGCTCAGCAGCAAGGACATCACGCTGCCGGTGCAGCTGCCGGACGACCCGGCGCCGGGCACCGAGTACTTCCTCCAGCTGTCCTTCACCACCAAGGAGCCCACCCCGTGGGCGAAGGCCGGATTCGAGGTGGCCAAGCAGCAACTCCCCGTCGCCGCCGACAGCCCGGCCGTGACCCCCGTACCGCTGGCAAGCGTGCCGGTACTGCGGTACGAGGACGCGGACAAGGGCGTCACGGTGAAGGGCAAGGGCTTCTCCGTGACCCTCGACAAGAACAGCGGCGTCATCACGTCGTACGAGGCCCGGGGGACCCGGCTCATCACCTCCGGGCCCGTGCCGAACTTCTGGCGGGCGCCCACCGAGAACGACCGCGGCAACGGCCAGCACACCCGCAACCAGACCTGGCGCGACGCGGGCGAGCGGCGCAAGGTGACGGACGTGAGCGTGCGCGCCCTGGGCGACAAGGCCGTCGAGATCAAGGTCAGCGGCACACTGCCCACGACGGTCGAGTCGACGTACACCACCACCTACACGGTGTTCGGCAACGGCGAGATCAAGGTCGACAACACCCTGCGCCCGGGCGCGGCGTCCCTGCCGTACATCCCGGAGGTCGGCACGTTGCTGCTCCTGCCCGGGCGTTTCGAGCGGCTGCGCTACTACGGCCGCGGGCCCGAGGAGAACTACTGCGACCGCAAGGACGCCACCGACGTCGGCGTGTACTCCGGAACCGTCTCCGGCCAGTGGACCCCCTACATCCGCCCCCAGGAGAACGGCAACAAGACCGACGTCCGCTGGATCGCGCTCACCGACGGCACCGGCACCGGCCTGCTCGTCTCCGGCGAGCCCCTGCTGGAGGTCAACGCCTCGCACTTCACCCCCGAGGACCTGTCGTCCGGGGTGCGTCACGACTACCAGCTCACCCCGCGCGACGAGGTCGTCCTCCGCGTGAACCACCGGCAGATGGGCCTGGGCGGCGACAACAGCTGGGGCGCCCACACCCACGACGAGTACAAACTGTTCGCGAGCCGCGACTACTCCTACACCTACCGACTGCGCCCGCTGACCGACGTCGACGAGGCGATGGCGGCGTCGCGCAGGCCCACCGCGATGGAGTGATCCGACGGGACCGGGGTCTCGGCGCAGACCGGTCCCATCGCCGCCGCGAGGGCCGTACCGCCGTACGACCGCACCATGTGGCGTGCCCGCTCGCCCTCGCGGGCGCCTGGAGTGGCGAAGGTCACGGAGGTCGGAGAAGGCCGGTGCGTAGGCTGGTCACCGTCGTCACGAAAGTCAGCAATCGGTCAGCATGAGCCCTGGGAGACCCGGCGCTTGCTGCCCGGACATGCGACTCGTCGTAGAGTACGGAAACAGCCCTTGACCTGCAATAACGCAGGCAGGGAGCCTAGGTTCGGGAGTACCTCTGTGCTGCGTGCAATGTTCAAGTCCAAGATCCACCGCGCCACCGTCACCCAGGCCGACCTGCATTACGTGGGTTCGGTGACCATCGACGCGGACCTGCTCGATGCCGCCGACCTGCTGCCCGGCGAGCTCGTCCACATCGTGGACATCACCAACGGCGCCCGTCTGGAGACCTACGTCATCGAGGGCGAGCGCGGCTCGGGGGTCGTCGGGATCAACGGTGCCGCCGCCCATCTCGTCCACCCCGGCGACCTGGTGATCATCATCAGCTACGCTCAGATGACTGACGCCGAGGCGCGGGAGTTCGAGCCGCGGGTCGTGCACGTGGACGGCGCCAACCGGATCGTGGCCCTGGGCGCCGACCCGTCCGAGCCGGTGCCGGGCTCCGACCAGGAGCGCAGCCCGCAGGCCGTCCCGACGGCCTGACGCCACGCTTCGTCAGACGTCACGCATCTTCAGACGTCACGCATCTTCAGACGGAAGACGGACCAGGAGCGCGCCATGAGCGAGATCGAGATCCGCGACGACCGGCCGGGCGGCCGCCTGGAGGCGCTCCAGGGTGACGAAGTGGTCGGCCACATCGAGTACTTCGTCCTCGAATCCCCGGCACGCGCCCTCGTCCCCGTCCACACCATCGTGGAGCCGGCCCACGAGGGGCAGGGCATCGCGGGCTCCCTGGCGCGCGAGCTGTACCGCACGGCGGCGCGCGAGGGAGTCGTCGTCGCGCCGCTGTGCCCGTACGTCGTGAAGTGGGCCGAGCGCCACCCCGACGAGGCACCGGCGGCCGACCCCGGGCTGCTGGAGGCGGCGCAGGACTGGCTGCGGGCGCACCCGGGGAGGTTCTGATGCTCGCCCTCCTGCACACATCGCCTTTGCACGTCCCCGTCTTCGACGCGCTGCGCGACGAGGACCATCAGGGCGTGCAGCTACGGCACTTCGTCGACGAGGAACTGCTGGCCCGGGCCCGCCGCGAGGGTCCCGAAGCCGTCGTGGACGACGTCCGGGACGCGCTGCGCAAGGCCGTCGCCGACGGTGCGCGGGCCGTGCTGTGCACCTGCTCGACCATCGGCGGCATCGCGGAAGCGGCGGCCGCCGAGGCCGGGGTGCCGGTGGTGCGTGTGGACCGTCCGATGGCGGCGGCCGCGGTGGCCGAGGGGTCCCGTGTCGTCGTCCTGGCCACGGTGGAGAGCACGTTCGGTCCGACGGTGTCCTTGATCGAGGAGGAGGCCCGCCGTGCGGGGCGCTCCGTCGAGGTGCGGACCCACCTCGTCGAGGGCGCGTGGGAGCGCTTCGAGGCGGGGGACATCGACGGTTGCGCACGTCTGGTGGCATCGGCGGCGGACGAGGTCACGGACGCCGACGCGGTCGTCCTCGCCCAGGTCTCCATCACCCGGGCCCAGCAACTGACCACGACACCGGTGCCCGTACTGTCCAGCCCGCGCCCGGGGCTGGCGGCGGGAGCTCAGGCTCTGCACTCGCGGTAGGCCCACCTGGGCGCCCGCCGTGACGCGGGTGAGTGACTGGCGGCGCGGCCGTCGGGTACGCGGGGGAGTAGTCCAGAGCCGACGCGCACCGATTGGCTGGAGGACGCCATGACGAACCCGTACCAGGACCCGGTCCACCCGGACCCGACACCGGGCCCGGTGCCAGAGCCCCCGAAGCCGCACCCGGTCCCGCCCCCGGAGCCACCGCCGACCCCCGAGCCGCCTCCTACGCCCGGGCCATCTCCGACCCCGGGCCCGCCTCCGACCCCGGGACCACCCCCCACGCCGGGCCCGCCTCCCACGCCGGGGCCACCCCCGCCCGCACCGTCACCGCCGAGCCCGACCCCGCCCCCGGACCCCTCCCCGTCCCCGATCCCTCCAGGACCGGAGCCGGTACCGAACCCGGAGCCGGGTCCACCACTGACCTGACCCGCCTGGCCTGACGGCAACGCCGCCGGGGGCGTGGGCTGTGTCGACATGCGGCTCCGCCGCGTGGTGCGACCGGTCCCCACGCCCCCGCAGTCAGTCGCGATCGCAGTCGCGATACGACCGACTGCCGAGTTCTTAGCCGGCCACCTCCGACCGGTCCCCGCCCCACAGCGTGTGGAACGAGCCGTCCCGGTCGGTCCGCCGGTACGTGTGCGCCCCGAAGAAGTCCCGCTGTCCCTGCGTGAGCGCCGCAGGCAGCCGCTCGGCGCGCAGGGCGTCGTAGTAGGCGAGGGCCGCCGCGAAGCCCGGCGTCGGCACACCCTGGCGGGTCGCGGCGATGATCACCTCACGCCAGTCGTCCTGCGCCGCGGCGATCTCCTGCGCGAACGTGTCGTCGGACAGCAGGCTCGGCAGATCGGCCCGGGCGTCGTACGCCGCGCGGATCCGGTCCAGGAATGCCGCTCGAATGATGCAGCCGCCGCGCCAGATGGCGGAGACGGCGCCCAGGTCGATGTCCCAGTCGTACTCCGCGCGCGCCGCGTCGATCTCGTGGAAGCCCTGCGTGTACGACACGATCTTCGACGCGTACAGCGCCTGCTCCACCCGGTCGGCGAACGCCCCCGCCTCCGCCTCGCTCAGCGGCGACGCCTTGGGCCCGGCCAGCCCGCGGGACGCGTCCCGCAGCGCCGCGTGCCCGGACAGGGAGCGGGCGAAGACGGCCTCCGCGATGCCGGACACCGGCACGCCCAGGTCCAGCGCGATCTGCACGGTCCACCGCCCCGTGCCCTTCTGCTCCGCCTGGTCGACCACCACGTCCACGAACGGCTTGCCCGTCGCCGCGTCCACGTGGGACAGCACCTCGGCCGTGATCTCGATCAGGTAGGAGTCCAGCCGGCCCGTGTTCCAGGTCCGGAAGATCTCCGCGATCTGCGCGGGCTCGTACCCGGCGACGTCCCGCAGCAGCTGGTACGCCTCGCCGATGAGCTGCATGTCGGCGTACTCGATGCCGTTGTGGACCATCTTCACGAAGTGCCCGGCACCGTCCGGACCCACGTGCGTCACACAGGGCGCCCCGTCCGCCGCCTTCGCGGAGATCTTCTCCAGCATGGGACCGAGAGAGTCGTACGACTCCTTCGGGCCACCCGGCATGATGCTGGGCCCGTGCAGCGCGCCCTCCTCGCCGCCCGAGACGCCCATGCCGACGAAGTGGATGCCCTGCTCGCGCAGGTCGCGCTCGCGGCGCCGGGTGTCGGCGAAGTGCGCGTTGCCACCGTCGATGATCATGTCGCCGGGCTCCAGGAGCGGTGCGAACTCCTGGATCACCGCGTCGGTCGGCTCACCGGCCTTGACCATGATGACCAGGCGCCGCGGCCGCTCCAGTGCCGCCACGAACTCCTTGGCGGTCTCGGCCGCGATGAACTCGCCCTCGCTCCCGAACTCCTCCACCAGCGACCGCGTACGCGCCGGCGTCCGGTTGTGCACCGCGACCGTGTAGCCGTTGCGGGCGAAGTTGCGGGCGAGATTGCGGCCCATGACCGCGAGACCCGTGACGCCGATCTGCGCCGAAGTGCTCATGCGTTGGCTCCTAGTGACCTCGATATATCAGCGGTGCCGGTCATGCCCGCCAGTATTGCCCCATCGTCCATCCTGACGTGCCGGTATCCCGACCGCACATCCGGGGTGGCGCGATGTCGCGCAGGCAGATACGCACGAAAGGCCCCGGCGCACTCAGCCGTCCCGGGCGCCGTTCGGGCGCCGTTCGGATGTCGGGCAACGTGCGCCGGTTCCGCGCCACTTGGCGTGAAGAGGCGGCTGAATTGCCGTCTTGTCATGGCCTGTTCGCAGCGCTTACTTTTGCCCCTCCTGACGCATGTCAATGGGGGGCTCCGTCATGGCCGTACGCGGTCGGCACCGCCGGTACCAGCCGAACAGGATCAACCGCGCCTCACTCACCGTCACCGCGGGCGGCGCCGGGATGGCGCTCCCGCTGATCGGCGCAGGTGCCGCGCAGGCGGCCGACGTGGACACCTGGAACAAGGTCGCCGCGTGCGAGTCGACCAACCGGTGGCACGTCAACACCGGCAACGGCTTCTACGGCGGGCTGCAGTTCGCCCAGTCGACGTGGGAGGCGTACGGCGGCACGCGGTACGCGGCGCGGGCGGATCTGGCCACCAAGGACCAGCAGATCGCCGTCGCGGAGAAGGTGCTGGACGGCCAGGGGCCGGGCGCCTGGCCGCTGTGCTCGGTGCGGGCCGGGCTGACCCAGGGCGGGGACGGCGGGGACACACCCGACATCCATCCCGTCGGCACCACCAGGAAGACATCGGTCCAGGACGTCCAGCCGCAGACCACACCCCAGTCGCGGGCCGGCACGGCCGAGATGTACACGGTCGTCCGCGGCGACACACTCTCGGGGATCGCCGAGTCGCAGAAGGTGAAGGGCGGTTGGCGGGGGCTGTACGCCGCGAACCGGAAGGCGATCGGGGCGGATCCGGACCTGATCCTGCCCGGTCAGCGGCTCGCGGTGCGCGGCAAGGCCGCCCCGAAGACGACCAAGCCGGCCTCCCCGTCCTCGCCCGAGAAGACCTCTTCGGACCGGCAAGCCGCCGGCCGGGAGAAGCAGCAGTCCACCACGGCCAGTCGCTCGCTGGTCGCCCCGGTGGGCTCCCCCACGGGCACCCCGTACCGCAAGGCCGGTTCGTCCTGGTCGAAGGGCTACCACACCGGCGTCGACTTCCCCGTCCCGACCGGTACCTCCGTGAAGTCCGTCGGGGCCGGTCAGGTGGTCGACGCGGGGTGGGGAGGCTCCTTCGGCTACCAGGTGGTGATCCGGCACGCCGACGGCCGCTACACCCAGTACGCCCACCTCTCGGCCATCTCCGTGAAGGCCGGGCAGTCGGTGGGAGCCGGCCAGCGCATCGGCCGCTCCGGGTCCACGGGCAACAGCACGGGCCCGCATCTGCACTTCGAGGTGCGGACGGGGCCCGGTTTCGGCGCGGACATCGACCCGGTGGCCTATCTCCGGGCCGGCGGCGTCAGGATTTGACGCGGATGCGGTGCCGGTCGATGACCGGCATCGGGACGTACGGGCCGCCGTAGAAGGGGCCGTAGAGGTTCGGGGGGCTGCCCTCGGGGTGCGGCGGCTCGCCGTCCTCGTACGCGCCCTCCGCGACCTGGGCCGGTATGAGGATGCCCTCGATCCGGTCCGGTACGAGGATCTCCTCCCCGCCCGGTACGACGATCTCCTCGCGCGGCATCGTCCCGGCCTGCCCCGGAACGCCCGCGAGCAGTTCCTCGGCGTGCACCGGATCCACGGCCGGCAGCGTCGGCTCGGGCAGGGCCCGCTCGGCCTCCGCCTCCGTGCGCGCGATCCGCTCCGTCGTCAGCAGGATCAGGCCGCCCGCCGCCACCACGCCGCAGCCCAGGGCGAGCAGGGTGCCCGTGGTGCCGTAGCGGAAGGTTTCGCCGAACATCGTGATGCCGACCGCGGCCGCCACGACGGGGTTCACGACCGTCAGGGTGGCCAGCGGCGCCGCGAGGCCCGCGCCCCGGTAGGCGGCCTGGGACAGACACAGACCGGCCGTGGCGAAGACGCCTATCGTGGCCAGGGTCGGCAGGTCGGCCGCGGACACCCCGCCGTTCCAGTCGACCGCGACGAGCTTCGTGAACACCGAGGACATGCCGAAGGCTATGCCGGACCCGGTCGCGAGCAGCATGCTGCGCACCGCCGGGTGGCGGTGGGCCGCCCGGCCCGCGATCATCAGCGTCACGACGAGCCCGCCGGTCACCACAGCCACGCCCACCCGCTCGGCCGTGGCCAGCGACTGCGACTCGGAGGAGCCGACCAGGGACAGCAGCCCGGCGAGACCCACGGTCGCCATGATCGCGCCCCGCCAGGCCGTCGACCCGGCCTTGCGGCCCACGAACAGCGCCGCCATCGGCAGCGCGAACACGATCGTCAGGGCACCGAGCGGCTGCACCAGGCTCAGCGGACCGAAAGCCAGCGCCACCACGTGCAGCAGACCACCGAGGCCGTTCAGCGCGACCGCCGCCCACCAGCCCGGCCGACGCATCGGCGCGAACTGCTGTCCCGGGGAGGACACCGCGACACGCTCCTGTACGATCGCCCCGCCCGCGTACGCGACCGCGGAGATGAGCGACAGGAGCACGGACAGCGCGAGGGCGCTCATGAGCTGCTCCTCTGCGTGAGGCGGGGGCGGTGACCCCGGCGCGGCGATCGGTCGGCTTCCATAATCAACACGATGCCTCGAAAAGCTCTTCCCGTCGTCGTACCAGAGCACGCACTGTGTCGTACTGCCGATGGAGTATTACGGCGGCGGTCTCATCCCCAAGGCGGGTGACCCCGGGTGGAGACCCCCAGGTGATTACCCCGACGGGCCTTGGTACTACTGCTCTTCGTGGACCTCGACCCCGATCTCGCCGCGCTCCGGCCGCTCGGCGGCTTCTTCGTACTACGCACCGCAGGGGCAGCACTTCAGCCACTGCCGACCCTGGCGCAGGCGTACGCGGAACCCGCATCGGCCCCCCAGGGAAATCCCCTGGGCTTCCGCGTCCGGAAAGTCGCGAACGCCCTGAGCGCCCCCGAGCTGCGGATCGCCGCATCCGTGGCCCAGCAGGGACTCGCGGCCCGCCTGTGGTCGGTGACGCTCGGCTGCGCCGCCCTGTACGGCAGCGTCCCCGACCTCGACCCGCGCCTGCTGCACTGGGACCCCGACGGCAGCGCCCCCGACGACCTGTGGCTCGCCGAGGTGCGCCCGCTCCCCGCGGACCCGGCGACCCTCGCCGACGTCGTCCTGCTCGGCCACCTTCAGCCGCTGACCGCCGCGCTGCGCACCCGGTACCGCGTCGCGGCGGGCCTGCTGTGGGGCAACGCCGGATCCGCCCTCGCGGGAGCGGCCCGGCAACTGGACCAGTGGGCGCGCGCAGCCGGCCGTACGGACACCGCCGCCCGGGCCCGCGCTCTGACCACCGAACTCCTCGGCCACCCCCTCCTCGCCGGCACCGGCACCCTCACCGGAACCGCGTTCCGGCGCCGCAGTTGCTGCCTCTACTACCGCGTGCCGGGCGGGGGCGTGTGCGGTGACTGTTGCTTCACACGACCCCCGCGCTCTTCCCCACGCGCCCCATCTGGGTGACCATGAAAGGGCAACCAGCCGCTGAGAACAGGGGGTTCCGGGTGCGTGTGGGACTACTGACCCGGGAGTACCCGCCGGATGTGTACGGCGGCGCGGGCGTCCATGTCGAGTTCCTCGCCCGGGAGTTGAGGGATCTCGTCGATCTGGAGGTGCACTGCTGGGGCGAGGGCCGAGGGGTGGGCGTGCAACGCCACCGCCCCTGGTCCGCCCTCGACACGGCCAACGACGCGCTGCGCACCTTCTCGGTGGACCTCGCCATGGCCGCCGGCCTCCAGGGCCGCGAACTCGTCCACTCCCACACCTGGTACGCCAACCTCGCCGGCCACCTCGGCAAGCTCCTGTACGGCATCCCGCACGTGATGACCGCCCACTCGCTGGAGCCGCTGCGCCCCTGGAAGGCCGAGCAACTCGGCGGCGGATACGCCCTGTCGAGCTGGGCCGAGCGCACCGCGATCGAGGCCGCCGACGCGGTCGTCGCCGTCTCCGGGGCGATGCGCGAGGACATCCTCAGCTGCTATCCGGCGCTTGACCCGGCCAGGGTCCACATCGTCCACAACGGCATCGACACCACCCTCTACCGGCCCGACCACCGCACCGACGTCCTCGCACGCATCGGCCTCGACGCCGACCGCCCGTACGTGCTGTTCGTCGGCCGCATCACCCGCCAGAAGGGCGTGCCCCATCTGCTGCGCGCGGTACGGAACATCGACCCCGCCGCACAGGTCGTCCTGTGCGCCGGCGCGCCCGACACCCCCGAGATCGACCAGGAGTTCCGCGATCTCTACCGGGAGCTCAGCCGGGTCCGCGAGGGCGTGCACTGGATCCCGCAGATGCTGCCGCGCCCGGAAGTGATCCAACTCCTCACGCACGCCGCCGTGTTCGTCTGCCCTTCGGTGTACGAGCCCCTCGGCATCGTCAACCTGGAGGCGATGGCCTGCGGAACTCCCGTGGTGGCCTCGCAGGTCGGCGGCATTCCCGAGGTCGTCGACGACGGCAAGACGGGCCTTCTCGTCCCGTTGGACGACGACTTCGAGGCCGGCCTCGCGCGGGCGCTGGACTCGGTCGTCGGCGACCCGGAGACCGCCCGCCGGATGGGCGAGGCCGGACGGGAGCGCGCCGTGGGGGAGTTCGGCTGGGACGCGGTGGCGCGGCGGACGGTCCGGCTCTACGGGGAGATCCTCAAACAGGCTTAGTGCGCGCTACACAGGGGCAGGCTGGCATCAACCACGGTGAGGGGAGCGGCCATGCGTCGTGGCGGACCTTCGGTGCTCGGAATCGTACTGGCGGGCGGAGAAGGCAAGCGCCTGATGCCCCTGACCGCGGACCGCGCGAAACCCGCGGTCACCTTCGGCGGAACGTATCGCCTGGTCGACTTCGTCCTTTCCAACCTCGTCAACGCCGACATCCTGCGCATCTGCGTCCTCACGCAGTACAAGTCGCACTCGCTGGACCGGCACATCACCACGACCTGGCGTATGTCCAGCCTGCTCGGCAACTACGTCACCCCGGTCCCGGCCCAGCAGCGCCTCGGTCCGCGCTGGTACCTCGGCAGCGCGGACGCGATCCTGCAGTCCCTGAACCTGATCTATGACGAACGTCCCGAGTACGTCGCGGTGTTCGGCGCCGACCACGTGTACCGCATGGACCCGCGTCAGATGCTCGCCCAGCACATCGAGGGCGGCGCGGGCGTGACAGTGGCGGGCATACGGGTACCGCGGAGCGAATCGTCGTCCTTCGGTGTGATCAGCCCCGGCTCGGACGGTCTGAGCGTGGACCGCTTCCTGGAGAAGCCCGCCGATCCGCCCGGCCTCCCGGACGACCCGGAGACCGTCTTCGCCTCGATGGGCAACTACCTCTTCACCACCAAGACCCTCGTCGAGGCGCTCCAGCGGGACGCCGAGGACGAGAACTCCGTGCACGACATGGGCGGTTCGATCCTGCCCCAGCTCACCGACCGGGGCGAGGCCCAGCTGTACGACTTCAGCGCCAACCACGTCCCCGGCGAGACCAACCGCGACCGGGGCTACTGGCGGGACGTCGGCACCCTGGACGCGTACTACGACGCCCACATGGACCTCATAGCCGAGCGTCCCGCCTTCAACCTCTACAACCGCAGCTGGCCCATCTACACCCACTCGGGCCAGCTCTCCCCGGCCCGCTTCAACGCGGGCGGCATGGCCAGCGAGTCCATCATCAGCGCCGGGTGCCTGATCCGCGGTCAGGTCACGCGGTCCGTGCTGTCGCCGGGGGTGGTGGTCGACCCTGGGGCCGTGGTGCAGGGGGCGGTGCTGCACGACAACGTACGCATCGGGCGGGGCGCGGTGGTACGAGGTGCCGTACTCGACAAGAACGTCGAGGTGCCACCGGGCGCGACGATCGGCGTCAACCCGGAACGGGACGCGGAGCTGTACACGGTGTCCAAGGGCGGAGTGATCGCGCTGGGGAAGGGGCAGGGGGTGTCGTAGCGGGCTCTCTTCGGCGGGGATGCCGGAATGCAGCGGTTGGCCGACGGATTCGAGACAGCCCTCGTGGCTCTCGTCACGGACGACTGGAACAAGAGCTTCTTCCGACCTCGATCGTTCGCGCGCACATCCTGGTGGATGAAGTGCCACCGCGATGGACGATGACGACTGCTGCCAAGCCGACGGCCAGGCCGAGAGCGGTCTGCGGGCCGAAGGGTTCGCCGAACATGAGGGCTCCCCACACTGCCGTGACCGGAGCCATGAGGAACATGAGGGTGTTGACCTTGGTGACTCCGGAGCGCCTCAGGATGAGCCAGTACAACCCGTATCCGCCGAAGGTCGACAAGGCCACGAGCCAGGTGATCGCGGACCAGAACGAGAGCTCGGCGGGCGGCTTCGCGGCGCCGGCGCTGACGGCCGACGCGGTGAAGACGACCGCACTGGTGGCGCAGTGGACGGTCATCGACACCGCGGGCGCGACGCGCGTGCGGGAGCGGCTCTCGAAGAACGTGGCCGCCACCAGCGAGCACATGCCGAGGAAGGGGATGAGATAGGCCCACCAGGCCGCACCGGTGCCGGCCGCGGCATCGGCCATGGTGACCATGGCGACGCCGCTCACCCCCAGGCACAGGCCCACCCACTGCCTGCGCGAGACGTACTGACGCAACAACGGCCCGGCGAGTGCCCCCGCGACGAGGGGCTGGACGCCGTCGATCAGGGCGGTGGTGCCGCTGGAGACCCCGAGTTGGATCGCGTAGTAGACGGTGAGCAGATAGCCGCTCTGCGACAGCACGCCGATCACGGCCTGCCGGGCCACATCCCGCATCGTGAGGCCCCGCCACGACGCTCTGGACACGACGGCGATGACGACCAGCACGACGGCCAGCGGCAGGAACCGCCACATCAGGATCGTGACCGCAGCCGCACTGCCCGCGCCGAGCTTGGCCCCGATGAACCCGGAACTCCAGCAGAGCACGAAGGCGATCGAGAGCAGGAAGTTCATGTCTTGCCCTCACTCCATGGACGTTCGACTAAACAGATCGGTATACCACCACCCCAACTATACAGATCGGTATACTGCTGAGGTATGGGTACCGGCGAGAGTCCGCGGCGGGTCGCGATGACGCCTGCCGCACGGCGCGTCCTGGAGGCCGCCGCGAGGCTGTTCTACGAGCGCGGCATCCATGCCGTCGGGGTGGACCTGATCGCCGCCGAGGCCGGGGTGACGAAGAAGACCCTCTACGACCGCTTCGGTTCCAAGGAGCAGATCGTCGTGGAGTACCTCGCGGATCGTGACGAACGCTGGCGTGCCTTCCTGGCCCAGCACCTCGAAGCCGCACGGCCGACGTCGGCGGCGTCGCGCGTCACAGCCGTCTTCGACGCCTCACGCGCGTGGTCGGCGGAGTACAGCTCCAAGGGGTGCAGCATGGTCAACGCGCACGCCGAGATCAGCGATCCCGCCCACCCGGCCTACCCGATCATCACCGGGCAAAAGCAGTGGATGCTCGCCCTGTTCACCGACCTCGCCCGGGAGATCGCCCCGGACGCGGCCTGCCGTCTGGGCCGGACGCTCATGCTGCTCCACGAAGGGGCGCTCGTCGCCCATGGCCTGAACAGCTTCGCGGACCCCATCGGCCACGCCCGCGAACAGGCGCAGGCGCTCCTCGCCGCTACTGGGGCCTCCGCGGGGGAGCGTTGAAGCAATCCGTGACGCCTCCCGGGTGACTCCCACGGGATGCCCGGCGCCGCAACCTGTGTTGAAGTGACCTCATATGCACCATGAGTCCCGCCCCTTTCATGAGGGGCGGGACTTAATCTGCTGTTAACTGAGCGTAGCTTGATCGTACTTGACCGTAATCGCTTCAGGGCGATTGACTTCTGATCCACCCGTCGTCGACGCGAGGCAAGCCATTGACTTCTGACCCGCTCGCCCCTCTCGACCTGGCGTTCTGGAACATCGAGTCCGCCGAACACCCCATGCACCTGGGCGCGCTCGGCGTGTTCACAGCGCACTCGCCCACCGCCGGCGCCCATGCGGCCGACCTGCTCGCCGCCCGCGCCGCCGCCGTGCCGGGACTGCGGATGCGCATCCGTGACGCCTGGCAGCCGCTGGACCTCCTCCAGCCGTTCTCGTTCGGTGGCGCGGCCCGCGAGCCCGCTCCCGACTTCGACCCCCTGGACCACGTCCGGCTGCACGCCCCGACCGGCGACTTCCAGGCTGTGGCGGGCCGGCTCATGGAACGCCCGCTGGAGCGCGGCCGGCCGCCGTGGGAGGCGCATGTGCTGCCGGGGGAGGACGGCGTGTCCTTCGCCGTGCTGTTCAAGTTCCACCACGCCCTCGCCGACGGGCTGAGGGCGCTGACCCTCGCCGCCGCCGTCCTGGACCCGATGGACCTGCCCGCGCGAAGGCCCCGCCCCGAGGAGCCCCGGCGCGGTCTCCTCCCGGATGTGCGCAAGCTGCCGGGGCTGCTGCGCGGCGCCGTGTCCGACGTGGGCCGGGCCCTCGACATCGGGGCCTCCGTCGCCGTGTCCACCTTGGACGTGCGCTCGTCGTCCGCGCTGACCGCGGAGTCGAGCGGCACCCGCCGTACCGCCGGAGTCGTGGTCGACATCGACGACGTGCACGTGATCCGCAAGGCCGTCGGCGGCACCGTCAACGACGTCCTCATCGCGGTCGTCGCGGGCGCCCTGCGCCGTTGGCTCGACGAACGCGGCGACGGCAGCGAGGGCGTCGCGCCCCGCGCCCTGATCCCCGTCTCCAAGCGCCGGCCGCGCACCGCGCACCCGCAGGGCAACCGGCTCTCCGGCTACTTGATACGGCTTCCGGTCGACGACCCCGACCCGCTGCGCCGCCTCGCCACGGTCCGTACCGCCATGGACCGCAACAAGGACGCCGGCCCCAACCGGGGCGCGGGCGCCGTCGCCCTGCTCGCCGACCACGTGCCGGCGCTCGGCCACCGGCTCGGCGGACCGCTGGTCGGCCAGGCCGCCCGGCTCTGGTTCGACATCCTGGTCACCAGCGTGCCGCTGCCCGGCATCGGCCTGAAGCTCGGCGGCCACCCCGTCACCGAGGTCTACCCCTTCGCCCCGCTGGCTCGCGGGCAGTCCCTGGCGGTGGCCGTCTCGACGTACCGCGGACGCGTCCACTACGGACTCGTCGCCGACGCCGAGGCCGTACCGGACCTCGACGTCCTCGCCAGGGCGGTGTCCGAGGAGGTGGCGGAGCTGATCACCGCCTGCGGTCCCTGAGCCCTCCTTCCCCCGGGCTCGCCCGCCGGTTTTTGGAGGACCGGCCCGGCGCTCCGTACAATTCCCCGTTCGAAAGCGGACGCGGTCGGAGCGCCGCGCGGGTGATCAGGGAAACGGCAGCGCGATGACGGTGACAGAGGAAGGCTCGGCGACGACGCACGAGGTCGTGCACGAGCCCGGTGACGAGGTCGTCCACGGCCCCGGCATCGACCCGGAGCGGCTGGCCGTCTGCCTCAGCGTGCTCGACGAGCTCGACAAGCTGGAGGTCGACCACCCCGACGCCATCGCCGTGCGCCGGGCCACCGCCGGCATCTACCGCACCGTCAAGCAGCGCCGCCGCCAGGAGCGCCGGGCCGCCAAGACCGCCCACGACAAGGCGGTCACGGAGGCCACGGCGACCGGCTCCGCCCAGCGCATCGACGACGAGACCGAGGGCATCCTCCCGTCGTCGGTGACCGAGGAGGGCAAGATCGCGGGGATACTCCAGCGCCCGCGCTCCTGCTACACCTGCAAGACCCGGTACGTGGAAGTCGACTACTTCTACCACCAGCTCTGTCCGGACTGCGCCGCCCTGAACCGGGCCAAGCGCGACGTCCGCGCCGACCTCACCGGCAAGCGCGCCCTGCTCACCGGCGGCCGCGCCAAGATCGGCATGTACATCGCGCTCAGGCTGCTGCGCGACGGCGCGCACACCACGATCACCACGCGCTTCCCGAAGGACGCCATCCGCCGCTTCAAGGCCATGGACGACTCGGCGGACTGGATGCACCGCCTGGAGGTCGTCGGCATCGACCTGCGCGACCCGGCCCAGGCCGTGGCCCTGGCCGACCAGGTCGCCGAGGCGGGCCCGCTCGACATCCTCATCAACAACGCGACGCAGACCGTACGCCGTCTGCCCTCCGCCTACGCCGCCCTGGTCGACGGCGAGAGCGCCCCGCTGCCCGCCGGTGAGCTCCCCGCCCACCACGTCATCGGCGCCTTCAACTCCGGCGCGGTCGACGGCATCGCCGCGCTGCCCCTCGGCACCAGCGGCCTCGACGCACAGAAGGTCGCCGACCTCGCCCTGGTCGCGGGCAACGCCAGCGTCGCCCGGCACCTCGACGGCACCGCGATCGACGCGGGCGGCCTCGTCCCCGACGTCGTCGACTCCAACACCTGGGTGCAGACCATCGAGCAGATCTCCCCGGTGGAGCTCCTCGAGACCCAACTGTGCAACTACACCGCGCCGTTCATCCTGATCAGCAAGCTCCGCCCGGCCATGGCCGACGCCGCCAAGAAGGCGACGAGCGGGCGTGCGTACGTCGTGAACGTCTCGGCGATGGAAGGCGTCTTCGGCCGCGGCTACAAGGGCGCGGGCCACCCGAACACCAACGCCGCCAAGGCCGCGATGAACATGGTCACGCGCACCAGTGCCCAGGAGATGTTCCAGACCGACGGCATCCTCATGACCTCGGTCGACACCGGCTGGATCACCGACGAGCGCCCCCACTTCGACAAGCTGCGCCTCGCCGAGGAGGGCTTCCACGCCCCGCTCGACCTGGTCGACGGTGCGGCCCGCGTGTACGACCCGGTCGTGCGCGGCGAGGCGGGCGACGACGTGTACGGCGTCTTCCTGAAGGACTACGCGCCGGGCAAGTGGTGAGCGTGTTCCGGTCCTGACCCCTCAGGACGCCGCCTCCGGCGGCTCGGTGTACTCCAGAGGCCGACGGGGCGGTTCCCCGCGGTAGATCCACTGGGTGAGCTCCTCCCAGCGGTGCCGCTCCGCGATCAGGTCGTCCGGCTGAGCGATGCGCATCGCCGCGAGGACGTCATGGCGGTAGAGGTCGAACGCGGCGCGGACGCATGCGGCGTACCGCCCCGCCTGCGCAAGGGCGCCGGCGTATGCCAGGACCGCGAGGAGCGCGGTGGCGGCCAGGTAGATCACTGCCCCCGCCCAGTGACCGCCGGCCGCCAGGAGCACGGAGCCCGCCACACCGCCGGCCGACAGGGCCAGCGCCAGGCTGGTCAGGGAGATCAGCGGGAGCAGTGCCTCGTCCAACTGGTCCCGGAAGACCTGCGGAAGGACAGGCGCGAAGCGCGGCCACCAGACCACCGCGTCGATCCGGTAGCGCAGATAGGCGTGCTCCTCCGCGGCCGTCAGTACGTTGCCCAGCCTGGTCGGCCTGATCAGGTCGCTGTTCCGCGGATACGTGCGGAGCGAATCGGCCTCGGAGACCCGGCCCCGGCGTGCGGACTGCCGTGACCGACCGCGCGTCTTGATCCAGGACGGCAGTGGATACCCCTCGAACAGCCGGACGACCGGGGCGACGTGGAGCAGGAAGGCCACGAGCGTGATTGCGGTGACCGCGACGACGCCCAGCCACAGTTGGGCGGCACCTCCGGCACGGTCCCAGTCGCCGGCAGTCGTGCGCCAGCCTCGGGCCGGCGCGTAGGCGCCGGCCACCAGGAGCGCCCCACACAGCGCAGGAAACCAGCTGCCCAGCAGGAACCGGCGGTCCAGCAGGCTCCCGAAGCGGTTGACGAAGGCGCCGAACACATCACTCCTCGTCGCTGGAGAGGGGGAGGAACGCCGTCATCAGCCTGCCATCGACAGGGCAGCGGGCCTTGAGGTCGGTGGTCCACGCCTCGATCTCAGCAGGGGCGAAGACGTGTTCACCCGGCTTTGCGGGGCAGCGGTACGACAGCCCGCTGGCCGGTGCCACCGGGTCGCCGAAGAGCCCGCTCCGGTCCAGGGCCGAGCCCGCGAAGCGCTCGAGCGATGCCGGCACGAGACGTTCCCTCGCCAGCACGGCGCCGGTCTCGGTCACCAGCCAGCGCAGTCCGGCATGGCCGAGCAGGATGCGGAACGCCCGCTCCAGCCCGAGGCGTCCGGGCACCAGCGCCGCAGAGTCGACCACCCCGTCGAGGGTCTCCTCTTCTTCGCTCAGCGTGGACAGCCGCTCGAATCTGACGACTCCGGTGAGGAGCCCGTGTGCCGGGTCGCCGATCACGGCCAGGCCGCCCGGACTCAGGCGCAGGCGGACCTCGTCGGGGGCCGCCGTGTCGGCGAGTACCAGATCGCCCGGGCGGCTCACATCGGCCACCGTGTGGGAAGAGGTCACGCGGACATCATGGGTCAGCCGGACGTCAGTACGTAAGGGGCCCAGTAGAGGGGATGCTCGAACGGCCGTACCTCCTGGGGCAGAGGATCCGCGGGAGCCTCGCCGAGCTCTGCCGCGATGTCGGCGACGGTCAGCCGGCGCAGCCACCGCTGGGCGCGGCCCAGCGCGGTCGCGGGCGGCAGCCCGTCGACCAGGTGATGTCGGTAGAAACGGCCGGCGAGCAGCGCCGTCGCCAGGTCGTCCACGAGCCAGAGCGTGCCGAGAACGGACCGCGCCCCGGCGGCGAGGAAACCAGTGGCCAGGGTGACCGGCTCGTCCTCGAACCAGGCCCCGGAAGCGACCGCGCTCTGGCACGCGGTCAGTGTCGCGAGGGCGACGCCGTCCAGCAGCCGGGTGTCGAGCAGATCGCGCAGGACCAACTCCTCGTCGGACAGCAGGAGTCCCGAGTCGAGGGGATACCCCTGGTCGAGTCGGCCGTGGCAGGCGAAATCCACGTGCGTGGCCCCCGCGACGGCTGCCCGGACGGCCGCTCCGGTCGCCGCGTGCTCCGCCAGCTCGGTCAGAGCGATGCCCCCCGCCCGGGCGACCGCCGCAATCTCGGCCTGCTGGGTCGCGGCGAACGGCAGGGGCTGCGGGTTCGGCAGCGGATTGGCGACCGTGACCACGCGAGGGCTGCGCGCCTGCGCCGAGCGGGCGCGCAGGGCACGCAGTACGGCAGCGGAGGGAAGATAGGAGACGTCGAACTCCTCACCGAGCGCTACCTGCCCCTCGGCGTCGACTGCGCAGGCATGCAGCGGGAAGTGCCCGAGGATTCCGCAGGTGACCAGGAAGACCCGGCTGCTCCGCGCGTCCCGCAGCTCTTTGCCCAACGGTCCGCTCAACTGCTCGGCCGCCAGGGGGAGGGCCGCGTCGAGCGCCCGGCGCAGCAGGTCCGTGAAGCTGTCTCCCTGGGCTGGGCGGGTACGGTGCGCGATGCTCTGGTTCGGGAGCCAGGTGGCGACGAAGAAGAACGCGTCCACCGCTCCCTGGGACCAGTGCATGCGGACCGTCGCGTCGGGAAGCACGAGCAGAATCAACTTGCGCTGGGTCCCGAAGTCCCCGTCGTCGGACAGTACATAGGCAAGGGCGTCTTCGGGGCCGAGCAGACCGGCGATCTCCGAGAGGAGGAGGGGCTCGTCCACCAGGTCGAGTCCGGTACGGGTCCGGATCCTGGCCAACACCTCCAGGTAGCGGGCTCGACTCGCTCGCGCCTCCTCGCGGTCGGCGAGCCACCTCTCGGCGTCCGGAATGACGGCGCGCGGTCCGACGAGGGCGCCGGTGAGGGAGGCACGGTCGATGCGCGCAGCGGCTTGGACGCGGGCCACGGCCTCCTCCAGCTCCCGGTGCAGCGCCGGGTCGTGGCGCGCCAGTTGGGCGAGGTGCCCGGCATCGAACTCGGCGAAACCGCGCATCCTGCCCGCGTCGAGGCTCTCCACCGCGAGGGCCAGCAAACGAGCGCGTTCCTTGTGCTCCGATGTCCGTTCGGCGGCCCTCGCGAAGGCCAGACAGGCCCGCTCGGCGATGTTGCTGCGGAACCAGCGGCGGATCGTGGCCCGGTCCGTCGGAAGCCAGGCCGGCCGGAGCGCCTCGGTGCGCGCCTGGACCGCATCGTGGAAGGCATGCCCCGCACGCTCGTACTCGCCGCGCTCCAGATGTGCGAGACCGAGCCACTGACTGGCCGCTCCGAAGTCGCGCGGGGATGTGGGCAGGGGAGTGAGCCGCCGGGCTGTCGCAGCGGCCCGGATCGACCGGGGATCCGCGGCACCGTACGCGTGGGCCAGTCGAAGCTGGACGGAAGCGAATTCCTTGGCGTGGCCGAGCTTGCGGAGTTCGTCGCGGGCTTGCTCCAGTGGGGCGATCGCTTCGCGCCGATGCTCGTATCTCAGATGGACCTCGCCGATGACCGACCTGATGACGGCGGCGTCGCCCGGCGATGGCGGGCCGCTCACCAACGCCTCGTTGAGGTGACTCAGAGCCTCCGCGTAGCGAGCTTCCCGCGCCTCCTCGTCGAACGAGTGGGCGGGCTCGTGAGCCACGATCGAGACGGCCATGTGGTACCGGAGGTTCGACCACAGTTCGGGCTCGTTCTCCATGGTGATCTCCGCGAGACCGGCGTGGTAACACTGCATGGCCTGGGCGTAGTTGTCGTCGTTGTCGCCGAACGAGCGATTGGAGTAGGCCGCTCCCAGCATCAGGAGGACGCGGGCCTTGGTTGTACCGGAGGCGATCGTGAGGGCTTCCTGCAGCCGGCGGATGGCCTGCTCGCATCCCTCCCCGGCGGAGGGGCCGTATTCCATCAGAAACTGGGCGAGGTACATGACCTCGTCGGCCCAGCCGTTCGGGTCGTCCTCGGCGGACACCAGGGCGAGGGCCTCGAGCTGATGCCGGCGGGCGGTCTCCCCGGCGGTGGGGTCGGTGGCGGCCAGACGAAACGCGATCACGGCGAGCCGGCCGTGCACAGCGCGTAGTTCGTCGACGTCGGCGACCTCAAGGGCTTCGGTCAGGGCCGCCCTGCTCGCCAGGAGATCGGTCCCGTCGCCGGTTTGCTCGTAGCGCGCGAAATAGGCCTGGCCCAGACCGTTCTGGGTGTGCGGACGCCGGGGGTGCCCGGGGACGTAGAACTCCAGCGCGGCACGGAAGTGCTCGATGGCTCGGCGCACGTCGTCCGCGCGCTCGGTGGGACTGAGCCGGTAGAGGTAGCACCAGCCGAGCCCGTCCTCGGTCATGGCCCAGCGGGCCTCGTCCGCTTCCCGAGTCCGCAGATCGGCGGCCTTCTTGAGCAGCGTCAGGCCGCGTTCGAAATCGTTGCGGTCTCCACCGTGCAGACCGCGGTGGACATGGGCGCCGGAGAGCCCGAACGTGGCGATGGCCCAGCGTTTCGGGCTTTCCTCCCGGGTGAAGACGGTCAGCGACGCCTCGTAGCCCTCGATCGCCTCGTCCGACCGGCCGAGGGTGATGAGGCAGTTGGCCCGGCTGGTCATGAGCAGACCCCACAGCTCCGGGTCGTCGCTCGGCTCCCAGCCTTCCAGCGCCGCCTGGCACAGATCGAGCGCCTCAGCGGCGTTCGCCTCCTGGTCCAAGTGTAGGAGCACATTGACGAGCGCCTGCTGGAACTGTGCCCTGAGCCGGAGGTCTCCGTGCGACGAGGCCCGGTCGGCCGCTGTCCGCAGGAGTCGCTCGGAACGCTCGAGGTTCTCCCGCCAGTCCCCGAGCTGCCGACGCGAGAGCAGCTGTCCCAGAAGGCCGAGCGCCTGTGCTCCGTACAGATCGTCTCGCGGGCCCACACGGTGGGCCAGATGGGACATCGCCACGATCTGGTATTCGATCGGCAGCTGCGTGCCGTCGCCCACCCGCGCGGAGGAGCGCCAGTGGGCCACCGCCGTATCCGTGCCCCCTTCGCGGCAGTCCGCCAGGAACGCGGTCAGGGCGTCCAGCGTCCACAGGTCCTGCTCCCGCACGTGGCCCCGGATGCGGGTCAGATGATCGATCAGGTCGGCGTCGAAGAGGTCGGGCCGGCTGTGGAGGAGGGCCTGCCAGCTGTCCCAGTCTCCGGCATCGGTCAGCTCGGCCAGGGGCGTGCCGATGAGGAGCTCGAAGAGTGGGGTGTCCGCTTCGGGTACGGGGAGACCGCGCATGGCCCGCAGTACCTGCATCACCTGTTCGAGAGCGACCGCCATGGCAGGCTCGCCGTTCGCCGCGGCCCGTTGCGCCACGTCTGCGACCACCGCGTCGAACTCCGGCCGCAGCACCTCCGGCGTCCGCTCCGCCACCGCGACGAGCTCTTCGATCGAACGGGTACTCAAAAGCCGTGCCACGAGCCGCAGTTGCCCAGCCTCCATGACGTCAGGGTAGAGCGCCGCCTCGTCTCGGGGGCCCCTGCGACCGCAAGCGCTCGCCGACCGCGTACGGCGCAATGGAGTGCGCCCCGCGCACCCCCGTCCCCCCATCCACCAGCAGATCGGCTCCCGTGATCCACTCCGCCGCGTCCGACGCCAGCCACACCACCGCCCGGGCGATGTCGTCCGGCTCGCCGATCCGCCCCAGCGGCAGCCCCGCGGCCACCTCCTCCTCACCCGGCTCCCAGACGAACCGCGCCATCTCGGTGCGGACGAGCCCGGGGGAGACGGAGTTGACCCGTACCTTCGGGGCCAGCTCGCCCGCGAGCTGCTGGGTGAGGTGGGCGAGGGCCGCCTTGCTGGTGCCGTACGCGCCGATGTTGGGGCCGACATGGGCGGCGCCCTCCGTACAGACGTTGACCACCGTGCCGCCGTGTTCGCCCATCCAGGCCCGCCAGGCGCACTGCACGAGCCGCAGGGGCGCCTCGACGTTCACGGCGAACGCCTCGCGCCAAGCCCGCGGATCGACGTCCATGAGGGGGCCGTACGGCAGGTTCGTGGCCGCGTTGTTCACCAGGACGTCGATCCGGCCGAACTCGCGCAGGGCGACGTCCACCACCGCCCGCGGATGGTCCGGGTCGGCCACACTGCCGGCGACCCCGACGCCGCCCAGCTCGGCGGCCGTGCGCCGCACCTCGGCCGCGTCCCGCGCGGTCACGCACACCAGCGCCCCGGCGGCGGCCAGTTGCCGGGCGACGGCGTGCCCGATGCCGCGCGTGGCGCCGGTGACGACGGCGGCTCTGCCCTGAAGTCCGTACGACGACGTCATCGCCGTACGGTCTCATGACGGATCGTCAGTCGACAGCCCCGAGCCGCGAGTTCCGTGCCGCCACCAGCTCCAGCACCGTGCGCCAGTCCTCCAGCACCCCGGCGTCGAACTCGGCGCTGCGGCCCTCCTCGTCGGCCTGGCGCAGGCGGACCAGGTCGTCGTCGGCGGAGTCGTAGGCCCGGCACTGGTCACGGACGAGGCGGGAGACCCGTTCGCCGAGGAGCGGGCGCACCGCGTCCGCCGCGCAGTCGCAGTGGCCGGTCAGGTCGCCCGGGCCCAGCAGCGGGCCGATGGCATGGACGAGCCCCGCGACCTGGAGCTCCTTGTCGGCGGGGCGCACGCGGCGCAGCAGGGCGGCGGTCCGCAGCGCGTGTTGGTGGAGATCGACTCGGGTGCTCCCGAGGCCCGGGGCATCCCGGGTGCCCCGGCAGGTGTACAGCAGATCCATCAGCTCTTCGACACTGCGCAGCTCCATGCGTCAGTCCTCCCGCCGGACAAGCCGTTGCCGTACTGCAGCAGATCATGGCCGCCTTGCGAATCGGCCAACGGGACTTGAACTGCGCGGCGTGCTCCCGTCCCGCGTCGGGCATGAAGATGATGTTGAGCCGAACGGGTGACTTTTCAACGGTGCATTTCGTAACAAACAGGTTAATGACGGGGCTGGTAAATGCCGTTTGACTCCAGATAGTTACACCTTGTTTGCAGCCCCATCGAGCGGGTACCCGCTCATTTGGTTAGTCTGTAGCGGACGGACAGCACTACAGGGTCCCAACCCACACCCACGGTCCGTCCCGGGACAAGCCGGTGCACAACGGCCTGCCTTGCACACCAGTTACCGGCGCCACCGCGTCCGAGCCGACTTTGAGTAAGACCCGAGCGGGCGTCAGGTACCGGACCGCAGACTGGCCGGCCCGCCCCGAGGGTGATCCGACACAGAAGGAGTGCGCGGTGACACCTGAGAAGACGAATCGCGAGCAGCGCCCCAAGGAACGCACGGAGCGCGCGGGTGGCCGGTCGAAGGAGATCGGCAGTCTCGACGTGTGGGCCCGGTCCGCCCCCATTCGCCTGGCGGGCTACGAGGACGACCTCGCCGAGCCCCACATCCTGCCCAGCGTCGACTGACGAGGTCGACCGAAGGGGGCAGAGCCCTTCGCGATCGCCGACCGCATGGGCGTGCGAGACTCACGCCCATGCTGATCAGAGAAGCCGCGGCCGACGACTGGCCGCGGATTTGGCCTTTTTGGCGTCGGATCGTCGCCGCCGGCGAGACCTGTGCGTGGGATCCGGACATTTCTGAGGACGCCGCCCGGGCCTTGTGGATGAACCCGGCCAAACGCGTCTATGTCGTCGAGGACGACGGGGGAGCGGTCGTCGCCTCCGCCTACGTGACCCCCAATTACGGCGGCCCCGCCGCCCGGATCGCCAACGCCGCCTTCGTGGTCGACCCCGACCGCGGGGGCCGCGGCATCGGCCGCGCCCTCGCCGAGCACATCCTGGCCGTGGCCAAGGCGGACGGTTACCGGGGCATGGTCTTCAACGCCGTGGTCGAGACCAACCCGGCCGTGGGCCTGTGGACCTCCCTCGGCTTCACGATTCTCGGCACGGTCCCGGACGCGTACGAACATCCCAGGCATGGGCGGGTGGGCCTGCACATCATGTACCGAGCGCTTTAGCCGACTGTCTCCAGCCGACTGTCTTCAGCCGACAGTCTCCAGCGGCTGCCTCCATGTCCTCCCTGTTTGCCTAAAAGCTTTAGGTAGATACATAATCGCTTATGGCGAAGGGGAGGACGGTTGTGGCACGCGTTGGACTGACCACGGAACGCCTGGTCCGGGCGGGTGCGGAGCTGGCCGACGAGGTCGGCTTCGAGCAGGTGACCGTGTCGGAGCTCGCCCGGCGCTTCGACGTCAAGGTCGCGAGCCTGTACTCGCACGTGAAGAACTCCCAGGACCTCAAGACGCGCATCGCCCTGTTCGCGCTGGAGGAACTGGCCGACCGGGCGGCCGACGCCGTGGCCGGGCGGGCCGGCAAGGACGCGCTGGTCGCCTTCGCCAACGTCTACCGCGACTACGGCCGTGAGCACCCCGGCCGTGCCGCCGCCGCGCGGATGCGGCTCGACCCCGAGACGGCGGCCGCCAGTGCGGGCGTCCGGCACGCGCAGATGACGCGGGCGATCCTGCGCGGCTACGACCTGACGGAGCCGGACGCGACGCATGCCGTACGGCTCCTGGGCAGCGTCTTCCACGGCTACTCCAGCCTGGAGACGGCGGGCGGCTTCAGTCACAGCGCTCCCGACTCCGAGGAGACCTGGATCCGGATCCTGGACGCCCTCGACGCCCTGCTGCGCAACTGGCCCACCGAGCCCACTCCCTGACCGACAGGCTGAGGACATGGACACCGAGCACGACCGGATCACCACGCCCGTCACTGCCGACCTCCTGCGCGGCGCCCTCGACGTCGAGCACACCGAGCACGGCGTCCTGCCGCACCGGCTGCCTGCCCGGGCACGCGCCCAGAACACCGACGGGCAGCTGGCCATGGCCGAGTCGCAGCCCTCCGGCGTACGGCTGGCCTTCCGCACCCGGGCCACCGCCATCGAGCTGGACACGCTGCCCACCAAACGCAGTTACGTCGGCGCGCCACCCCGCCCGGACGGCGTGTACGACCTGATCGTCGACGGCCGCCCCGCAGGGCAGGGCAGCGTGACCGGCGGCAACGTCGTGATCGTCGACATGGCCGCCGGAACCGCCGAGCACCGGACCGGCCGGGCCGGCACCGTCCGCTTCGCAGGGCTGCCCGACGGCGACAAGGACGTCGAGATCTGGCTGCCGCACAACGAGACCACCGAACTGATCGCCCTGCGCACCGACGCCCCCGTCGAGCCCGCGCGCGACCCCGGCCGCAGGGTGTGGCTGCACCACGGCAGTTCCATCAGCCACGGCTCCGACGCCGCGAGCCCCACCGGCATCTGGCCCGCGCTCGCCGCCTCGCGCGGCGGCGTGGAGCTGATCAACCTGGGCCTGGCCGGGAGCGCTCTGCTCGATCCGTTCACCGCCCGCACCCTGCGCGACACCCCCGCCGACCTCATCAGCGTCAAGATCGGCATCAACCTGGTCAACCTGGACCTGATGCGGCTGCGCGCCTTCGGCCCCGCGGTCCACGGTTTCCTCGACACCGTCAGGGAAGGGCACCCGACGACACCGCTGCTGGTCGTGTCGCCCATCCTGTGCCCCATCCATGAGGACACGCCCGGCCCCTGCGCCCCCGACTTCAGCGCGCTCAGCGCAGGGCGACTGCGGTTCGTCGCCATGGGTGACCCTGCGGAACGCGCGAGCGGAAAGCTGACGTTGGGCGTCATCCGGGAGGAGCTGTCCCGCATCGTCAAGCAGCGGGCGGCCGACGACCCGAACCTGCACTACCTCGACGGCCGCGACCTCTACGGCGAGACCGACGCCGCCGAACTCCCGCTCCCCGACGACCTTCACCCGGACGCCGCCACCCACCGCCGCATCGGCGAACGCTTCGCCCAGCTGGCGTTCACCGCCGAAGGGCCGTTCGCGGCGACGGCCTAGGCTCTGTCGCCCTGGGACCTGCCGGTGGGGAACCGCTCTGCCCGATTCTGCGTGATGTCCTGACGTGCTGTCGGCTGGTGTGGGCGAGTGAAGGGGGACCGGGTGCGGGTTCGGGTGCGGGCGATGGTGGGCGTGGCGCTATCGGCCTCCGTGGCGCTGGTGGCATGCGGTCCGGAGAAACCGAAGGAGTACACGGGCGCGGAGCCCTCGCAGGCCTCCGCGGCGGCGGCCGCTCGGTTCGCGCCGCTGGTGCGGCTCGCCAAGAAGGAGTCGCTGATGCCGATGGACGCGACGCGTTTCATCGAGCGGTCCGTGCTGCGCTTCGACCACGAAGGATTCTGCCGCGACGAGGAGCCGGTGGCCGACCCGGTCGACCCCCTGCTGTTGGGCCTGCGTACCGAAAAGCCCTACCGCCACCGGCGTGTGGAGCTGGGGAAACCGTCGTCCAAGCCCATGTCCTGCCCGGGGCACGGGGAAGAGGAACACCCCACGACCGAAGTCGCCGCCGGTTTCTATCTCGACCCGCCGACGGAGGTGCGCAAGGGTGAAGGCACCGGCGCACCGGTCTACTGGGAGTACCACAAGCACAAGACCGACCCCGCGCGCACGGCGTACGTGTACTGGTTCTTCTACGCCTACAACAACCTGACTGCGGTCAACCGGCACGAGGGTGACTGGGAGCGCGTCGCCGTGCAGCTGCGTGACGGCGAGCCGGAGGCGGTGACGTTCGCCAAGCACGGCAAAGATCAGTGCAGCGTGAAGTGGTCGGACCTCGACCCGCGCGGCGGGCATCCGACGGTGTACTCGGCGCGTGGTTCACACGCCTCCTACCCGACTGACGGCTACCACCGGGTGGATGTCGCGTTCGACCGGACCTCGAAGGACGGCGTCGAGTGGCAGACGTGGAACAACGTCCGGCCCGTCGACCGCGAACCCTGGTGGGGGTACGCCGGGTGGTGGGGTTCGCAGGCACATGTGAAGGGGTTCAACGGGCCGATGGGCCCGTACCCGCAGCGTCAACTGCCAGGTGTCTTCACCGACGAGCCGTGCGGGGGTGCTGACAAGCCGCCGGCGGATCCGTCCGGGGAGCAGCCCGCGCCCAAGACGAAGGAGGGGGCGATCCAGCGGTACGAGGAGTACCTGCACGCCCTGGGCCGGGAGGACATCGACACGGTCTGCGAGGTGGCCGGGCCCGCGGCGAAGAAGGCCCAGGACCAAGGGTTCGGTCCGTGCACGTCGACGTACGCTGTCGTGTTCCAGATGATCTCGCCGGCGCAGAAGAAGGCTCTGCAGACCGCGACGGTCGACCCGCAGCGCGTCGTGGTGCGAACGCCCGAGAAGATCGAGATGCCGGTCGAATCCGTCAGGTCCTCCGCCACCTTCTCCGAGAGCGACCTCGGCAGCTACACCCTGGAGTACATCAAGGACGGGTGGTACATCACCGACTGAAGCCCGGGCGCACCGGCCCGCCGACAGGGCCTAGTCCAGCGGCGCCGTCCGCCGCCACGGCCGCAGCGTCTCGATCCGCTCCGCCAGCGCCAGCAGATCCGCCTCCGTTCCGGGACGCCCCACCAGCTGTACGGCACAGGGCGCTCCGGAGGGCAGGGTGCCGAACGGGATGGACATCGCGGGCCAGCCGGTGAGGTTCCACGGCGGGGTCAGCGGCGAGTAGTTGGTGTTGGCCATGATGTTGCGCAGCCAGCCCCGCTCGTGCCAGGGCTCCGACTTGGGAGAGCGGCGGGCGAGGGCGGGGGTCAGGAGCACGTCGTACTCGGCGAAGAACGGCTCCAGGCGCCGGCGCAGCTGCTCCCGGCTCGCCCCGCCCCGGACCTGACGCAGGAAGCGCCGGCCGACGGCCGCGTGGACCCGGGTCCGGCGGGCGAGCCGGCGCGGGTCGAGGCCCTCTGCGTCGACGGCCGTGCCCGCCGTCCAGTGGGCGAGCGAGGTGAGGCTCAGCGACATCGGGTAGGGCGGGTCGGCGCGCCGTACCTGGTGACCGGCCTTGATCAGCAGCCCCGCGGCCTCCCGGGCGGCGGTCGTATACGGCTTGCTGATGGCGACCCCGGTGAGCGGGCTGCGCAGGGACAGGGCGATCTTGTGCGTGCCGGGCGCGTCCTGGCGTACGACGTCGGTATCGGTGCCGGCGATGACCGACAGCATCAGACGGGCGTCCTCGACCGTCGTGGCCAGAGGGCCGTTCTCCGACATGCCGAACCAGTCGCCGTCGCTGATGCCGGCCGGGACGACGCCGGTGCCGGGCTTGATGGTGACGAGGCCGCAGTTGGCCGCCGGTATGCGCAAGGAGCCCATGCCGTCGTTGCCGAGGGCGATCGGCGCCATGCCCGCGGCGACGGCGGCCGCGCTGCCGCCGGACGAACCACCCGCCGTGCGTGAGGTGTCCCACGGGTTGCGGGCGGTGCCGTGGACGCCCTCCGTGGTGCCGAAGACGCACAGCTCCGGCACGTTCGTCAGCCCGACGACCACCGCGCCGGCCGCCCGCAGCCGGGCCACGGTGACGTGGTCGTGGTCGGCCGGGGTGTCCGGCGTCGCCGCGGAGCCGACGCGGTTGGACTCGCCGCGCACCGCGAGGTTGTCCTTGACGGCCATCGGCACGCCGGCCAGGGGCAGTTCGGCGAGGTCGGCACGCGAGCCGACCTCGTCGGCCTCGGCCAGTGCCGCCTCGGCCCGGACCACCCGGAAGGCGCCGACGCGGCCGTCCAGCCGCTCGATACGGGCCAGGTGCTCGGCCACCACCTCACGGGGTGTGGCCTGCTTCTCGCGTACGGCGGCGGCGATCTCCGCGGCGGTCCGGCCGACCCAGCTGGTCACGGGCCCTCCCCAGGGCTTACTCACGAGTATGTAGGAGCACTCTGCCCGGCGGCGCGCCCGGCGTCGAGGGGGTGCGGCGCTTGGATGTGCGGCGCTTGGATATTCGGGAGGGTCTTCTTGGACTTTTCGCGCCACCGCTCCTCCGTGCGGCCCCGCTGACCTGCGCATCATCCGACCAATGAGTCAGGGCAGTGCTCTTCGCGGCCCATTGACAGCCCCTGGGGCCCGCCCAATGATCAGACATCCGATGAATGGGGGTGCCTCATGAGGAGACGCTTGAAAACAGCCGGTGTCCTGGCGGCACTGACGCTGTTCTTCGCGGCGTCGGTGCCGGCCTCGGCGTCGGCGTCGGCGGTCGCGGAGGAGGAGCAGAGGGCGGCGGTCACGCCGGTCACGGTGCCCGCCCTGGCCGACTGGACCCCGGCATCCGGCAGTTACACCTACGAGCGCACCGCCCGCCTCGTGGCCGACAGCGCGAGCGAACGGCGGGTCGCCGACACCCTCGCCGACGACCTCCGCGACGCGGGACACGGCACGGTTGCCGTGGTGCGCGGCGGTGCTCGACCCGGTGACATCGTTATCGACGTCCAGCCCGCCCGGACCTCCCTCGGCGCGGAGGGCTACGAACTGCGCGCGGGCAACCGGCTGTCGGTGACCGCGGCGAGCGAGACCGGCGCCTTCTACGGCACCCGCACCCTCCTCCAGCTCCTGGCCCAGGGCGACCGCATCCCCGCCGGCCGCACGGTCGACGTACCGCGCTACAAGGAGCGGGGCGTCGGCGTCTGCGCCTGCTACATCCACGTCTCGATGCCCTGGCTGGAGAACCTGGTCCGCGAGATGGCGTACCACAAGCTCAACCAGCTGCTCCTCGAACTGAAGGTGAAGAGCGACGCCCATCCCGAGGCCAACACCTGGGGCTACTACACCAAGGACGAGATGCGCCGCCTGGTCGCCCTCGGCGACAAGTACCACGTCGAGATCATTCCCGAGATCAACTCGCCGGGCCACATGGACCCGTGGATCGAGAACCGCCCGGATCTCCAGCTGACCGACTCCGACGGCAACAAGCAGCCCGCGCGCCTCGACATCACCCGGCCCGAGGCCTTCGCCTACTACACGAGCCTGATCGACGAGTACGCACAGGTCTTCACCGCCACGTCCTGGCACATGGGAGCCGACGAGTACATGCTCGGCTCCGACTTCGCCAAGTACCCGCAGATCCTGAAGTACGCGCAGGACAGGTACGGCCCCGACGCCACACCCCAGGACGCGTTCATCGACTTCGTCAACCGCGTCCACGCCTACGCGGCGGGCAAGGGCAGGCAACTGCGCATCTGGAACGACGGGCTCACCGGCGCCAACACCGTGCCCGTGGCCGCGGGCACGACGGTCGAGCACTGGCTGAACGTGGCGACGAAACCCAGCCAACTCCGAGCCCAGGGCTACCCGTTGATGAATGCCGCATACGCCCTGTACCTGGTCCGCGGCGGCTTCCACAGCGACACCAAGGGGCTGTACGACCAGAGCTGGGACCCGCGCAGCTTCGAGGGCGAGAAGCTCGCCTCCCGCGACGGCATCACCGGCGCGAAGATCAGCCTCTGGCCCGACAACGGCCGCGGCGAGACCGAGAACGAGGTCGCCGTCGCCCTGTGGCCCGCGCTCCGGCACATCGCCCAGGCGACCTGGGGCGATCCACACCCCGACGCCACGTACGCCGAGTTCACCGCACGCGGCACGGCTGTCGGGCACGCGCCGGGGTGGCGGGATCCGGCCCGGGTGCCGGTGGCGGACGGGTCGTACACCTTCCGGACGGGCGGCCGGTCCTTCGAGGCCGAGGTTGAGCGCACAGCCGACGGCTATGCCACCGTGCGGACGGCCGACGGCTGCCTCGAGGTGCGCGGCGGGAAGCTCACGCTCAATGTGCCGCTGCAGCCCGGGGCGGAGGCGGCGCCTCAAGCGTGCGATCCGCGGAACACCCTCCAGCGCTGGCAGTTGGAGCCCACCTCAGGTGGCTACCGACTGGTCAACGCCATCACCCGGATGACGGTGAGCGTGACGGACGACGGCCGGCTCGTGCAGTACCCGCCGGACCAGCGCACGCCCGCCGTATGGCAACTGAGCTGAGGACCTGACCCGAGGAGCCGTCCCATGGCCGTTTCCCGACGCGTCTTCGTCGCGACCGCCGCCGTCCTCGCCGCGACCGGCGCCACAAGACCCGCACTGGCGGCACACCGAGCAGCCGCCGCACCCACCGCCGCCGCGGAAGACCCCCGCTACCGCATCCCCGTCAGCCCCGACGACACCGAGGCCGACCTCGTCCGCAAGGCGTCCCAAGTCCGCCCCACCGCACGACAGATCGCCTGGCAGCTCCTGGAGCGCACCGCGTTCCTGCACTTCGGCGTGAACACCTTCACCGGCCTGGAGTGGGGCACCGGCGACGAGGACCCGGACGTGTTCCAGCCGACCGGCCTCGACACTGACCAGTGGGCCCGCGCCCTGCGCGACGGCGGCTTCCGGCTAGCCATCCTCACCGTCAAGCACCACGACGGCTTCGTGCTCCACCAGTCCCGCTACACCGACCACTCGGTGGCATCCAGCAGTTGGCGCGACGGCCAGGGCGACGTCCTGCGTTCCTTCGCGGACTCCATGCGGCGCCACGGCATCAAGGTCGGCGTCTACATCTCACCCGCCGACGAGAACCAGTACCTCCACGGCGTCTACGCCAACGGCAGCGCCCGCGCCGACCGCACGATCCCCACCCTCCTCGACGGCGACGACCGCACTCCGCCACGGACGTACACCCTCCCGGCCACCGACTACGGCGCCCATATGCTCAACCAGCTCTACGAGGTCCTCACCGAGTACGGCCCGATCGACGAGGTCTGGTTCGACGGTGCGCAGGGGCGCATCCCGCCGGACAAGGTGGAGAAGTACGACTGGGACAGCTGGTACACCCTCGTCCGGTCACTCGCGCCGGACGCCGCGATCGCCGTGTCCGGCCCGGACGTGCGCTGGGTCGGCAACGAGGGTGGGCTGGCCCGTGACGACGAGTGGAGCGTCGTACCGGTGCAGGAGAAGGACTACGGCCGCACGGACTACGCCCTCGCCTACGACGCCCCCGACACGGGCAGCAGGGACGCCCTGGTGAAAGCCCAGCCGGTCGCCGACCACCTCCAGTGGTGGCCGGCCGAGTGCGACGTGTCCATCCGGGACGGCTGGTTCTACCATGCCGACCAACAGCCCAAGAGCGTCGAGCAGTTGACGGACATCTACTTCCGGTCCGTGGGCCGCAACTCGGTGCTGCTGCTCAACATCCCACCGGACACGGACGGTCTGCTGCCCGCGGCGGACGTGGCGCGGCTGAGGGAGTTCCGCGAACGCGTGGAGCGCGAGCTCCCGGGGGACCTGGCCCGCGACGCCCGGCCCGCCGCCTCCCCGGGCCGGATCACCGTCGACCTCGGCAGGGAGCGGGAGGTGGACCGGATCCGGCTGGCGGAGGACATCCGGTACGGGCAGCAGGTGGAGAGCTTTGTCGTCGAGGCGCAGCGCGACGGCGCCTGGACGGAGGTGACCCGGGCCGGGACGATCGGCGCGAGCCGGATCCTGCTGCTCGCCGCTCCGGTGCGGGCGCGGCGCTGGCGGGTGCGGGTCACCGGGTCGCGGGGCGCCGTGCGGCTCGTGGAGTTCGGGCTGTACCGGTCGCGGGTCTGAAGGGGTTCTGGTCGCGGGTCTGAAGGGATTCTGAAGGGGTTCTGAAGGGGGGGCGGTCACCAGGGCCTCGGCGGTCCGGTGACTGCCCCCAACTGCCCCCCCTTGTGTCAGCGCGCTCGGGCGCCGTGATAGCGCTGGGCGAGCCGTGCCAGGGCGACCGCGCCGAGCAGCAGGCCGAAGTCGCGCAACGCGATGTCGTAGTAGTCGGGGATCGTCAGCAGGTTGACGATGATCCCCGCGAGCCAGCCGGCCACCAGCCAGCCCCCGAAGCGGGGTGCCACCGCGACCACCAGTCCGGCGACGATCTCGATGACGCCGACGGCATACATGGCGTCCTGCGCGCTGCCCGGGACGATGTCGTTGATCCACGGGGCGAGGTAGCCCGGCCAGTCGACGAGCAGATTGGCGAACTTGTCCAGCCCGAACAGCACCGGTGCGACGGTGAACCCGACACGCAGGATCCAGAAGGCCTGGTAGCCGGGGTCGGTGGTGATCGCCTGCCGTGCGGTGTCGGGTGCAGGTGTGGGGGGTGAGGGTGCGGCCGACATGACGCCTCCTTCTATAAACAACTTCGCTTGTCGATAGAAGCGCATCGCGTCTCTTTAGTCAATGGGGATTGGTTTTACACTGGGGTTCGTGGATCACTCGAAGGACGCACCCCGCGACGACCTCTCCGCCGTTGCGGCGCTGGAGGAGCCGACGCGCCGCCGGCTGTACGAGCACGTGGCGCGCAGTCCCGACCCTGTGGGCCGGGACGAGGCTGCTCAGGCCCTGGGACTGGCTCGGCAGACGGCGGCGTTCCACCTGGACCGCCTGGCCGACGCGGGACTGCTGGACGTCGTCTACGAGAGGCGCAGCGGGCGAACGGGACCCGGGGCCGGGCGGCCGGCCAAGCTGTACCGGCGCTCCCAGCGGGAGGTGGGCGTCAGCCTGCCCGCGCGGTGCTACGAGCTGGCCGGGCGGCTGCTGGCCCAGGCCGTGGAGGAGTCCGACGCCACGGGCGAGCCGGTACGCGCCGTGCTGCACCGCAAGGCCGCCGGGCTGGGCGAGCGGCTGGGCAGCCAGGCGACGGCCGGAGTCGTGGACATGCTGGAGCGGTACGGCTTCGAGCCGCGCCGCGAGGGGGAGACCCTCGTCCTCGGCAACTGCCCGTTCCACGCGCTGGCGCGCGACCACACGGAGACCGTGTGCGGGATGAACCTCCACCTGCTGCGCGGAGCGCTCGCCACCTCGGGCGACACCTCCTTCGAGGCGCACCTGGCGCCGGCGGTGGGCCGGTGCTGTGTGGTGCTGGAACCGGCCTCCTGAATCCGTCCCCGGGATCGGGTGGGCGGTCAGGGAGTGCGGGGGGGCGCTCCCGCGCTCCGAGAAGCCGAGTCCGGCCGCGGCGGCGACCCCGGCGAGGGCCCGGGCGACGGCCTCAGGGCGATGCGAGCCCGGCGCACACCCGCAGGTCGCAGGGCAGGAGGTCGAGGACGTGGGCCCGTTCCTCGTGGCCGGGCTGTACCTCAGCGCGTACCACCGCCGCTGCCTCCCGGCAGCGCCGTCGTTTCGCGCGCCGCGCCGCGGCTCGTGGAGCTCGGGCTGTACCGGTCGAGGCTCTGAAATTCGGTTGACCGGGACGGGCCGGCGCGGGCTGGATAGGGCACATGGCCGACCTCCATGGCTCCTGCGAGGACCTGTTCACCGCCGTGCCGAACGCGCTGGCCGCAACGCTGGACGGCGGGGACGCGGGCGGCTCCGTCGCGGTCTTCGTGGACGGCGAGCCGGTGGTGGACGTGTGGGGCGGGTTCGCGGACGCGGACCGCACGATCCCGTGGGAGCGCGACACGATCGTCAACGTCTGGTCCGTCACCAAGACCATGACGGCACTGTGCGCGCTGATCCTCGCCGACCGGGGCGAGCTCGATCTCGCGGCCCCCGTCTCTCGTTACTGGCCGGAATTCGGCGCGGCGGGCAAGGAGAAGGTGCTGGTACGGCATCTGCTCGCGCACACCGCAGGTCTGCCCGACTGGGACGGGTCGGTCGAGGAGCTCTATGACTGGCCCTCCGCCACGGCACGGCTCGCGGCGCGGGCTCCTCGGTGGGAGCCGGGCACGGCGGCCGGATATCACTCGCTCACCCAGGGATTCCTCGTCGGCGAGGTCGTACGCCGTGTCACCGGCCGCGGCGTGGGCGAGTTCCTCGCCGAGGAGGTGACCGGGCCGCTGGGCGCGGACTTCCATATCGGGCTGGCGGCCGAGCACGACCATCGGGTCGCCCGCGCGATCCCGCCGACGGGTCAGGGCGAGGACTACGCGGCGAGTGCGCCCGGCAATCCGGCGGGCTCGGAGGCGGGGAACGGGGTGCGCCTCCGGGAGGGGAACAGCCTGGCCTGGCGCCGTGCGCAGATCCCCGCGGCGAGTGGATTCGGCAATGCCCGTTCGGTGGCCCTCGTGCAGTCCCTGCTCGCCTGCGGGGGAGAGGTGCGCGGGGTGCGGCTGCTGTCCCGGGTCGGCTGCGACCGCGCGCGGGAGGTGCAGTTCGACGGCGACGACCGCGTGCTGGGCATGCCGATGCGGTGGGGCCTCGGGTACGGCCTGTTCGGCAGCACGTACGGCTGGGGCGGCTGGGGCGGTTCCCTGGTGATGATCGAGCCCGACAGTCGGATGGTGGTGGCGTACGTGACGCAGCAGATGCGCGAACCCGCGGAGGACACGCGGGGGATGGAGATCGTGACTGCCGCCTACGAAGGGCTGCAAGGGCTGCGCGGCTAGAGCCGTACGGCGGGAGGTGAGCCGTCCTACGGCGTGGCGCGAGGCCGTTCACCCGCCCCGCACCACCCCCGTACTCCCCCGCTCGATCAACCGCGGCACCGGCACCCGCACCGCCCGCGCCGACCCCCCGTCCACGAGGGCGGTCAGTTCACGCGCCGCCGTGCGGCCGAACTCCACGCTGTCCCGGGACAACGCGGACAGCCACGGCTTGACCATCCGGCACAGCGCCGAGTCCTCCCAGGACACCACCGAGACGTCCGCCGGTACGGAGAAGCCGAGTTCGGCCGCAGCGGCCGCCCCGGCGACGGCCATCACGTCGTTGTCGTAGATCAGGGCGGTCGGGGGAGCGGTGCCCTCCAGGACCCGGCGGGTGACCGCCGCGCCCTCGGCGTCGGAGTAGTCGGTGGTCACCGACCTCACCTCGGTCAGGCCACGGCGCCCGGCTTCGGCGCGCAGAGTGCGGATCCGGCGCTCGGTGTGGGCGAGCCCCGGCAGCCCGGCGATGTGCACGATCCGCCGGTGGCCCAGGGCGTACAGGCCGTCCACGACCGAGGCCATCGCGCCGGCGTCGTCCGCCCAGACGGTCGAGAGGCCGGGGTGGCGTTCGTCGGGTGCGCCGCCGATCACCACGGCGGGCAGGCCGAGTTCGTCGAGCAGGTCCGGGCGGGGGTCGTCGGTGCGCGGGTCGACGACGAGGACGCCGTCCACGCGGTGCTCGGCCCACCAGCGGCGGTACACCGCGCACTCGTCGGCGACGTCCTCCACCACCTGGAAGAGCAGGCCGAGATGACGCTCGGCCAGCACCTCCTGGATGCCCGAGACGAGTTGCAGGAAGAAGGAGTCCACGCCCAGTGTGTCGGCCGGACGCGCCAGCACGAGGCCGACCGTCGCCGCACCCTCCCCGGACAGTGCGCGCGCCGCCGTACTGGGCCGCCAGCCCAGTTCCTCGGCGACCCGCCGCACCCGGTCGCGGGTCTCCTCCGAAACACCGGGCCGGCCGTTCAGCGCGAAGGAGACCGCGCTCTGGGAGACCCCCGCGTGCCGCGCTATGTCCTTCATCGTCGGCCGACGGGCCGGTGAGCGCTTGCCTGACATGGTGATTCCCCATTCCGGCGACACATTCCGGCAGCAGTATGCACTAATGCGGTTCAGGTCCGTGAACCTAATACGGTTCAGCTCGCTGATCCTAATGCGCATTAGTCACTAATGAAATTAGCTCGGTGAGAGCCATTGACGGGCCCGCGGAGCGGCGTGCAGGGTCTGCCTCGTCGACCAACTCGCCCGCAAAGGAGGACGGTTCACGGTGCCCGTTTCCCGTAGAGCCCTCGCTGCCGCATTCGCCGTCTGTGTCGTCCTGCCGCTCAGCGCCTGCGGCTCGGGAGGAGGTGACGGCGGCACGGCCGACGCCTCCGGCAAGATCGAGGGCGACATCACCTTCCAGACCTGGAATCTCCGCGCCAACTTCAAGCCGTACTTCGAAGGCCTGATCGCCGACTTCGAGAAGAAGTACCCCGGCACCCACGTGAAGTGGATCGACCAGCCCGCCGAGGGCTACGCCGACAAGATCAGTGCCGACGCGGCCGGCGGCACGCTCCCGGACGTCGTCAACGTCTCGCCCGACCTGGTCGCCCCGCTCGCCAAGGCGGGCCTGGCGCTCGACCTGGACAAGGCGGCGCCCCAGTACGAGAAGGAGTACCTGTCCGGCGCCTGGGCCAGCCATCGGATACCGGGCATGACGGGCACATACGCCTTCCCCTGGTACCTCAACACCGGCCCGCTGTTCTACAACAAGTCCCTCTTCAAGGAGGCGGGGCTCGACGCCGAGCAGCCGCCGAAGACGTACGACGAGGTCTTCGACGCCGCGTTGACGATGGCGGAGAAGACCGACGGCAAGGTCGCCACCCTCGCCAACGTGCCCACCATCGAGGACTTCGGCCGCTACGGCGTCGCGCTCATGAACAAGGAGGGCACCGCTTTCTCCTTCGACGACGCAAAGGGAGTCGAACTCCTCGCCAAATACAAGGAGTTGTACGACGCCAAGGCCCTCGACCCGCAGGCGCTGACCGCCACCCCCGAGTCGTCCGGCAAGAAATTCCTCACCGGGGCCGTCGCCATGAACCCCGGCAGCGCACTGGACCTCGGCAACTTCAAGAAGCAGGCGCCCAACCTGTACAAGAACATCGGGATCACGGACCAGATCACCAGCACCGGGCACGTCAACATGTACGTGATGGGCGTGATGGTCAACGCGCAGACGAAGCGTGCGCCCGCCGCGGTCGCCTTCGCCCACTACGTCACCGACGCCGAGCACCAGATGTCGTTCGCCCAGCAGGTCGCCATCTTCCCCAGCACCGCCGGCTCGCTCGACGACCCGTACTTCAGCAAGGAGGACGGGACGGATGAGACGCGGGTGCGTATCGCCGCCGCCAAGTCGTTGAAGAACGCGGTCAACTACACGCCCGTGCTGTTCAGCGAGCAGATGAAGACCGAGCTGCGCAACGAGGTCGCCAAGGCCTTGCAGGGCAAGGAGAGTCCGAAGCAAGCTCTTGATAACGCTGTCGAGGCCTGCAACAGGCTTCTCCAGCAGCAGGGATAGCCCGCGATGGCCACCTCGACCGTCTCCCGGGTGCGGCGCCAACTGCCCACCAGCCCCTGGCTGTTCGCCGCCCCGGGACTCCTGATCGCCGGCGCCTTCATCCTGTACCCGTTCGTCTCCACGCTGGTCAACGCCTTCACCGACCGCCGCACCCTGATCCCGGGCCGGTTCGTGGGCCTCGCCAACTTCCGCGAGCTGCTGAACGACGACATGTTCTGGATCGGCCTGCGCAACAGCACGCTCTACGTCGTCGGTGTCGTCCCCGCCCTCGTCGTCCTGCCCCTGCTGCTCGCGCTTCTGGTGCAGAAGAACATCCCCGGCATCACCTTCTTCCGGTCCGCCTTCTACACCCCGGTCGTCGCCTCGATCGTCGTGGTCGGGCTGATCTGGGTGTGGCTGCTCGACGAGCGGGGGCTTGTGAACTCGCTCCTGGAGACCATCGGGGTCGGCCGCGTCGGCTTTCTCAGCGACCAGTGGCTGCTGCTGTCGAGCGCCATGGCCGTGACGGTCTGGAAGGGCCTCGGCTACTACATGATCATTTATCTGGCCGCGCTCGCCAACGTGCCGCGCGAGCTGCACGAGGCGGCGGCCGTGGACGGCGCCGGAGCGGTCCGCCGCTTCCTCACGGTCACCGTGCCCGCCGTCCGCTCCACGATGGTCCTGGTCGGGGCGCTCTCCTCGGTCGCCGCGTTCAAGGTGTTCTCCGAGGTGTACCTGATGGCCGGCCCGAGCGGCGGCCCGGCGGGCGAGGACACCACCCTCGTCATGCTCGTCCAGCGCACCGGCACCGGCCTGACCGGCCGGGTCGGTTATGCCTCGGCCATCTCGGTCGTCGTCTTCGTCGTCACCGTCGCCCTGATGCTGCTCGTGCTGCGCGCGGACCGGAGGGACGAGTCATGAGCGTGCTGGAGAAGGTACGGCCCGCCGCTTCGAGGCCGGCCGTCGCCCGCGAACCCCGCGTCACCGACGAACACGGCCGCCGCGTCCGCGTAGGGGAACTCGTCCTGCGCTATCTGCTCCTGCTCGTCGTACTCGCCCTCACCGTCGGCCCGTTCCTCTGGCAGCTGTCGACCTCGCTCAAGGGTCCCACCGAGGACATCTTCAGCTCCCCGCCGAAGTTCCTGCCCGGCGACCCCACCCTGCACAACTACGAGCGGGTCGCCGACACCATCCCCGTCTGGGACTACGCCCTCAACTCGCTGAAGGTCGCCACCGCCAACGTCGTCACCAACTGCGTCGGCTCGGCGCTCGCCGGCTACGCCCTCGCCCGGCTGCGCTACCGGGGCCGTCGCGCGGCCACCCTGGCCTTCATCCTGGCGATGCTCGTGCCCGTGGAGGGCATCATCATCGCCCAGTTCACGACCATGCGGGAGCTCGGCCTCAACAACACCCTGATCGGCGTGGTCCTGCCCGGCTGCATCGGCGCCATGAACGTCCTGCTGATGCGCAACGCCTTCCTCAACCTGCCGTACGAGATCGAGGAGGCGGCCTACGTCGACGGCGCCAACGTCTGGCAGCGGTTCCTGCGCATCGCGCTGCCGTCGGCCAAGGGCACGATCGCCGTCGTCGCCATCTTCGCCTTCATGGGCGCCTGGGACGACTTCCTGTGGCCGCTCATCGTGCTGAGCGACCCGTCCAAGTTCACCCTGACCATCGGCCTCAACTACCTGCACGGCACCTTCGCGGGCGACGAACGCCTCGTCGCGGCCGGCACGATCATCGCCGTCGCGCCGCTGATCGCCCTCTTCGCCTGTCTGCAGCGGTACTTCTTCCGCGGAGTCGGCGAGGGCGCGGTGAAGGGCTGAACCTCCCACTGAGTCCAAGGACACCGCATGCCTCCTGCCGTGCGCTTCGGCGTCAACTACACCCCGAGCGAAGGGTGGTTCCACCACTGGCTCGACTTCGACCTCGACTCCGTACGTGCCGACCTCGACTCGATCGCCGCGCTGGGCCTCGACCACATCCGTGTCTTCCCGCTGTGGCCGTACTTCCAGCCGAACCGCACCCTGATCCGCGAGCGGGCCGTCGAGCAGCTCGTCCAGCTCGCCGACGCGGCCGCCGAACGCGGGCTCGACGTCAACGTGGACGGCCTGCAAGGGCACTTGAGCAGCTTCGACTTCCTGCCGGCGTGGACGCGGACCTGGCACCGGCGCAACCTGTTCACCGACCCGGACGTCGTCGACGGCCAGGCCTCCTACCTGCGCACCCTCGCCGCCGCCCTCGCCGACCGGCCCAACTTCATCGGCATGACCCTCGGCAACGAGGTCAACCAGTTCACGGCGGAGCCCCACCCGGACCCCGACCGGGCGACGTCCGACCAGATCGACGCCTGGCTCACGCGCCTGCTCGCGGCCTGCGAGGAGGGCGCCCCCGGCAGGCTGCACCTGCACGCCGAGTACGACGCCACCTGGTACCAGGACGACCAGCCGTTCACCCCGGCCCAGGCAGCCCGGCTGGGTGCCGTCACGGCCGTGCACTCCTGGGTCTTCAACGGCACCGCTCAGCGGCACGGCCGTACGTCCGTCCCGACGGAACACCACGGCGCGTACCTCATCGAGCTGAGCAAGGCCTGGGCCGACGACCCACACCGGCCCGTCTGGCTCCAGGAGGTCGGCGCGCCCGCGCCCCTCGTCCCCGCCGAGCATGCCGCCGCCTTCACCGAAGCCACCGTCACCAACGCCCTCGACTGCCCCGACCTGTGGGGCATCACCTGGTGGTGCTCCCACGACGTGTCGCGGGACCTCGCCGACTTCCCGGCGCTCGAGTACGGGCTCGGCCTGCTCACCAACGGCCGCGAGCCCAAGGACCTCGCCCGGGTGCTGGCGAAGGCGGCGAGCGAGCACACGTACGCCCCGGCACCCCGCACGACCGCCCTCGTGGTGCCCGCCGACCCGGCCACACGCTCGCTGTGCGCGCCCGGCGGCTCCGTCTACGACGCCTTCTTCCGGCTGGTCGCCGACGGCGCCCGCCCCACCACCGTCCTCGACACGCATGCCGCCGACGCCGGCCACCTCCGCGCGCGCGGCATCACCGAAGTCGTCACGTCCGACCAGGTACTCCCCACCCCACAAGGAGGAACCCGCACGTGAACCCCACCAGACGCACCGTCCTGCTCGCCGGCGCCGCCGCGGCCACCTCGCTGCCACTCACCTCATCGACCGCGGCAGCCGCCCCCAGAACCAGGGCCGCCGCGCTCCAGCCGTACGCCTGCTACTGGTACCCCGACTCCCTGCCCTCCGGCACCCCGGGCACCGGCATCACCTGGCGCAGCCTGAAGTCCTGGCGCCCGGCCGACGATCCGGACCTGGTCTTCAACGCGGCGACCGTACCGCTCGCCCCGCGCTTCACCCCGACTCCGGTGAACACGACCGCTCGCGCCGGTCAGGCCCGCGTCCAGTCCCTCGTGTCCTTCGGCCCCACCGCCGGCAACCCCTCCCAGGGCTCGGCCACCGCCGACTACTACGCCCTCACCCACTGGGCGTACATCGACGAGCTGGTCTTCTGGGGCGGCTCGTCGGGGGAGGGGCTGATCCTCGCGCCGAACGCGCCGATCGTCGACGCCGCCCACCGGCACGGTGTGCCCGTCCTCGGCAACATCTTCCTGCCGCCCGTCGCCTACGGCGGGCAGCTGCAGTGGACCCGTGACCTGGTGCAGAAGGACGCGGCCGGGCGGTATCCGCTGGCCGAACGGCTGGTCGCGGTCGCGGACGCGTACGGGTTCGACGGGTGGTTCGTCAACGCCGAGACGAGCGGCGGGAACGCCGCGCTGGGCGCGGACATGCTGGGCTTCATACGGGAGTTGAAAGCGCTCGCCAAGGCCGAGGGCCAGCGGGTGACCTGGTACGACTCGATGACCGTGAACGGGGCCGTGAGCTGGCAGGGGGCGCTCGACTCCCAGAACGAGGCGTTCTTCCAGGCCGCCGACGACATGTTCGTCGACTTCCGGTGGACCGCGGCGAAGCTGGCGTCGTCAGGGCAGCGGGCCGATCGACTGGGGCGCAGCCGCTACGAGTTGTGGGCAGGCGTCGACGTCGAGGCGAACGGCTGGAACTCGTCCGTGAACTGGGACGCGATCGTGCCGCGCGACAAGGCGCACGTCGTGTCGGTGGGCTTCTACCGGCCCGAGTGGACGCGCCATCACCTGCCGGCGGACGGGCGCGCGCCGGAGGCCTTCCACGCCGCCGACGACCGGTTCTGGACCGGGCGGTCGCTGGATCCGTCGCGGCCGGACGGGGCGGACAGCTGGCGGGCGGCGGCGGTGTCCGTGGCCGACCGGTCGACGGTCGCGGCGGTGCCGTTCGCGAGCGTGTTCAACACCGGGCACGGGCTGCGGTGGTACGAGGACGGGCAGGTGACGTCGGACGCGCCGTGGAACCACCTGGGCCTGCAGGACCGGCTGCCGTCCCGGCGCTGGGCCGTGCACACCGAGGGACAGCGGCCCGCTGTGCGCTTCGACTTCGCGGACGCGTGGCGTGGGGGCAGCAGCGTGCTCGTCGACGGTGAGCTGGACGAGCCCGCGGTGGTGGAGGTGTATGCGACCCGGCTGCCGATCACCGCGGACACGGTCGTCGAGCTGACCCACCGGACCGACGAGGGGAGCGTGCGCGTCGAGTTGGCCGTGGCCACCGCCGAGCCCACCGCCGAGGCGGCCACACCGCCGTACACCTACTTCCCCGTGACCTCGGCCGACGGCTGGCAGACCTCGACCGTACGGCTCACCGGCCTGGCCGGCACCGTGCACGCGATCGGCGTCCGGCTCACCGCGGCCGACGGCGGACCCGTGCGGTGGCGGCTCGGCGGTCTCGCGGTGCGCGATGCCCCGCACACACCCCCCGCGCCCACCGCCCTGCGCATCACCGCGGCCTCAGGCGGCGACCTGCGCTTCGCCTGGAACCCGGCCCCCGGCGACATACGCCACCACACCCTCCACCGCGTCCTGCCCGACGGCACCCGACGCTTCCTCGGCGGCACCTGCCAGCGCGCGTTCTTCACCGGTGGCCTGCGACCCGAACAGGGCGAAGAGGAGGCACGGTTCGAACTGCGCGCCGTAGGGGAGCTCTACACCACGTCGGCCCCCGCGACCGTCACCCACCGCTGGTAACCACCCGCCGGTAAGCAACCGCCCGGACGACCTACGGAGCACCCCTCATGCATGACGACCGCAGCCTGGTCGAAGCCCGTCTCAAGCGCGTCCTCGACGAGCGCATCCGCCCCGCCGTGTACCCCGAGTCCGTGCCGCTGGAGGTGGCGGTGTGGCATGCGCCCGGCGAGCCGGTGCCGGTCGCCGAGGGACTCGCGGCCGAACCCGAGCCGATCGAGGTGGGCGCGCGCTGGGGTTCTCCCTGGGGCACCAGCTGGTTCCGGGTCACCGGGACCGTGCCCGAGGCGTGGGCCGGGAAGACCGTCGAGGCCCTGCTCGACCTCGGGTTCGACGAGAACATGCCGGGTTTCCAGTGCGAGGGCCTGGTCTACCGGCCCGACGGCACCCCGGTGAAGGGCCTCAACCCGCGCAACCAGTGGGTGCGCATCGGCGCCCCGGCGGCGGGCGGCGAGCAGGTGCGGCTGCACATCGAGGCGGCCTCCAACCCCGTCATCCTCGACTACCACCCCTTCCTGCCCACGCAGCTCGGCGACAAGGAGACCGCCGGCAGCGAACCCCAGTACAGGCTCGCCCGGATGGACCTCGCCGTCCTCGACGAGGACGTTTGGCAACTGGCTATCGACCTGGAGGTACTGGGCGAGCTGATGGCCGAGCTGCCGGTGGAGTCGGCGCGGCGCTGGGAGATCCTGCGGGCGGTGGAGAAGGCGCTGGACGCGGTCGACCTCCAGGACGTGGGCGGCACCGCGGCGCGGGCGCGGGAGAGGCTGGCCGACGTGCTGGCCGCCCCCGCCGTTCCGTCCGCCCACCGCATCAGCGCCGTCGGGCACGCGCACATCGACTCGGCGTGGCTGTGGCCGCTGCGGGAGACCGTGCGCAAGGTGGCCCGTACGACGTCCAACATGACCGCGCTCATCGAGGACGAGCCCGACTTCGTCTTCGCCATGTCGCAGGCCCAGCAGTGGGCGTGGGTGAAGGAGCACCGGCCCGAGGTGTGGGCGCGGGTGAAGAAGGCGGTGGCGGACGGGCGGTTCGTGCCGGCAGGCGGGATGTGGGTGGAGTCGGACACCAACATGCCGGGCTCGGAGGCGATGGCCCGGCAGTTCGTGCACGGCAAGCGGTTCTTCCTCGACGAGTTCGGCATCGAGAACGACGAGGCCTGGCTGCCCGACACCTTCGGCTTCGCCGCCGGACTGCCCCAGATCATCAAGGCGGCCGGCTCCAAGTGGCTGCTGACGCAGAAGATCTCCTGGTCCCGGACCAACAGGTTCCCGCACCACACCTTCCAGTGGGAGGGCATCGACGGCACCCGGATCTTCACCCACTTCCCGCCCGTCGACACCTACAACTGCTCGATGAAGGGCAGCGAGATCGCGCACGCGGCCCGCAACTTCAAGGACAAGGGGGCCGCCCGGCACTCCCTCGCCCCCACCGGCTGGGGCGACGGAGGCGGCGGCACGACCCGGGAGATGGTCGCCAAGGCGGCCCGGCTGCGCAGCCTGGAAGGATCGGCGACCGTCACCTGGGAGACCCCGGCGGAGTTCTTCGCGAAGGCCGAGGCCGAGTACCCCGACCCGCCCGTCTGGGTCGGCGAGCTCTACCTAGAACTCCACCGCGCCACGCTCACCAGCCAGGCGAAGACCAAGCAGGGCAACCGCCGCAGCGAGCACCTCCTGCGGGAGGCCGAGCTATGGGCCGCGACGGCTGCCGTACGCACCGGATTCCCCTACCCGTACGAGGAGTTGGACCGCATCTGGAAGACGGTGCTGCTGCACCAGTTCCACGACATCCTGCCGGGGTCGTCGATCGCGTGGGTGCACCGGGAGGCGCGCGCCACGTACGAGCGCCTCGCAGGTGAGCTGAACGCGATCATCGAGGCCGCCCAGCGGGCTCTGGCGGGCGAGGGCGAGACCGAGTTCGTCTTCAACGCGGCCCCGCACACGCGCGACGGCGTACCGGCGGGCGGTGCGCGCACCCCGGTGGCCGAGGGCAGGACGGCACGGACGGCACGGCAGGGCGGCGGGTTCGTCCTCGACAACGGCCTGCTGCGCGTCGAGATCGACGCGCAGGGCCTGGTCGTGTCGGCGTACGACATCGAGGCCGACCGCGAGACCGTCGCCCCGGGCCGGGCCGCCGGACTCCTCCAACTCCACCCGGACTTCCCGAACATGTGGGACGCCTGGGACGTCGACGAGTTCTACCGCAACACGGTCACCGACCTGACCGAGGCGGACGAGGTCACCCCCGGCGACGACGAGGGATCGGTGCGGATCGTCCGGTCCTTCGGCGCCTCCCGCGTCACCCAGGTGCTGTCGCTCGCACCGGGGGAGCGGCTGCTGCTGCTGGACACGGAGGTCGACTGGCACGAGACGGAGAAGTTCCTGAAGCTGGCCTTCCCGCTCGACCTGCACGCGGAACGGTACGCGTCGGAGACCCAGTTCGGGCACTTCTTCCGCGCCACGCACACCAACACCAGCTGGGAGGCGGCCAAGTTCGAGGCCTGCAACCACCGTTTCGTCCACCTTCAGGAGCCGGGCTGGGGCGTCGCCGTCGTCAACGACTCGACGTACGGCCACGACGTGACCCGCACGGTCCGCACCGACGGCGACCGCGGTACGACCACCACGGTGCGCGTATCCCTCCTGCGCGCCCCGCGCTTCCCCGACCCCGAGACCGACCAGGGCGTCCACCGCTTCCAGCACGCCCTGGTACCGGGCGCGGGCATCGGCGACGCGGTGCGCGAGGGCTGGCGGATCAATCTGCCGGAGCGGTCGGTGAGCGGCGCGCGGGAGGTGGCGCCCCTGGTGACGGTGGACCGGGAGGCCGTCGTGATCACGGCCGTCAAGCTGGCCGACGACGGCAGCGGAGATGTCGTGGTGCGCCTGCACGAGGCCCACGGCGGCCGGGTACGGGCCACGCTGGCGGCGGACTTCGAGGTCGCGGACGTCACGGCGACGGACCTGCTGGAACGTCCGCTGCCCGAGGCGCTGTCGTGCGACGGCGCGCGCGTCGCTCTGCGCCTGCGGCCCTTCGAACTGGTGACGCTGCGACTGCGCCGGGCGCCGGTGCACTGACGGCGAACGGGCGGCGCGCCGTGGTGAATCGGGCGGCAACTGGTATCACACTCAAGGAGGTTGGCGTTAGACAGCGCCTTGGAGGCAATCATGAAGCTCGTCACGCGGGCCCAGCTCGGCTGGCCCGCCTCCGCCGCTCCGACGCAGACATCGACCAAGGGCGTGAAGGTCCACTACGAAGGCACGCCGGTCAGCGTCAAACTCCTCGACGACCACGACCTCTGCATCGCCGAGTGGAAGTCCATCCGGGTCTCCCATCTGGCGAACAAGGAGGAGAACTACTCGGACATCGCCTACAACTACGGCGCCTGCCCGCACGGTCATCTCCTGGAGGGCCGCGGCCTCGGCAAGCGCACCGGGGCGAACGGCAACCAGCCCCTCAACCGCGCCCACTACGCGATCGTCGGCCTGGTCGGCGACAAGGGGCTCATCAAGCCGACGGACGCGATGCTCGGCGCGATCCGTGACGGCATCGAGCTGCTGCGCCGGCACGGTGCCGGCAACGAGATCAAGGGGCACAAGGACGGCTTCGCCACCGCGTGCCCCGGAGAGCACCTGTACGCATGGGTGCAGAAGGGCGCCCCGCGGCCCGGTGGCTCGCCGACCGTTCCGGGCCCGCGGCCGGTGATCGATGTGTCGAAGCTGGTCGCCGCGGCCCTGCACGACCCGGCCAAGGCGGGCACGCCGGTGTCGTACGCCGGGGTGAAGACTGTGGAGAAGGCGCTCGTCGCGGAAGGCCTCCTCGAAACGGAGTACGCGGACGGTCACTTCGGTGGGGCGACCGTCAAGGCCTACTCCGCCTGGCAGCACCGCTGCGGCTTCACCGGCGCCGACGCCAACGGCATCCCCGGCCAGGCGTCGCTGGAGAAACTCGGACGGGAGCACGGCTTCGACGTGCGGCCGTAGAGCAGCCATGACACGGGCCGTTCCCCTCGCACCGCAGGCGAGGGGAACGGCCCGCGGCGTCGGCGGTCAGGCGCCGAGTTGCGTCCGCAGCCACTCCTCCACCTCGCCCACATGCGCGGCCGCCGCGGCCCGTGCCGCCTCCGGATCGCGGGCGAGAAGGGCACGGTGGATCGCGGCGTGCTCGCGGCGGGTGCGGGCGAAGGCACCCTCCTCCTGGTAGCCGCGCCAGACGCGAGCGCGGAACGTGCGGGAGGACAGGCCCTCCAGGATCGCGGCCATGGTCCCGTTGCCGGCGGCGGCCGCGATCTCGCGGTGGAAGGCCAGGTCGTGGGCGAGGATCTCCTCGGGGTCGTCCGTGGCGTTCATCGCCGTCAGGTGCTTCTCGACCTCCGCGAGCTGGTCCGGCGTGATGCGCGCCGCCGCCAGGGCCGTCGCCGTCGACTCCAGGATGCGGCGCACCTCGAGGAGCTCCACCAGACGCGGGCCCCGGGACAGGTCGGCGACCACACCGAACGTCTCCAGCAGGTCGCCGGCCTCCAGCTGCGTGACGTAGATGCCCGAGCCGTGCCGGGCCTCCAGCACGCCCAGCACCGTCAGCGCGCGGATCGCCTCCCGCATCGAGCTGCGGGAGATGCCGAGCTGGACCGCCAGATCGCGTTCGGTCGGCAGCCGCTGGCCGGGCTCCAGCCGCCCCTGCGCGATCATCGCCTTGATCTGCTCGATGGCGCGCTGCGTCACGGTGCCCTTCTGCGGGGCTGTCTCGTCCACGCCATTCCTCCTGTCGCCCCAGGCGCCTGAGGGTGCCCGGTGAGCGGCAGTGTAATCACCAGGTTGGTCGGACCACTACGGCCGTAAACGACGGAAAATGGCGCCCCGAGGGTGTTGTATCGGCGAAGTGGTCTGATAAATATGCGGGCATCTGCTCGAACCATGTGCTCGAACACGCTCAACGAGGAGCCGCCAGATGCACGGCACAACAGCGCGGAAGCAGAACAGGTCGCGGAGGGGCAAGGCGGTGGCCGCCGTCGTCGGCGCCTCGCTCGTGCTCGCCGCGTGCGGCAGCACGAAGGACACCGGCGCCGGCGGCGCCGAAGCCGGCGGGACCGGCAAGGTCGGGGTGATCCTGCCCCTGCTGACCTCGCCGTTCTGGCAGTCGTACAACGACTACGTGCCGAAGACGGCCGACTCCGAAGGCGTCGACACGCTCAAGACGGTCAACTCCAACAGCGACCCCTCCCAGCAGATCACCGACATCAACAACCAGCTCAACCAGGGCGTGAAGGGCCTGGTCGTCGCCCCGCTGGACAGCGCGGCCATCGAGGCAGGCCTCGACCAGGCGGAGCGCAAGGGCGTGCCGGTCGTCGCCGTCGACGTGGCGCCCGACAAGGGCAAGGTCGCCATGGTGGTGCGGGCCGACAACGTGGCGTACGGGGAGAAGGCCTGCCAGTACCTCGGCGAGCAGATCCCCTCCGGCAAGGTCGTGCAGATCATGGGCGACCTGGCCTCGGTCAACGGCCGTGACCGCTCCGAGGCGTTCCGCGGCTGCGTGAAGAAGAACTTCCCCAAGCTGAAGGTCCTGGAGATCCCGGCCAAGTGGGAGTCGGACGCCGCGGCCTCCAAGCTGGACACCCTCCTGAACGCCAACCCCGACATCAAGGGCATCTACCTGCAGGCCGGCGGCGTCTACCTCGCGCCGACCCTGCAGACCCTGAAGTCGAAGGGGATGCTGAAGACGGCCGGGCAGGCCGGCCACATCACGATCGTCTCCAACGACGGCATCCCGCAGGAGTACGACGCCATCCGCAAGGGACAGATCGACGCGACCGTCTCCCAGCCCGCCGACCTGTACGCCAAGTACGGCATGTACTACATCAAGGCCGCGATGGAGGGGAAGACCTTCGAGCCGGGCCCGACCGACCACGACTCGACCATCGTCAAGCTCCCCAGCGGCATCCTGGAGGACCAGTTGCCCGCCCCGCTGGTCACCAAGGACAACGTCGACGACCCCAAGCTCTGGGGCAACACGGTCAAATGAGTACGGCCGTGATCACCCCCCTCGTCCAGGCGCGCGACATCGTCAAGCGCTACGGCCCCACCACCGCCCTCGCCGACGGCCGGCTCACCGTCCTGACCGGCGAGTCCCACGCCCTCGTCGGCCGCAACGGCGCCGGTAAGTCGACCCTGGTCAACATCCTCACCGGCCTCCAGGCGGCCGACGAGGGCGAGGTCCGCTTCGACGGCGACCCCGCGCCGGCACTGGCCGACCGCGACGCCTGGCGCCGCAAGGTGGCCTGCGTCTACCAGAAGCCCACCGTCGTCCCCGAGCTGACGGTCGCCGAGAACCTGTTCATCAACCGCCAGCCGCTCAACCGGGGTTTCATCAGCTGGCGCAAGCTGAGGTCCGAGGCCTCCGACCTCCTCGACACCTGGGACGTGCGCGTCGACCCCGACGCCCGCACCTCGGACCTCAAGGTCGAGGACCGTCAAATGGTGGAGATCGCCCGGGCGTTGAGCTTCGGCGCCCGCTTCATCATCCTCGACGAGCCCACCGCCCAGCTCGACAACCGTGAGATCGAGCGGCTCTTCACGCGCATGCGGGCGCTGCAGGACTCCGGCGTGACCTTCCTGTTCATCTCGCACCACCTTCAGGAGGTGTACGAGGTCTGCCAGACCGTCACGGTTCTGCGCGACGCGCGCTGGATCACCACGGCACCGGTCGCCGAACTCCCGCGCCGGGCGCTGGTGGAGGCCATGGCGGGGGAGTCCCTGGAGACCATCGCCGAGCAGGCCGTCGACCCCAGGGACGTCGACCACCACGCCCCCGTCCTGCTCGAAGCCCGCGGGCTCACCTCACCGGCGTACCAGGACATCGACCTCACGGTCCGCCGTGGCGAGGTCGTCGGGCTCGCCGGGATCAGCGGCAGTGGCAAGGTCCAGCTGGCCGAGTCCTTCGCGGGGCTGCACACGCCGACGGGCGGGACCGCCCAACTGGGCGGAGAACGGCTGCCGTTCGGCGATGTGCAGGCCGCCCTCAAGGCGGGCGTCGCGTGCGTGCCCCGGGACCGGCACGAGCAAGGCCTGGTCGCCGGCATGACCATCGGCGACAACGCCACCATGAGCGTCCTCGACCGGCTCGGCCGCTTCGGTTTCGTCGGCACCGACCGCAAGCGCGCCTTCGCGGGCACCCTCATCGAACGCCTCGACATCCACACCGAGGGCCCCGACCAACCGGTCTCGGACCTGTCCGGCGGCAACGCGCAGAAGGTCGTCATGGCCCGCGCCCTGGCCTCCGACCCCCGCCTGCTCGTACTGATCAACCCCACCGCGGGCGTCGACGTGAAGTCCAAGGAGTCCCTGCTCGCCCGCATGGACAGCGCCCGAGAGGACGGCACCGCCGTACTCGTCGTCTCCGACGAACTCGACGACCTGCGCCGCTGCGACCGCGTCCTCGTCCTGTTCCACGGCCGCGTCGTCGCCGAGCACCCGGCGGGCTGGCGCGACCACGAGCTGATCGCCTCCATCGAAGGAGTGGACCATGGCTGACACCAAGGCCCCACCGGTTACGCCCGTCAAGGTCCCCGATCCCCGTGCCGCCAAGGCCGTCTTCCTTCGCCGGGCCCGTGAACTCGCCCTCGTACCGGCCCTGTTGCTGCTCATGGTGCTCGGCGCGGTGGTCAACGACTCGTTCCTCACCGAGCGGAACCTGATCTCCATCCTCGGCGCCTCCGCCGCGCTGGCCATGGTCGTGCTGGCCGAGTCGCTGGTCCTGATCACCGGCAAGTTCGACCTGTCCCTGGAGTCGGTGGTCGGCATCGCGCCCGCCGTCGGAGCGCTCCTCGTGCTGCCCGCCGCCCAGTCCGGCTGGGGCACCGAACTCCCCGCCGCCCTCGCCCTGTTGGCGGTCCTCGCGGTCGGCGCGGCGGTGGGTGCCTTCAACGGCATCCTGGTCGTGAAGTTCAAGCTCAACGCCTTCATCGTGACGCTCGCCATGCTGATCGTCCTGCGCGGTCTGCTGGTCGGCGCGACCAAGGGCAAGACGCTGTTCGGGATGCCCGACAGCTTCTACTCCCTCGCCACGACCACCTTCCTGAACATCCCGATGTCGGTGTGGCTCGCGGCGGCCGCCTTCGCGATCGCCGGGTTCGTGCTCAAGTACCACCGCATCGGACGCGCCCTGTACGCCATCGGCGGCAACGCGGACGCCGCCCGCGCGGCCGGAATCCGGGTCGAGCGCGTGATGCTCGGTGTGTTCGTCGTGGCGGGCGCCCTCGCGGCCGTCGGCGGGGTCATCCAGACCGGCTACGTCGGGGCGATCAGCGCCAACCAGGGCAACAACATGATCTTCACCGTGTTCGCGGCCGCGGTGATCGGCGGCATCAGCCTGGACGGCGGCAAGGGCACCATGTTCGGCGCCCTGACCGGCGTACTCCTCCTCGGCGTCGTCCAGAACCTGCTCACCCTCGCCCAGGTCCCGTCGTTCTGGATCCAGGCCATCTACGGCGGAATCATCCTGGTCGCCCTCATGATCGCCCGCGTGACTACGGGCCGCGCCCAGGACTGAGCCTCGTCCCTGTCACCTACCGAAAGGCTCTCCGTGTCCCCGACCCCCGCCCGCATCACCGCGGTCGACACCTACGACATCCGCTTCCCCACCTCGCGCGAGCTCGACGGCTCCGACGCGATGAACCCGGACCCGGACTACTCGGCCGCGTACGTCGTGCTGCGCACGGACGGTCAGGAAGGCGTGGACGGGCTCACGGGGCACGGGTTCACGTTCACCATCGGGCGGGGCAACGAGGTCCAGGTCGCCGCGATCGAGGCGCTGCGCGGGCATGTCGTCGGCCGCTCCGTCGACGAGCTCTGCGCCGACCCGGGGACCCTGAACCGCGACCTGATCGGCGACAGCCAGCTGCGCTGGCTCGGCCCCGAGAAGGGCGTGATGCACATGGCGATCGGCGCGGTCATGAACGCCGTGTGGGACCTCGCCGCCAAGCGGGCCGGCAAGCCGCTGTGGCGCCTCCTCGCCGAGGCCGACCCGGAGTGGATCGTCCGTCAGATCGACTTCCGGTACCTCACCGACGCGCTCACGCCCGAGGAGGCGCTGACGATCCTGCGCCGGGGCCGGGAGGGCTCGGCGGAGCGCACAGCCCGGCTCGTGGAGCGCGGCTACCCCGCCTACACCACCTCCGCGGGCTGGCTCGGCTACGACGACGACAAGCTCACGCGGCTCGCCGCCGAGGCCGTCGCCGACGGCTTCCGGCAGATCAAGCTGAAGGTCGGCGCCGACCTGGAGGACGACGTACGGCGCTGCCGCGTCGCCCGCTCGGTCGTCGGGCCGGACATCCGCATGGCCATCGACGCCAACCAGCGCTGGGACGTCGACGAGGCGATCCGCTGGACCAAGGCCCTCGCCGAGTTCGACCCGTACTGGATCGAGGAGCCCACCAGCCCCGACGACGTCCTCGGCCACGCGGCGATCCGCAAGGCCGTCGTCCCGGTGAAGGTGGCCACCGGCGAGCACGTGCAGAACCGGGTCGTCTTCAAGCAGCTCCTCCAGGCCGGCGCCCTCGACGTGCTCCAGATCGACGCGGCCCGCGTCGGCGGCGTCAACGAGAACCTCGCCATCCTGCTGCTCGCCGCCAAGTTCGGCGTCCCGGTCTGCCCGCACGCCGGCGGCGTCGGCCTGTGCGAACTCGTCCAGCACCTGTCGATGTTCGACTATGTCGCCGTCACCGGCACCACCGAGGACCGCGTCATCGAGTACGTCGACCATCTGCACGACCACTTCCTCGACCCGGTGGTGATCAGGGAAGGTCACTACACGGCACCCACCGCGCCGGGCTTCTCGGCCGCCATGCGACCCGAGTCGATCGCGCGGTACACGTTCCCGGACGGCGCCTTCTGGGCCGCCGACCTCCAGACGCAGAAGAAGGGGCACGCGGCATGAGCGACTTCGACGGTCTCAAGGCGCTGGTGACGGGAGGCGCCTCCGGCATCGGCCGGGCCACGGCCGAACTCCTCGCCGCGCGCGGTGCCCAGGTCGCCGTCCTCGACCTGGACCCGTCGTCCGTCGACAAGCCGCTGCTCGCGCACCGCGCCGACGTGACCGACGACGCCTCCGTGCGCGCGGCCGTGGCCGCCGCCGCGGCCGACCTCGGCGGACTCGACGTGGTGATCAACAACGCCGGCATCGGCGCCCAGGGCACCGTCGAGGACAACGACGACGCCGAGTGGCACCGGGTCATGGACGTCAATGTCCTCGGCATGGTGCGGGTCGCGCGCGCTGCCCTGCCCCACCTGCGCCGATCCACGCACGCGGCGATCGTCAACACCTGCTCCATCGCGGCCACGGCAGGGCTCCCGCAGCGGGCCCTGTACAGCGCGACCAAGGGCGCCGTGTACTCCCTCACCCTCGCCATGGCCGCCGACCACGTCCGCGAAGGCATCCGCGTCAACTGCGTCAACCCCGGCACGGTGGACACCCCCTGGGTCGGCCGCCTGCTCGACTCCGCCTCCGACCCGGGCGCCGAGCGTGCCGCCCTGGAGGCCCGCCAGCCCACCGGCCGTCTCGTCTCGGCCGCCGAGGTCGCGGGCGCCATCGCCTACTTGGCGAGCCCGCTGTCCGGGGCCACGACCGGCACCGCCCTCGCCGTCGACGGCGGTATGCAGGGCCTGCGCCTGCGCCCGGTGAGCCAGTGAGACGGCTCGGCCGCAGCGGCGTCGAGGTCAGCGAGCTGTCCTTCGGCGCCGCCGGCATCGGCAACCTCTACACCGAGGTCGGCGAGGAGCAGGCGTACGAGGCGGTGGACGCCGCCTGGCAGCGCGGCATCCGCTACTTCGACACCGCCCCGCACTACGGCCTCGGCCTGTCCGAACGCCGCCTGGGCGCGGCACTGCGGGAGCGCCCGCGCTCGGCGTACACGCTCTCCACGAAGGTGGGCCGTCTCCTGGAACCCGCCGACGGCCACGGTGACGACCTCGCAGGCGGCTTCGCCGTACCCGCCACACACCGTCGCGTCTGGGACTTCAGCGCCGACGGCGTACGACGCTCCCTGGAGGCCAGCCTCGACCGCCTCGGCCTCGACCGCCTCGACGTCGTCTATCTCCACGACCCCGACGACCACGCCGACCAGGCGTTCAGGGAGGGCTACCCGGCGCTGGAGAAGCTGCGCGACGAAGGCGTGATCGGTGCGATCGGCGCGGGCATGAACCAGGCCGGGATGCTCACGCGGTTCGTCCGGGACACGGACGTGGACGTGGTGCTGTGTGCCGGCCGCTACACACTGCTCGATCAGAGCGCGCTCACCGAACTGCTGCCTGCCGCCATGGAGCGTGGTGTGTCGGTGGTGATCGGCGGCGCCTTCAACTCCGGTCTGCTGGCGGACCCGAAGCCCGGAGCGACATACAACTACGCCGAGGCGCCGGGGCAGTTGCTGGACAAGGCTCTGCGCATCAAGGCGATCGCCGAGCGGCACGGCATCACCCTGCGGGCCGCGGCCCTGGCCTTCTGCGCCGCCCATCCGGCTGTCGCGAGCGTCCTGGTGGGCGCCCGTTCGAAGGACGAAGTCCACGACTGCGCCGAGCAGTTTGCCACTGCGGTGCCCGCCGCGTTCTGGCAGGAACTGCGGGAAGCCGGTCTCCTGGCCGCGGAGGAACCCTCATGAGAGTCGCCCTGCACACCGAGGTCCGTGCCGACCGCGTCGCCGAGTACGAGGCCGCCCACCCCGAGGTCCCGGTCGAGCTCACCGACGCGATCCGCGCCGCCGGCGCCACCGCCTGGCTCCGCGCCGAGCTGGAGAAACTGCCGGTCAACGTGGCCTGGCAGGCCCGCATGGCCGAACTGCTCGACGTCGTGCACGACTACTCCGGCGAGGGCGCGGACGCCGGCCTGCCCGTCGTATGGGAGCTGCCGTGAGTGTCGACGCCCACTTCCACGTCTGGGACCTGTCGGTACGGGACCAGGACTGGATCGACGAACACAGCCCGCTGCGGCGGAACTTCACGATCGAGGAGCTCGCACCCGAGGCCCGCGCCGCCGGAGTCGACCGCGCGGTCCTCGTCCAGACGATCACCGTGCCCGAGGAGACCCCGGAGTTCCTGGCCCTCGCCGCCGAGCACGAGCTGATCGCGGGCGTCGTCGGCTGGACCGACCTCACCCGCCCCGACATCGCCGACGAGCTGGCGCGGCTGCTGGAGCTGCCCGGAGGCCGGTATCTGAAGGGGATCCGCCACCAGGTGCAGGGCGAGCCGGATCCGCAGTGGCTGCTGCGTGCGGACGTACGGCGCGGACTGGCCGCCGTGGCCGACGCCGGGTTGGTCTACGACCTGGTCGTGCAGCCCCACCAGCTGCCGGCCTGCGTCAAGGCCGCCGGGGACCACCCCGACCTCACCTTCGTCCTGGACCACCTCGGCAAGCCGCCCATCGCCTCCGGCGAGCGAGAGCCGTGGGAGACCGCCGTCCGCTCCCTGGCCGCCCTCGCCAACACCGTCTGCAAGGTCTCCGGCATGATCACCGAGGCCGACCTCGCCTCCTGGAGCGTCGACGACCTGCGCCCGTACGCCGACGTGGTCCTGGACGCCTTCGGCCCACAGCGGCTGATGTTCGGCTCGGACTGGCCGGTGTGCACGCCGGCGGCGCCGTACCGCGAGGTGGTGTCCGTGGCCCGGGAGCTGACCGCCGGCCTCGACGCGGCCGAACGCGCGGACGTCTTCGCGGGCACGGCCACCCGGGCGTACGGCCTTTGACCTCAGCCTGCCGAGCCGCGGAGCTGGGGCAGAAGTGCCGAGGAAATATACGCCTCGTCCGGCTTCATCCGTGCTTGTCGGTTCCTCGGCGCGACGTTAGCTTCGTCCCCAACTCAAGGGAATCGGGGGCGACATGGCGGACGGGCAACCCATCATCCAGGGCTCGGGCGCGTGGAAGAACAACACCGAGGACAGCGCCACGTCGTTGGTGAACGACGCGAAGGGACGAGCCGACGGAACCGGTCTGTACCTCTTCGGGGCGCAGTCCGGCGCGCAGTCCCCCGGAGGGGACGGCCTCTACAGCGTCTCCTTCAAGGGCACCGCCGTGCGGGGCTACAGCTACGACGGCGACGGGGTCTACGGTGCCTCCCGCAGGAGCGGCTCCGGTGTCCACGGTGTCTCCACGTCGGGGACCGCGGTCTACGGCGAGGACACGGGCGCCGGCACCGGCGTCCACGGACAGGCCACCAGCGGGCTCGGCGTCCGCGGGACCGGCTCCGGCACCGGAGTCGTCGGCGAGGCGATCGACCTGCGGGGCTTCGGTGTCCACGGCTACAACCGCCGTGGCCTGGAGGGCGGTTACGGCGTCTTCGGCTTCGCCGGCGTCGGAGTGTGGGGCGACGGAAGGATCGGCGTCATCGGTCGCGGTGTCACCGACTACGGCATCGGCGTCGAGGGCAACGGGATCGGCCAGGGCGCGATCGGAGTGTTCGGCGCCACGTCGGCGAACTCCGGCGGCGTCGGCGTGTACGCCACCGCGGCGAACTCCGGATCCACCGCGCTGGAGGTCCAGGGAACCGCCGTCTTCAGCTCCAGCGGCCGCGCAACCGTCCCGGCGGGCAGGGACCGGATCACCGTGACCGGGCCGACCATCGGGCCGGCGAGCATGGTCCTCGCCACCGTCCAGGAGGACAAGCGAGGCGTGGCCGTACGCGCCGCCGTGCCCGATCCGGCGGCCGGTTCGTTCACCGTTCTCCTCACCCAGGCATCCCCGACAGAAACGGCAGTGGCATGGTTCGTGATCAACTGAACGGCGGCGTTCCGCAACCCGTCTCGCCGGGCGAGGAGCGTACCCGGCCGGAGCCCGCGTCCACGCCCGCCGAGGCGACTCCTCCCGTGGACATGCCGACGACACTCGTACCGCTGTCGGCTTCCCTCCTCGCGGGGAGGGAAGCCCCCGTCAGCTCCGCTGAGCCACCCCCGCCAACCGCGTAGGCGGCAGATACTCCCGCACATACGTGCGCTCCCAGCACGCGCCCGTCTCCCGCAGCTCACGCCAGGTCGTGTAGCGGTAGCGGAAGAGGCGGGCGCGCACATAGCGGGGCGGGGCGTCCGGCGGGAACGGCGAGCGGCGCAGGAGCCTCAGCGTCTCGCGGTCGTTCTCCAGGAGCCGCTCCACCAGGGTGCCGAACCACGACCCCGCATACGCGGGCGACAGCGCGGCGAACCACATCAGCCAGTCCAGCCGCAGATGGTACGGCGCGAACTGCCGCGGCCAGCGCCGGGGATCGCCCGGCTTGCCCTTGAACTCGTACTCCCGCCAGTCCGAGTCCTCGCGCGGTACGTCGTCGGCGGTGCCCTCGATCACCACCTCGTACCGGATCCGGCTGACGCTGCCGAACGCGCCGTAGGTGTTGACCAGATGGAGTGGGTCGAAGGAGCGGTTCATGACCTGGCGGCGGGAGATCATGTTGGCGACCGGGTGGTAGCTCAGGACCACGAGCAGCGCGGCGACCGCCAGGACCACGACCTCGTACCACAGCGGCGCGTCCGGCACGGACGGCGGATCGCCCGGCCACTGCACCGCCGACAGGGCCAGCACGATGGTGATCCAGTTCAGCCAGGAGAAGTTGCCCGACAGGACCAGCCACAGCTGGGTCACGATCATGAGCGAGGCGGCGGCCGTCGCGATCGGCTGCGGGGTGAAGAGGAGCACCGGCACGACGAGTTGGGTGACGTGGTTGGCGGCCACCTCGACGCGGTGCAGGGGCTTGGGCAGATGGTGGAAGAACCAGCTCAGCGGGCCCGGCATCGGCTGGGTCTCGTGGTGGTGGTCCAGGCAGGTCAGCTTCCGCCAGCAGGCGTCGCCGCGCATCTTGATCAGGCCCGCGCCGAACTCGACGCGGAACAGGATCCAGCGCAGCAGGAACAGCACCACGATCGGCGGCGCCACCTCGTCGTTGCCCAGGAACACGGCGAGGAAGCCGACCTCCAGCAACAGGGACTCCCAGCCGAACGAGTACCAGGTCTGGCCGACGTTCACGATCGACAGATACAGCGCCCACGGGACCAGCCACAGCAGCATGGCGCCCCACAGGGGCACCACGCAGTCCAGCCCGGCCAGCAGTGCCGCCGACACCGCGCAGCCCGCCCAGGCGCAGGCGGCGAAGAACCGGTCCGAGTAGTGCAGTTGGAAGATACTGGGGGCGGCCTTGAAGGGCACCCGTGCGACGAAGCGCGGCACGGGCAGCATGCCGCGCTCGCCCATCAGTGCCCGGAACTGCAGGGCCGCCGTCAGGAACGCGACGAGGTACACGCCGGCCAGAGCCCGCTGGAAGACCAGCCGGCTCGTCCAGTAGTCGGGCGAGATGAACCACTCCACGGCCGTGTACTCCTCTCTTCATTGTCGCGCCGCAGCCTCATGTGACCCTCCGTATATCACCTATCCGCTTGCGTAACCCAGGCGAGTGAAGCAGACAATAGTGGCGAAACTGCCCGGAACAGGCGGGAGGACGTGGTGCGGACATCCACCGGAGCCGTCGTCACGGCCTGCGCGCTCTCGGCGGCGCTCGTCGCCGCCGGCTGCGGCGCGGACGTGGGCACGGAATCGAGCGGGGAGGTCTTCCTCGAACCCGCGGCGGCCAAGGGGCCGGACCCCTTCACGGACTCCACGGTGATCTCGGCGGCCACCCCGGCCCCGGTCACCCGAACGCCGCAGCCGTCGCAGTCGGGGCGGACCGGGCCGCAGCCGCTGTCCGGCGGCACGCCCGGCCTCTACGCCGGCACCCGCGGGACCGGCAGCTGTGACGTGCAGCGGCAGATCGACCACCTCGCCGCCGACCGGGCCAGGGCCGGCGTCTTCGCCCGGGCCGCGGGCATCCCCCGGGCCTCGATCCCCGGTTATCTGCGGAGCCTCACCTCGGTCGTGCTGCGCGCGGACACCCGGGTCACCAACCACGGCTTCCGCGACGGTCACAGGACCGGGTACCAGTCCGTCCTCCAGGCGGGCACCGCGGTCCTCGTCGACGGCCACGGTGTGCCCCGCGTCCGCTGCGCCTGCGGCAACCCGCTCGCCCCGGCCGCCGGCCTGCGGGGCAACCCGGGCACCCGTGGTCGGCCCTGGTCCGGGTACCGGCCGGCCCAGGTCGTCGTGGTGGCCCCGACGATCCAGGTGATCACCAACATCACGATCATCGACATCGCCGACAACACCTGGATCGAGCGGCCGACCGGCCATCGGGGGCACGACCGCGACCACGCCCTGCAGCGGCCGAAGCCGGTGACCCCGACCCCGCACCCGCACGACAGCCCCTCCGGCACCTCGCCCGGCGAGGACGGCAGGCTCCCCTCGGGCGAGGGCACGTCCCCGTCCGACGAGCACACCTCCCCGGAGGCGTCGCCGAGCTACTGTGTGACCCCGGCGGCCACCGTCACCCCGGGCGCCACCGACGACACGGTGACCGAGCCGGCGTCGGACACGCCGAGCACCGGCCCCACCCACTGCCCCACGGCCACCGCCCCGGCGTTCCCGCGGGAGCCCGGCGCCTCCGAATCCGGGACCCAACCGGAGACCTCCCCGAAGTCCCCGTCGCCCTCGGGGTCCTCGCACGCCCCGGAGGAGACCGGCCCCGAACTCGTCCCGGACAGCCCCGACCTGCCCGACGGCGGCGGTCTGATCCCCGACGAGCCGAACACCACGGACAGCATCTTCGGCAGCCCCACCAACGTCTTCGACGGCTGACCGACAGCTGTGGACAGCCCCCGGGCGTCGGGTAGCACCAATCCCGTCGCCCCAGTCGAAGATTCCGGCAAATCCTGGCAAGGTGGCCCCATGGTTGATCGGGGAGCGAGCGCCCTGTCACTCCCGGACGACTGGCCCGCCCACCCGGATCCGATCCTGGCGCTCAACCGCATGGGAAGTTTCGACTGGGACCTGGACACCGGTCTGTTCCACATGGACGCCCAGGCCCACGAGGTCTTCGACCTGCGCCCCGACGAATACGACGGACACCCCACGACCCTGGCGATCCGGGTGCCGCCGCCGGAGGCCTACCGGCTGGACGGCCTGGTCTCCCAGGCCATGAAGGACGGCAGCGAGAACTACGGCGCCTACTTCCGCATCCGCTGCCGCGACGGCGCGCTGCGCTGGACCCACACCCAGGGCTACATCCGCCGTGACGAGACGGGCCGCCCACGCCGCATCATCGGCATCGTCCGCGACGCCACCGACGAACTCGCCGAGAGCGAGGAGCGGCGCGAGCAGGCGGCCGAGGACGAGGCCCGCCGGCAGCAGACCAGCGTCGTCCAGCTCACCACGGCCGCCCTCGCGCACGCCCGCACCGTCCAGGACGTCATCGACGTCCTCAAGGACACCCACGGCCTGAGCAACCTCGGCGCCACCAGCCTCGTCATGGGCCTGGTCGAGGCCGGCCGCATCCGGCTGGTCGCCGAGGGCCCCGTGGGCAGCTTCGTGCCCGGCACCAGGGTCACCCGGATCGACGAGCAGTACCCGATGAGCGAGGTCGTACGCACCCTGAGCCCGCGCTTCATCGAGTCGCCGGAGGAGTTCGCGGACCGCTACCCGATCCTGTGGCCGCACATCACCGACCTGAGCATCACGGCCGCCGCCTACCTGCCGCTGATCGCCCAGGCCCGGCCGATCGGCGCCATCGGCCTGCTCTACAGCGACCGCGACGGCTTCTCCAGCGAGGACCGCAACGTGCTCGTCGCCCTCGGCAGCAGCATCGCGCAGAGCCTGCAGCGGGCCATGTTCTACGAGCAGGAGAAGGACCTCGCCACGGGCCTGCAGCAGGCCATGCTGCCGCGCACCATCCCCAGCGTGCCCGGCGCCGACGTCGCCGTCCGCTACCGCTCGGGCTCCCTCGGCCGGGACATCGGCGGCGACTGGTACGACCTCATCCCGCTGCCCGGCGGCCGGGTCGGCGCCGTCATCGGCGACGTCCAGGGCCACGACACACACGCCGCCGCCGTCATGGGCCAACTCCGCATCGTGCTGCGCGCCTACGCCGCCGAGGGGCACACCCCGGCCACGGTGATGGCCCGCGCCTCCGTGTTCCTGCACGAGCTGGACACCGACCGCTTCGCGACCTGCCTGTACGCGGAGGCCGACCTGTCCACCGGAGTCATGCAGGTCGTCCGGGCCGGCCACATCGACCCGCTGCTGCGGGAGCCCGGCGGCGCCTGCCGTCGCGTCCCGGTCGAGGGCGGGCTGCCGCTCGGCCTGTCCGCGGAGTTCGGGCGGCTCGAGTACCCGGTCGGCACCATCGAGCTGGATTCCGACCACACCCTCCTGCTGTGCACCGACGGCCTGGTCGAACAGCCCGGCGCCGACCTGGACGACGGCATGCAGACCCTCACCGCGCTCATCGCCACCGGCCCGGACGACGTACGCGACCTCGCGGACCGTCTCATCGACGTGGCCGAGGAGCGGGGCGGCGACGACGACGTGGCCCTGCTCCTGCTGCGCCGCAGCGTCCTGGACGCCCCGCAGTCCGGCGGCCGCCTCCAGCAGCATGTCGCCCCCGGCGACCCCGAGGCCCTCACCGGAGCCCGGCACATGATCCGAGCCGCCGTGCGCGCCTGGGGCGCGGTCGACCGGGCCGACGAGATCGAGCTGGTCGCCGACGAGCTGATCACCAACGCCCTGATGCACACCGAGGGCTCCGCCATCGTGACCCTGCGGGTCCTCACCGGCTCCGAACGCCGGCTGCGCGTCGAGGTCGAGGACTCCTCCAGCGCCCTGCCACGCCGCCGCGAGGCGGGGGAGTCGGGCGTCTCCGGGCGCGGCCTGCTCCTCGTCGACCTGCTCACGGACGTGTGGGGCGTGGAGGCCCGGGGCGGCGGCAAGTGCGTGTGGTGCGAGTTCATGGTGCCGGAGCGGCCCTGACCACAGACGCCCCCGGTGGCACTCTGGACGTATGCCGGAACTCCCCGAGGTCGAAGCGCTCAAGGACTTCCTGACCGAGAACCTGGTCGGCCACGAGATCGTCCGCGTGCTGCCCGTCGCCATCAGTGTCCTCAAGACCTACGCCCCGCCGGTCACCGCCGTCGAGGGCCACGAGGTCACCGCCGTACACCGCTACGGCAAGTTCCTCGCCCTCGCCACGGCGGACGGCCCGCACCTGGTCACCCACCTGGCCCGCGCGGGCTGGCTCCACTGGAAGGACCAGCTCCCGAGCGGCATGCCCCGCCCAGGCAAGGGCCCCCTCGCGCTGCGCGTGGCCCTGGAGACCGGCGCCGGCTTCGACCTCACGGAGGCGGGCACCCAGAAACGGCTCGCGGTGTACGTCGTAGAGGACCCGCAGGACGTCGAGGGCATCGCCCGCCTCGGCCCGGACCCCCTGTCGGACGACTTCGACGAACCCCGCCTGGCAATTCTCCTCAAGGGCGAACGCCGCCAGCTCAAGGGCGCCCTGCGCGACCAGAGCCTGATCGCCGGCGTAGGGAACGCCTACAGCGACGAGATCCTGCACGCGGCCAGGATGTCCCCCTTCAAACCGACGTCGTCCCTGACGCCTCAGGAGACGAACAGGCTGTACGAGGCTCTGCGCACGACGCTCACGGAAGCGGTGGAGCGGTCCCGGGGCGTGGCGGCAGGCCGCTTGAAGGCCGAGAAGAAGAGCGGCCTGCGGGTGCACGGCCGCACCGGCGAGCCGTGCCCGGTGTGCGGCGACACCATCCGCGAGGTCTCCTTCAGCGACTCCTCGCTCCAGTACTGCCCGACCTGCCAGACGGGTGGGAAGCCACTGGCGGACCGCAGGTTGTCACGACTGCTCAAGTAGCGGGGTCCGCCGGCGGGGAGCAGACGGGCCCTTAGGGCCTGTCTGACAATTCCCGCCTGCCCCGCGGCGTCTGGCACGCACTCCCCCAGAGGGGGGACCCCCAGCCGCGTTGCCGAACCGCCCACGTGGGTCCGCCACGAGGGCGCTCCGGCGCCTTGCGATCGCACGCTCCCCCACGCTCGAACAACCTCGCGCGGGGGGACCCATGACGCCGCGGGGCCCGCCCTGCGGGCGGACGACGGGAATTGTCAGACAGGCCCTAGCGGGGATTGAGCGTCACCAGATGCTCCCCGGACGCCGTACGCACCTCGTAGCGCACGATCTCGTCGGTGTGCATCCCCGAGGCGCCCGTCATGGTGTTCTCACGGGCGTCGTGATGGGCGGCGGACCAGCTGGTCACCGTCTCCTCCGAGCCGTCCCGGCCGACCGCGACGAGGTGACAGGCCCGCGGACCCGCGCCGTCCTTCACCTTCAGTTCCACCTGGGTGCCGTAGGGCTCGTTCTCGGTCGTGACCTGCGCCCACACCCCCGACCGCGCGTCGGTCGCCTCGACGACCCGTACGGCCCCGTCGTCGCCGCCCGCCATCATCGCGATCCCGGGCCCGGCGAGGGCGATCACCACCGAGGCGGCCACGGCGTACAGCGTGCGCCGGCGCCGGGCGCGGTGACGGGCCGCCACCGTTTCGAGCAGCCGGTTCAGCAGCTGCGGGCCCGGCTTGGCCATGGGGTGCACGAACTGGGGGGTGGACCGCCGGTACAGCATCAACTGGCGCGTGACGGGCCCGAACTCGGTCACGTGTGCCGCGCAGCGGGGGCACTCCATGAGGTGGTCCTCGAAGCGGAACGCCTCCGCCTCGTTCAGCACGCCGAGCGCGTACGCGGCGACGTCGCGATGCCTCTCCAGGGACCTCATGCCGAATCCTCGTGCCGTTGGGTGCGGGGTGGGTTACTCCTTGCGCCCACTGGTACGCACCAGGCAGTCGAATCACTCAAGCCGCCCACAGAATCGCAACCAAAGGATTCGGAGCGGCCGGAGCCGAGGATTGGTCCGAGGAGAAAAGAACTCAAAAAAGATGGATGGCGAGGTGCCCGAGCGGCAGCCCCAGCTGCCACGCCGGTGTCCACACCTTCGGCCCCTCGTCCTCACCGACCAGCGCACCGCCGCCCGGCACCGCGTTCAGATCGGGCGCGAGCAGCTCGGTCTCCTGCAGCCAGCGCCAGGCCGCCTCGGCCAGCTCCAGGTCGGGCGCGGGCCCGCCGGACTCCACCGCCTCGGCCGCGAGGCCCGCCATGCGCTCGCGCACCCAGTCCTGCCACGGCTGGTCGTACGCCGTCAGCGACAGCCAGGTCTCCAGCTGGGTCACCACCCGGATGCCGGAGAGCTCGCCGTCGGTGTCGGACAGGAAGATGGTCAGCGCCAGGGCATCGCGCCCGGCGCGGAACTCGAAGGACGTCGGCGGCATCAGATCGCCGGTCCGCAGCAGCTCGTCGGCGATGTACTCGGCGTACAACCACGCCATGGGGACGGTCAGTTCGCCGCCGCCGGTGCCGTCCGTGCTCTCTTGACCTCTGTGCAGCATCCCTTCCTGCCTTCCTCCGGTGCGTGCGCATCGCCCGAGCGCCCGGGTCCCAGTCCGGAACACGGATGAGGACAGCCGATTACTCAACCGGGGTCCGCAGCAAGGCGCTTTACGGAGGTTTGACTAAGCCATTGGTTTCACCGCAGGTCGGCCGCGTATCCCGGAAGCACCCTGCGCAGGGCGCGCAGCGCGTAGTACGCGCGGGACTTCACCGTACCGGGCGGAATACCCAGGGTTTCCGCGGCCTCCGCAACACTCGCCCCTTGGAAGTACACGAGCACCAGGACTTCACGGTGCTCCGGAGTGAGTGTCTTCACAGCCTCGCGCACATCGAGCATCTCCGCGGCGCGCTCGGCGTGGTCGGAGATCACCCGGGCGTTCTCCAAAATCGCGTCCCCGACCTCCGGCGGCCGCGCCTGCCGGGCCCGCCGCGCGTCGATCGCGAGCCGCCGCCCGACGGTCAGCAGCCAGGGCCGTACGGAGTCGAAGTCGTCGGCGCGCAGGGCCTCGGGATGCTGCCAGGCGCGCACCAGCGTCTCCTGCACGAGGTCCTCGGCGCGTTGCCGGTCGCCGTCGCAGAGCCGGAGCAGAAGCGCGAAGAGGGGCCGGCCGTGCTCGCGCTGCAGCGCGGCGAGCTCGTGCTCGGCGGTCGTCCCGTTCGTGAGAGTGGTTCCGGCCGTCATGGCCGTATGGCATCGCAGGCGGCGGTTCGGGGACAGAGCACGCACACGGATCTGCGGCGGACGGTCGATCGCGTCGGCGAACGGTACGACGAACGGTCCCTTCCGCCTAGCCGGGGCGCGCCGGACGGGCTAATGAAGGCGGCCGGATTGTTTGCGAGCACGCCCCTTTTCATACGTATTGGTGGGTAATACGACCACACGGGGTGAGCTGATGATTGCACGCAGTCGACTCGTGGCCCTCGCGCTGACGGCCGCCCTCGCCGCGGGCGCCGCCTGCCAGGCCAACGACCACAAGGAGCCGGGGCATCCGGGCGCCTCCGCCAAGGGCCCTCGCGGCTTCACGCTCGTCGCCTCCGGCGACATCCTCCCGCACACGTCGGTCATCGACCGGGCGCGCTTCGACGCGCGCGGCTCCGGCTACGACTTCCGCCCGATGTTCGCCGGCGTAAAACCCGTCGTCTCCCGCGCCGATGTGGCGCTGTGCCACATGGAGACGGTCTACGGCGCAGACGGCCAGTACAGCGGCTACCCGGCCTTCAAGTCCCCGCCGGAGGTGGCCAAAGGCGTCGCCGCCACCGGCTACGACGGTTGCTCCACCGCCTCCGACCACAGCCTCGACGACGGTGCCGCCGGCATCCTGCGCACCCTGAACGCCCTCGACGAGGCGCGCGTGCGGCACGCGGGGGCGGCGCGCACCGAGGGCGAGGCGCGCTCCGTGACGGTGCTGCGCGCGGGCCCGGCCAAGGTCGCGCACCTCGCCTACACGTACGGCGTCAACGGCTTCCCGCTCCCGCCCGGGCAGCCCTGGGCGGTCAACCTGATCGACGAGACCAAGATCCTGGCGGACGCCCGCGCCGCCCGGACGGCGGGCGCCGACGTGGTCGTCGTGTCGCTGCACTGGGGCACCGAGTGGCAGGACGCGCCCGACGACACGCAGTTGACCCTCGCCCGCGACCTCACGGCCGCCCGCAGCGGCGACCGCCCCGCCATCGACCTGATCCTCGGCACCCACGCCCATGTCCCGCAGGCGTACGAGAAGATCAACGGCACCTGGGTGGTCTACGGCATGGGCGCCCAGGTGGCCGGCGCGATGTACAACGATCAGGGCGTCCAGGACCCGCGCGGCAACCAGTCCACCCTCGGCCGCTTCACCTTCACCGAACCCGAGGAGTCCGGTGGCCGCTGGGAGGTGTCGAAGGCCGAGTTCATCCCGCAGCTGTTCGACATCGACGCCGGCCGCGTGATCAACCTCAACCGTGCGCTCGCCCAGGGCGCCGAACTGCGCGGCGTGCGCGACCGCATCCGGGACATCGTGCTGAGCCGGGGCGCGGCCAAGGACGGGCTCACCATGGGGGAGTAGGTCCGGCCCCCCGGCCTACGGCACCACCGTCACCGGCCACCGTCCCGCCTTGACCAACCGCACCGCGACGGAGCCCACGATCCGGTGCCCGGCCTGCTCCGAGGCGCCCACCACCACGGCGTCGGCCTTCAGGTCGTCGGCCGCCCTCACCAGGCCGTTGTAGGGGTCACCGCGGAAGGTGTGGAACTCCCAGCGGACGTCGAATATCCCCTTGAGCCGCTCGGCCGCGTCCCGGATCTGGGCGATCAGGTCCTCGGCGATCTCGTCGGTCGTCTCCGCGACCGGCGCCCCGAGGGCCGCGCCCGCCGTCATCACCGGCTGCACGTACACGACGGCGAGCAGCGCGTGCTGCCGTCGGGCGAGACCACCGGCGTAGGCCGCCGCGCGGAGCGAGGAGTCGGAGCCGTCCACCCCGACCACGATGACCTTGGGCCCGTCCGTGCCCCGCTCGAACTGGTGCGAGTGCTGTTCCGTCACGGCACGGAGGCTATCGGAAGCCGCAGGTCCGGCCGCCGGGCAGGGCGCTCGACGGGCGAGGACGCCGGGGGCTTCCTACAGTCGGAACATGAGTGCCACCGTGGAGGCCGTCCCGGACAAGGACACCACGGGCCGGATACGGTCGCCCGGGAACGGCCTCCTGAGCAGGGTGCCGGAGGGTTTCGCGACCTTCTTCGGCGCCCTCGGACTGCTGTGCGTCCTGCTGGCCCTGATCCCGCCGCTGCGCATCGCGCTCCGCCCGGTCGTGCACGCCCTCGACCAGATCATCGTCCCCGTCAGCGCCAACCTCGCCTACGCGGTCTTCCTCTTCCTGCTCGCCGCCGCGACCGCCGCCCGTAAGAAGATCGCCTGGTGGCTGGTCGTCGTCTACCTGGGCCTGCTCGTCCTGTCCGACATCCTCGGCACGGCCCTCGGCGACTACGCCGACTCCGTCCCGTCCCTGATCGTGTGCGGCCTCGCCCTGGCCCTGCTGATCGTCGCCCGGGGGGAGTTCTACGCCGCCTCCCGCCGCGCCGCCGTACGAAGAGCGCTCGGCGTCCTGGTCGCCGGGCTCGTCGTGGGGATCCTGGTCGGCTGGGGGCTGGTCGAGCTGTTCCCCGGCACGCTGCAGCGCGGCCAGCGGCTGGCCTGGGCCGCCGACCGGGTCTGCGGCGGCCTCGTCTCCGGCGCCTCCTACGACGGACGGCCCTCCCGCCCCCTGTACTTCCTGCTCGGCCTCTTCGGCGCGCTCGCCCTGCTGAACGCCGCCACGACGCTGTTCCGTTCGCAGCGCATGGAGGCCGCCCTGCACGACGACGAGGAGGCCCGCATCCGCGCCCTCCTCAAGGCCTACGGCGACCAGGACTCCCTCGGCTACTTCGCCACCCGGCGCGACAAGGCCGTCGTCTTCTCGCCCAGCGGCAAGGCCGCCGTCACCTACCGCGTCGAGGCCGGAGTGTGCCTCGCCAGCGGGGACCCGGTCGGCGACCGGGAGGCCTGGCCGCACGCCATCGCCGTCTGGCTGGACGCGGCCCGCCGGCACGCCTGGGTGCCCGCCGCGATGGGCGCCTCCGAGGACGGGGCCCGGGCCTACGCGCGCGCCGGACTCGGCGCCCTCCAACTCGGCGACGAGGCGATCCTGAACGTGCCGGACTTCGACCTCGACGGCCGCGACATGCGGGTCACCCGGCAGGCCGTCCACCGGGTCCGCCGCACCGGCGCCCACTGCCGCATCCGCCGCCACCGCACCCTCACCGAGACGGAGATGGAGGAGGTGATCGACAAGGCCGACCACTGGCGCGACACCGAGACCGAACGCGGCTTCTCCATGGCCCTCGACCGCCTCGGCGACCCGGCCGACGGCGACTGCCTCCTCGTGGAGGCCCTCGGCGAGGACGGCGAGCTGCTCGCCCTGCTCTCCTTCGTGCCCTGGGGCAAGGAGGGCATCTCCCTGGACCTGATGCGCCGTGACCGCGGCGCCCCCAACGGCGTCATGGAGTTCATGGTCGCCGAGCTGTGCGCCATGGCGCCGAAGACGGGCATCCGCAGGATCTCCCTGAACTTCGCCGTGTTCCGCTCGGTCTTCGAGGAGGGCGCCCGCATCGGCGCCGGACCCGTGCTGCGACTGTGGCGACGCCTGCTGCTGTTCTTCTCCAAGTGGTGGCAACTGGAAGCCCTCTACCGCTCCAACGCCAAGTACCGACCGCAGTGGTTCCCCCGCTTCCTCTGCTATGGCGAGGCCGCCTCCCTCGCCCGCATCGGCATGGCGTCCGGCATCGCCGAGGGATTCGTCTCCGTACCGTCGCTGCACAAACTCCGCAGAAAGGGGCACCCGCGAGGCGGGCCGCGCCCCGCGACCACCGAAGGACTGCCCTCGCTGGCGGCGCTCGGCCTCGACGGAGGGGACGAGGCCGGGGCGGCCGGGCCGGATGCGGGCCTGCCCGAGCAGGTCCGCATCCGGCACCACACCCTTGACCGGCTGCGCGCCGACGGCATCGACCCGTATCCGGTGGGCATTGCGGCCCGCACCCACGCCCTCGCCGACGTCCGGGCGGGCGAACAGGTCACCGTCGCCGGGCGGATCATGCTCGTGCGCGACTTCGGCGGCCTCGCCTTCGCCGTCCTGCGCGACTGGTCCGGCGACCACCAACTCGCCCTCACCCGCAAGGACACCGGCGCCGACCTCGACCGCTTCACCGCCGACACCGACATCGGCGACCTCATCACTGCCACCGGCCTGGCCGGCGTCAGCGACAAGGGTGAGCCGACCGTCTTCGTCATCTCATGGCAGCTCATCGGCAAGTGCCTGCGGCCGCTCCCCGACAAGCGCCGCGGCCTCGCCGACCCCGAGGCCAAGGTGCGCATGCGCTATCTCGACCTGGTCGCCAGCCCCGCCGCCCGCGACGTGGTGCGCGCCCGCTCCACCGCCGTCCAGGCCCTGCGCCAGGGCCTCCTGGAGCGCGGCTACCTGGAGGTCGAGACGCCGGTGCTCCAGCAGATCCACGGCGGCGCCAACGCCCGCCCCTTCACCACCCACATCAACGCCTACGACCTCGACCTCTATCTGCGCATCGCCCCCGAGCTGTACCTGAAACGGCTGTGCGTGGGCGGCCTGGAGAAGGTCTTCGAGATGGGCCGCACCTTCCGCAACGAGGGCGCCGACTACAAGCACAACCCCGAGTTCACGATGCTGGAGGCCTACCAGGCGTACGCCGACTACGACGAGATGCTCGACCTGGTCCGCGAGCTGATCCAGGGCGCCGCGACCGCCGCCTTCGGCTCACCGATCGCCCGCAAGGACGGCGAGGAGTACGACATCTCCGGTCAGTGGCCGGTCAAGACGGTGTACGGCGCGATCTCCGAGGCGCTCGGGGAGGAGATCGACCCCGACACCGAGCTGCTCAGGCTGCACCGGACCTGCGACCGCGCGGGCGTGCCGTACACGGCCGACGACGGCCACGGCGACATCGTCCTGGAGATGTACGAGCGGCTCGTCGAGGAGAAGACCCAGCTGCCCACCTTCTACAAGGACTTCCCGACCGACGTCTCCCCGCTCACCCGCCAGCACCGGGGCGACCCGAGGCTCGCCGAGCGATGGGACCTCGTCGCCTTCGGCACCGAACTCGGCACCGCCTACTCCGAACTCACCGACCCCGTCGAACAGCGCCGCCGCCTCACCGCCCAGTCCCTGCTCGCCGTCGGCGGGGACCCCGAGGCGATGGAACTCGACGAGGAGTTCCTCGACGCCCTCGAGTACGCCATGCCGCCCACCGGCGGCCTCGGCATCGGCGTCGACCGACTGGTCATGTTCCTCACCGGCCTGACGATCCGTGAGACCCTGCCGTTCCCCTTGGTACGCCGCCGCTGACCGGCGTCATAGGCCCGGCCTGCGCTCGGCGCAACCGGGGCTGGTCCGGCCGGGCGTTTTCCTGCCGCCGTCCCGGTGCCGACGTGGTGCGTCGGTCTCTCGCCGGGCGACTGATGATTCATGACGAAGGATCAGTCGCTCACACGTCCGCTCACGCGACGCCGCGCGCTGCTCGCCGGTGCCGCCGCCGTCGGAGCCGCCGGTACCGCCGGACTGTTCGCGACGGTCACGGGCGAGGAGCCGGTCCGGCCCGCCGCCCCCGCCCCGGGCCCGCAGGCACACCGCGCGCTCAAGCCCTCCGCCTACCGCCTCGAGCCCCTGACGGGTTACGGCCCGCCCCGCGTGGCGCCCCGACGCGCACTCGTACGACGGGCGCCGTTCCTGCGCGTGTCCGGACGGGGCCGCACCATGGTGCTGACCTTCGACGACGGACCCGACCCCCGCTACACCCCGCACATCCTGGACATCCTGCGCGAGTACGACGTCCGCGCGATGTTCTTCGTGTGCGGCGAGATGGTCGCCGACAACAAGGAACTCGTGGCGCGGATGGCCGACGAAGGCCATGTCGTCGGCAACCACACCTGGTCCCACCCACTCCTCACCCGCCTCAGCCGCGGCCGGATCCGCGCCGAGATGGAGCGCACCTGCGATGTCGTCGAGGAGACGTACGGCGAACGCCCCGCCTGGTTCCGAGCGCCCTACGGGGCCTGGAACCGCACCACCTTCCAACTCGGCGCCGAGCTGGGCATGGAACCGTTGGCCTGGACCGTCGACACCCTCGACTGGGCCACCCCCGGCACCCGCCGAATCGTCGACCGGGTGGAGCACGGCGCCGCCCCCGGCGTCGTGGTGCTCTCGCACGACGCCGGGGGCGACCGCTCCCAGAGTGTCCGCGCGCTGCGCGCCTATCTGCCGCGGCTGCTGGACTCCGGCTATTTCGTCACCGTCCCGGAACGGAAATACCGCTGACGGCTCTCGCCCGCCCGGCCGAGGAAAGCTCAGCCGGCCGAGGAAAGCTCAGCGGACCTCGACCAGGCTGGCGAAAGCGACGACGTTCCCGTCATATCCGTTCTGTTTGGAGAAACCGCCGCCGCAGGTGATGACCCGCAATTCGGCGGTCCCCTTGGAGGCGTAGACCCGGTCGCCGGGGAAATCGTTCTTCTGGAACACCTCGATACCGTAGACCTCGAAAACGGCCGTCTTTCCGTCCTGGCGGACGACCTCGACGCGATTCCCTTTCTGCAGGCCCCCGAGACCGTAGAACACGGCGGGGCCCTGATTGTTGTCGACATGGCCGACGACCACCGCGGTGCCCTTCTCACCGGGGGAGACGGAGCCGGTGAACCAACCCGCCAGGTTCGGGTCCTCCGGCGGCGGCGCGCCGACCCATCCGTCCACGTCCAGACCGACCGGGATCACCGGTGCGTCGACCTGGATCCCGGGGATCCGGACCCGGTCCGGCAGGGCGTACGGCAGCGGCTGCGCGGCCCCGGCGAAGCTGCCGCCCGGCACCCGGCTGTCCGCCGCGGCCGCCGTCGCGGGCTGCGGCGGCCCCACGTCGAACTCCCCCGAACCATTGCGAATGAGGGCGAGGCCGGTGAGCAGAACAAGCGCTATCACGCCCCAAGGAGCGCGCTTCTTACGGCGCTCCTCCTCTTCGGCCAGTTCGGCCAGTTCGGACGCAGACATTCGACTTCCCCTCTCGACGCGGCCGTCGCCACGTCATCCGCGCATACGAGAACGCTAAGTCCCGCGCCCGCAACCGGCGACGGGGCGGATACGAACGGGTGGCCCGACTCCCTTCGGTGCGCCATCCGAGTTGCCGCCGACAGGAAAATTCTGACGGTCCGTGACCTGCGGCAATATCCGATTGTGGGCTTATTGGTCGGCGTGTCCTCTCACCAGGACGGACCATCGCCGAAATGCGGCCCGGGGCACGGCATCTGAGGGTCTTTCTGGGAGGTGCTTTCTCGCCGATCGACCGGGGACGGTTCCCGGGGCGCCTTCCGCGGAGGATCACATGCGAACTACTCGTGCCCTGGCGGCCGCGGCCACCGCGGTCGCCGCACTCGGACTCGCCGCCCCGGCGGCCACCGCTCGGGACGGCATGATCGGCCCGAGCAATATCGTCGCCCTGCCCAGTGTCATCGCCCGCGGCGGACAGCTGACCATCACCGTCGACGGCTGCCCACAAGGCGGCACCGCGACCTCGGATGCGTTCCGGCCCACGCAGTTGACCCCGGTCGGCGGCAGCACGGCCAAGGGCACCGCGACCATCGACAGAAACGCGCGGCCGGGTGCGCACAGCATCACGGTCACCTGCACAGGCGCCGGCCGGCCCCTGACCAACCCGAACGCCTTCACCGTCATCGGCGGCGTCCGTGGCGGTCTCGGCGGCAGCAGCTCGACGGGTGCGACGCCGACCGACATGGCCATCGGAGGAGGGCTCATTGCCTTGGCTGTCGTCGGTGGCGGGGTGTTCTGGATGCGCCGACGGTCCGAGAAGCGGGTCTGAGCTGCTGCCCCTCGCAGACATGTCGCACGTTCACAGGCCTTCGCCCCGGCCCCCGTCGAGGGGATCCGGGGCGAAGGCCTGTGCGGACGGGGGATGGTGTCAGGTGTCGTCCTCGCCGGTGGGGCGCCGCGAGAGGTGGTACGCCGTCCCGAGCGAGGCCGCGATGAGCGCGGCGCCCAGGCCGATCTCCTTCAGGTCCAGCCCGGCCAAGCTGCCGCCCTCACCGGCCTGCACGCCTCGCTGCGGGTGCGGGCGCACCGGTGCGGGCCGGCCGCCGCCGATGGTGAGGTCGACGCTCTGCCAGAAGGTGCCGCAGTAGAACGACACCTCGTACACGGCACCCGGTCTGGCGTCCCAGTCGACCGTGGCCCTGGTCGTCGTCCGCCCCCTGGGGATGGTGACCGTGTCGAAGACCCCCGACGAGACCGCCACGCTCTGGTCGCAGCCGGTCGCGCGCAGCTTGACCTCCCCACCGGGCGCGACCGTGGCGGGCAGTACGTTGACCCAGAAACCTGAGGCATCGCCGCGCGCCTGAGCGGCGGGGGCGGTCATGGCGAGGGCGCTGACGCCCAGCAGCGCGGCCGAAGCGATGCGTATCGCGCGCATGGTGTTTCCTCCGGGTCCCCGAGGAGCAGCCGCGGACCTGTTCCGCTTGCGCCGGAAATGCACCTCGATGATCGGAACGCTAGGAAGGCGCGCACACCTGCGCGATCGGTGTCGTACGAATGGGGCAAGGGTGTGGGCCGCTCAGGGGACGGCGTTCCCGCGACCGGGGGACGCAAGCGGCGTGGCTGCCTGCCATCGAGTGCCGGCGCCGCCCCTCGTCGCGTCCCCCGGCGGTCCGTCGGGTGAGGGCCTGTCAGGCCTTGATGTGCGGGAAGAGGTCGAGGAACGGCTCCGCCGACGCCGTGACGCCGCGACTGTACGGAGCGTCGAAGTCCCAGATGAGGAAGAGCAGGAAGGCGATCAGCGCGGAGAACAGCCCGGCGAGGATCAGCTCGCGGGGCGTGCGCCGGATCTGCAGGGCGAACACCATCCCGATGGTGACGATGCCGCCGGCGATCAGCCCGAACCACACCACGCCCGGCATGGTCTCCCCGGTGGAGCTCGCGCGGGCGTTGCGCGCCTGGTCGGCGGCGGTCACCTGATCTACGAGCGGCTGGTAGGCCTGCGCCTCGAAGTCCGACCTCGGCTCGTAGTCGGTGACGTCCTCGCGGACGCGCTGCAGGAGCTCGGTGCCGCGTTCGGTGACACGGCCCTCCTCGCTCATCGTCTTCCACTCGGTGGTGACGACGTGTCCGACATAGGCGTTGACATCGTCTCGAATGCGGTCACGGACGTCGGCCGGATAGACCCGGACGCGTTCCGAGATCTCGTGCAGCGCCACGGCCTCCGCCTGGACGTGGTCCTCGGCGGCGCTGCGGCCCTCCCATACGCCGGCGATGGCCAGGCCCAGGACGATGGCGTACACCACACCGATCCACATCGTCATGTACTCGATGACGTCCGGGGTCTCGGAGGGATCCTCGTCCTCGGGGGCCGTGCGGTGCCGCAGCAGGGTGATGATGACCACCACGCAGCAGGCGGCCAGCATCGCGAGGGTGAGAACAAGCCATTCCGGCAACAGAAGCCTCCAGGGTCAGCGCGCACGCAGTGCGGCGACGGCGACGATCGCGGGCACCGCGATGAGCAGGACGAAGGTGAGGGGCGACGGGGCGTCGTGCGCCGACCGCCGGTGCGGCGTGGCGCGGTAGGGCGGGTAGTGCACCGGCGCCATGGACGGACTCGGGGTGGGCTTGACCGACGGCTTCGGCGGGGGCGTCGGCGTGGGCGTCGGCGCAGGGGCCGGCCGCGCGCGAGGTGGCGCGGGCTGGGGAGCGGGCGCTGCCGGGGGTGGGGGAGGCGGGGGAGACGGGGGAGGCGGGGGAGGCGGGGGAGGTGGCGGGGGCTCGGGTGTCGGGGTGGGCGTGGTCTTCGGAGGTGGCGTCGGCGCGGGGTCCGGCGTGGGCGTAGGTGTGGATGTGGGGGTCGGCGTAGGCGTGGGCGTAGGGGCCGGGCACTGCGGGGGCGTCGGCCAGGTGAGGGTTCCGACGACCGCCACCGCCGTCGCGCCGTCCGGGCCGGTGTCGGCGTACGCGCAGACGTCGGCCGCCGCCACACCGGCCGGTGCCGCCATCAGGAGCCAGGTCAGCGTCACCACCGTCAACACCCTTGTCGTCAGGGTGGATTGGGTCGGTTCGAGTCCATACACGCCCAAGATCTTCAGGCCTGAGCGCGCTTCCACAGGCCCGAGCTCGGGCGGATTGCCCCGAACGGGTGACTCAAGGCCCTCGAAAGGTTTGATCGGCGGGCGCAGGTGTGACGCGGGTGTCGTCACAGCTTTCCGAAAGAAATTTGTGCGCCGGTTGAACACGACCGGGGCTCTCGTGCGTACCCCTGGTCGTGCGGCGGCGCAGCAGGGCGCTGCAACACCCTTGTGATTATGGGGAGTTGACGATGAAGACCTCGTGGCGGAGCGCCTCGCTCGTGGTGAGCGCCGTGGCGGTGGCGGCGCTGACGACGGCATGCGGCTCGGAAACCGCGCCGCCGGCGAGCAGCCAGAACGTGGGTGCCACGGCCGCGGCCGGTGATTACGGAAACGCCGGTACCGGCCTTGGGAACGGATCCGGTTACGACGCCGGTGCGGCGGGCCAGGAGAGCGCCGCCACGCAGGCCGCGTCCGCCGGTGAGCTGTCCGTTTCCACCAACCAGGAACTCGGCGAGGTGCTGACCGACAGCGCCGGTCTGACTCTCTACCGCTTCGACAAGGACACCGCGGACCCGGCCAAGTCCAACTGCGACGGTGACTGCGCGAAGAAGTGGCCGCCGGTCCCCGCGGACGATGCCGCGGCCGGTGCCGGTATCGACAAGGCGCTGCTGGGCTCGGTCGTCCGCTCCGACGGCACCGAGCAGCTGACGGTCGACGGCTGGCCGGCCTACCGCTATGCGAAGGACGTCAACGCCGGCGACGTCAACGGCCAGGGTGTGGGCGGCACTTGGTACGCACTGGCCCCCGACGGCAAGAAGGCGCAGGGTGAGGGCGGGGCCGAGGCGGCCGACCTGCCCGGTCTGTCGACCCGCAAGGACCCCAAGCTCGGCGAGATCGTCATCGACAAGAACGGTCACACCGTCTACCGCTTCATGAAGGACTCGCCCTGGCCGATGAAGACGGCGTGCACCGGCGAATGTCTGGAGAAGTGGCCGGTCATCGAGCCGGTCGACGCCAAGGACACCGAGGGCATCGATCTGAAGGGGTCCGGTCCCAGGGGCCAGGGTTACGTGGTCTTCGACCGGCCCGACGGACTGAAGCAGCAGACCATCGACTGTGTGCCGATCTACACCTTCGCCGGTGACAAGAAGCCCGGCGACACCAACGGTCAGGGCGTCGGCGGCACTTGGTTCGCCATTCGCCCCGACGGCAAGCCGGTCGGCGCGTCGGAGAAATAAAGGATCACACCTCCCCAGGGTTGATCGCCTCACGCCCGGCCCACCGGTCCACCCCCTGAAGCTCCATGCCCAGGGGGTGGGCCGGTTTGCCGTCATTCACCATCATTCACCATGATTCTTCACCCTCTTTCGCCATGGTTCGCAGCTCTGTGGAATGCTTCGGATGCTTTTGACGGAGGGTGTGCGGGGCATCAAATAGGCACGTGCCGCTGGCAGTGACCGGGAACGGATGGTCAATTTCCGTTTCCGCTCGCTCCTTTGGCGGGCGATCAGTAGCCTCAGCTCGAACACCGGATCGCCTACGCCTTGGAGAGATAGATGGAGCGTCCCGCCTGGGCCCCACGGAGCATCGACATCTCGGTGCCCAGTGTCTCGCGAATCTACGACTACTACCTGGGCGGTTCGCACAACTTCGAGGTCGACCGGGAAGCGGCCCGCAAGGCCATGGACTTCATGCCGGGACTCCCCAAGATCATGCAGGCCAACCGGGCGTTCATGCGCCGCGCGGTGCGCTTCGCGGTCGACGAGGGCGTCACCCAGTTCCTGGACATCGGCTCCGGCATACCGACGTTCGGCAACGTCCACGAGGTGGCGCAGAAGGCCAGTCCCGGCGCGCATGTGGTGTACGTCGACCACGACCCGGTGGCGGTGGCGCACAGCCAGGCGGTCCTGGCGGGCAACGACGACGCGGACGTCGTCGCGGCGGACCTGTGCAAGCCGCAGGAGATCCTGGGGAGTTCCGCGGTCGAGAGCCTCATCGACCTGAACCGGCCAGTGGCACTGCTGCTCGTTGCCATACTGCACTTCGTGGAGGACGAGGACGACCCGTACGAGGCGGTGGCCCAGCTGCGCGACGCGCTCGCGCCCGGCAGTCTGCTGGTGCTCACGCATGCCTCGTACGAGGGAATCCCGCTGCCCGAGGAGCGGGCCAAGGGCACGGTCGACGTATACAAGGACATTCGCAACCCGCTGATCATGCGCTCGCGCGAGGGGATCGCGCGGTTCTTCGAGGGGTACGACATGGTGGAACCGGGACTGGTGCCGATGCCGCACTGGCGGCCGGACACAGCACCGGAGGACGAGGATCCTTATGCCTTCTCCGGGTTCGCCGGCGTGGGGCGTACGGCGTGAGCGCGGGTTCGGACGGGCCGGAGGACAGACTGCGCCGGTTCGCGACGATCTGGAGCCGGGCCGTCTTCCCGGTGACCTCGACGTCGTCGACCCGGCCGGAGTTCGAGGAGCAACTGCTGCCGCTGGCCCGGCGGTTGAGTGAGGCGCTCAGGGCCAGGACCTTCGACGCGGACGCGGGCAAGGCGGTCGGCGCCTCTCTCGTCGCCGCGCACTGCACCGACCCCGAGGCGCTGAGCCGCTCGCTGGACTGCGTGGACGCCTACCTCGTGCTGTACTGCGGCACCGACGGCGACCAGGAGGACCAGCGGGCACGCTCGTCACGGCTCCAGCACGCCATGGCCGCCGGCTTCGCCCAGGCGCTGCGCGAGCGGACGCTGGCCGAGCAGGAGGCGATCTCCGCGGCCGCCCTCAAGGCGCAGGGCGTGGTCGCGCAGGCGCTGCACGCCACCGAGGCCCGCTTCCGCGCGGTGTTCGAGGGTGCCGCCATAGGAATCGGTATCGCGGACCTGCAGGGCAACATCCTCCAGGTCAACGGCGCCCTGCTGCGCATGTTCGGGGTCTCCGAGCAGGCGTTGCGCAGCCGCAACGTCATGGAGTGGACCCACCCCGAGGACGCGCCGCAGACCTGGAAGCTCTACGACGAACTCGTCCGCGGCGAGCGCGAGCACTACCACGTCGAAAAGGCCTTCTACCGCCCTGACGGAACGGTCCTGTGGACCAACCTCACGGTCTCCCTGCTGCGCGACCCCGATGGCAACCCGCAGTACCAGCTGGCCCTGATGGAGGACACCACCGAGCGGCGCCTGCTCAACCTGCGGCTGCGCTACGAGGCCACGCACGACGCGCTGACCGGCCTGCCCAACCGCACCTTCTTCTTCGAGCGCCTGGAGAAGGCACTGGGCGCCGGGGAAGGCCAGCGGTTCGGCCTGTGCTACCTCGACCTGGACGGCTTCAAGACCGTCAACGACAGCCTCGGCCACGCGGCCGGCGACCGGCTGCTCGTCGAGGTCGCCGACCGCCTGCAGTCCTGTGCCACGGCGCCCGGCGAGATGGTCGCGCGGCTCGGCGGCGACGAGTTCGTGGCGCTGACCACCGGCTCCGACACCGAGCGCGAGGTCGACGACCTGGCCGCCCGGATCATGAACGCGCTGATCGCCCCGATCAGCGTCGACGGCCGGGAGCTGACCGTGCGCGGCAGCATCGGCATCGTCGAGGGCCCGGCCGGGGAGCGCAGTCCGGCGGAGGTCCTGCGCAGCGCGGACATCACCATGTACCGGGCCAAGTCGGCGGGCGGCAACCGCTTCGAGCTGGCCGACCCGGAGGCCGACGCCCGCGCCATCACCCGGCACGGGTTGACCACGGCGCTGCCGACGGCCCTGGACCGGGGCGAGTTCTTCATCGAGTACCAGCCGCTGGTCCACCTCGGCGACGGCAGCGTGCGCGGCGCCGAGGCCCTGGTGCGCTGGCTGCACCCGCAGCACGGCATCCTCGGCCCGGACCGGTTCATCCCGCTCGCCGAGCACACGGGGCTGATCGTTCCGCTCGGCCGCTGGGTCCTGGAGCAGTCGGTGCGCCAGGCGCGCGAGTGGCGAGCACGCTACGACGATGCGGGCCCGCTCCGTATCAACGTCAATCTCTCGCCGTGCCAGCTCACCCATCCCGGACTGGTCCAGGACACGGTGGACATCCTGGAGCGCGCGGGCGTGGCACCGGACGCCCTCTGCCTGGAAGTCACGGAGTCGGCCCTCATCGGCGCCGACGACGACCTGCTGAAGCCGCTGCGCCGACTGGCCGAGATGGGCGTCGACATCGCCCTGGACGACTTCGGCACCGGCTACTCCAACCTCGCCAACCTGCGCCGACTGCCGGTGAGCATCCTCAAGCTGGACCGCTCCTTCACCCAGAGCATGCAGCAGTTCCCGGCCGACCCCGTCGACCTGAAGATCGTCGAGGGGATCGTCTCTCTCGCCCACAGCCTGAACCTGGCGGTGACGGTGGAGGGCGTGGAGACGGGCGCACAGGCCGAACAACTGCGCATCCTCGGCTGCGACACGGCCCAGGGCTGGTACTACGCCAGGCCGGGCCCGCCGGAGCGGCTGCACGAGTTGGCGCTCGTGGACGCGACGGGGTGAGGTCCCGCGGACAGGCTCTGAGGCGTCACGGCCCCTCGCCGGGCTCGGCGCATGGGGGAGACGCCCCCGTCAGCGCCTGCCACCGCGCCGCCTCCGCCGTGTGAGAGCCGGTCGCGGTGGCCCGCGCGACCGGATCCGGCCCGCTGGAAGTGAGCGGAGCGCCCTCCCGGGTCAGCAGGGTCAGCGGCCACACCGGGGTGTGCGGCCCGGTCCCGTCGAAGGGCTCCCAGGTCCACGGCCCGTCGAAACGCCAAGCACGCCCGGCCGCGTCCGCGACCTCGTCGCCGGTCTCGAGGAACGCGCAAGGACGCCACAGGAGTTCGAGGACGAAGGGGATGTCGTCCTCGGGAACGAACTCCTCCCCCTGCTCCTCCAGCTCGGGGTGATGGGCCTCACCGGCGCGCAACAGCGTCAGCGACAGATGCGGCCGGGGCAGCCGCCCGGGTCTCCAGCGGCGGGTCGAAGCGGTCGAGCCGGGCGACGTGGACGACGGTCGCGGCAGGGCCACCTGGCCGTTCCAGTGGATCCAGTCGCAGGCCGGGTCCACCTGCCACCAGGGCCACTGGAGGGAGATGTGCTCGCGGCTGATCGCGGCCACCCTGGCCGGGGCGTCCGGGCAGCTGACGCGCAGCACGTCGCCCGGCCGGAAACACGTGTCCTGGGGTGCAGCGGGGTTCAAGGGTTCCTCCGGCTCAGCGTTCCAGCAACATACGCTGCAGTTCCCGTGCCGCCCGCGGCGGAGCCACATCGCTGCGGTGGGCCAGCGCGATCGTCCGGTGCAGCCCCGGCCGGGCGAGCGGGGTGACCCGGAGCCCTCGGCCCGAGCGTGCCGCCACCATGCGCGGTACGACGGCCACGCCGAGCCCTGCCCGGACGAACCCCAGCACCGCGTCCATCTCCCCGCCCTCCACCGCGAAGTCCGGCTCGAAGCCCTCGGCGCGGCAGGCGGCCACCGTCAGCTCGCGCAGGTCGTAGCCGTGCCGGAACATCACCAGGCGTTCGCCCTCCAGGTCGGCGACGCGCACGGTGCGCCGGCCGCCGCCCGGGCGGGACGCCTCGGGTGAGGAGACGACCACGAGGTCCTCGCGCAGCAGCTCCACCGTGGTCAGCGCCGGGGACGGCGTCGGCAGGGGCAGGACGACCAGGGCGAGGTCGAGGGCGCCGCGCGCCAGCTCCCGTACGAGGTCGTGCGAGCCGCCCTCCTCGATCAGCAGCTGGATGCCGGGATAGCGGTCGTGGAAGGCGCGCAGCACGTCCGGGAGCAGGCCCGTGCACAGGCTCGGGGTCGCGCCGAGGCGGACCCGGCCCTGGCGCAGCTGCACCAGTTCCTGCACCTCGTGCCGCGCGGTGTCCGCGTCGGCCAGGATGCGCCGGGCCAGCGGGAGCAGGGCCTCTCCGGCGTCCGTCAGCGTGATGTTGCCGCGCGCCCGCAGGAACAGGTCGGCGCCCAACTCCCGCTCCAGCGCCTTGATCTGCTGCGACAGCGAGGGCTGCGCGACATGCACCAGGTCGGCGGCCCGGGTGAAGTGCCGGGTCTCCGCGACCGCCACGAAGTACTGGAGCTGCTGGAACTGCATCCAGCCAGCATAGCCAGTGCCTATCGAAACGAGCCGGACCATGTCTTGGACCGATAGGGGCGTTCGGCCCTAGCGTCCTGTCCATGGCTCTGGCAACGCGGACGGATCGACGGCCGTCCATGGCACGCACGGTGTGGGACTCCACCGTCGGCAAGAAGACCGTGATGGCGGTCAGCGGGCTGATCATGCTGCTCTACCTGGTCGCCCACATGATCGGCAACCTGAAGATCTACTTCGGCGCGGGCGAGTTCAACGAGTACGGCCACTGGCTGCGCACGGTCGGCGAGCCGTTCATGCACTACGAGTGGACGCTCTGGCTGATCCGCGTCGTGCTGGTCGTCGCCGTCGTCGCCCACGCGGTCTCGGCGTACCAGCTCAGCCGCCGCGACATCAAGGCGCGCCCCAGCAAGTACGTGCACAACAAGCCGCGGGCCTCCTACGCCACCCGCACCATGCGCTGGGGCGGCATCATCCTCGGCCTGTTCATCGTCTGGCACGTCCTGGACCTGACGACCGGCACCGTGCACTCCGGCGGTTTCCAGGAGGGCCACCCGTACCAGAACGTCGTGGACACCTTCTCCACCTGGTACGGCAACGTCATCTACATCGTCGCGATGCTCGCCCTAGGTCTGCACATCCGGCACGGCTTCTGGAGCGCCGCCCAGACCCTCGGCGCCGGCAGCCGCACCCGCGACCGCGCCCTGAAGACCGTTGCCAACGTCCTCGCGCTGCTGCTCACGGCCGGGTTCATCGCCGTACCCGTGGGCGTCATGACCGGAGTGGTGAGCTGACATGACCGCTGAATACGTGAACTACGCGACCGGCGAACCGGTCGTCGACACCAAGGCCCCCTCCGGCCCTGTGGGCGAGCGCTGGGACAAGCGCCGTTTCGAGGCCAAGCTGGTCAACCCCGCCAACCGCCGCAAGCACACGGTGATCGTGGTGGGGACGGGGCTGGCCGGCGGCTCCGCGGGCGCCACGCTCGCCGAACAGGGCTACCACGTCGTCCAGTTCTGCTACCAGGACTCCCCGCGCCGCGCCCACTCGATCGCCGCGCAGGGCGGCATCAACGCGGCGAAGAACTACCGCAACGACGGCGACTCCATCCACCGGCTGTTCTACGACACCGTCAAGGGCGGCGACTTCCGGGCCCGGGAGTCGAACGTGCACCGGCTCGCGCAGATCTCGGTGGAGATCATCGACCAGTGTGTGGCGCAGGGCGTGCCGTTCGCCCGGGAGTACGGCGGTCTGCTCGACACGCGCTCCTTCGGCGGCGTCCAGGTGTCCCGGACCTTCTACGCTCGTGGCCAGACGGGCCAGCAGCTCCTGCTCGGCGCCTACCAGGCCCTCAGCAGGCAGATCGCCGCGGGGAACGTCGAGATGCACCCGCGTACCGAGATGCTCGACCTGATCGTCGTCGACGGGCGGGCGCGCGGCATCGTGGCCCGCGATCTCATCACCGGCAAGATCGACACGTACTTCGCCGACGCGGTCGTCCTGGCCAGCGGCGGCTACGGCAACGTCTTCTACCTGTCGACGAACGCCATGAACTCCAACGCCACCGCCGTCTGGCGGGCCCACCGGCGCGGCGCCTACTTCGCCAACCCCTGCTTCACACAGATCCACCCCACCTGCATCCCGCGCACCGGCGACCACCAGTCCAAGCTGACGCTGATGAGCGAGTCGCTGCGCAACGACGGCCGGATCTGGGTGCCGAAGGCCCAGGGCGACGACCGTCCCGCGAACCAGATCCCCGAGGACGAGCGCGACTACTACCTGGAGCGCATCTACCCGTCCTTCGGCAACCTGGTCCCGCGCGACATCGCCTCCCGCGCCGCGAAGAACGTCTGCGACGAGGGGCGGGGCGTCGGCCCCGGCGGGCAGGGCGTCTACCTCGACTTCGCCGACGCCATCAAGCGCATGGGCCGAAAGGCCGTCGAGGCCAAGTACGGCAACCTCTTCGACATGTACCAGCGGATCACCGACGAGGATCCGTACGAGGTGCCGATGCGGATCTACCCGGCCGTGCACTACACGATGGGCGGACTGTGGGTGGACTACGACCTCCAGACCACCGTCCCGGGTCTCTTCGCGATCGGCGAGGCCAACTTCTCCGACCACGGCGCCAACCGTCTCGGCGCCTCCGCGCTGATGCAGGGCCTGGCCGACGGCTACTTCGTGCTGCCGGCCACCATCAACGACTACCTCGCCCGCAACCCGCACCACGAGGCCGTCACCGACGAACACCCCGTAGTCCAGGAGGTGTTGGCCGAGACGGAGGATCGGCTCAACCTGCTCCTGTCCGTCGACGGCGACCGCACGCCCGACTCCTTCCACCGTGAGGTCGGCGAGCTGATGTGGGAGTTCTGCGGCATGGCCCGCACCGACAGCGGACTGCGCAAGGCCCTGGAACGCATTCCGCAGATCCGCGAGGAGTTCTGGCGGCGCATCAAGGTGCCGGGCACCGGCGAGGAGTTCAACCAGTCGCTGGAGAAGGCCAACCGCGTCGTCGACTACCTGGAGCTCGCCGAGCTCATGTGCCTCGACGCGCTGCACCGCGCCGAGTCCTGCGGCGGCCACTTCCGCGAGGAGTCGCAGACGCCGGACGGCGAAGCGGCCCGCAGGGACGAGGAGTTCGCCTACGCGGCCGCCTGGGAGTTCACCGGCACCGGCGAGGCACCGACCCTGCACAAGGAAGACCTGGTCTTCGAGTACGTCCACCCCACCCAGCGGAGCTACGCATGAAGCTCACCCTGCGCGTCTGGCGGCAGAAGAACGCCGACGCCGAAGGCGCCATGTCCACGTACGAGGTGGACGGGATCTCCTCCGACATGTCCTTCCTGGAGATGCTCGACACCCTCAACGAGGAGCTCATCCTCAAGGGCGAGGACCCGGTCGCCTTCGACCACGACTGCCGTGAGGGCATCTGCGGTGCGTGCTCGCTCGTGATCAACGGCGATGCGCACGGGCCCGAGCGGACGACCACGTGTCAGCTGCACATGCGGTCGTTCAAGGACGGCGACACGATCGACATCGAGCCGTGGCGGGCGTCGGCGTTCCCGGTGATCAAGGATCTGGTCGTCGACCGGTCCGCGTTCGACCGGATCATCCAGGCCGGTGGGTACATCACCGCGCCGACCGGCGCGGCCCCCGAAGCGCACGCCACGCCGGTGCCGAAGCCGGACGCCGACTTCGCCTTCGAGCACGCCGAGTGCATCGGGTGCGGGGCGTGTGTCGCCGCGTGCCCGAACGGGGCGGCGATGCTGTTCACCTCCGCCAAGATCAACCATCTCAACGTGCTGCCGCAGGGGGCTCCCGAGCGGGAGACGCGGGTGCTCGACATGGTGGCGCAGATGGACGACGAGGGCTTCGGCGGCTGCACGCTCACCGGTGAGTGCGCCACCGCCTGCCCCAAGGGCATCCCGCTCATGTCCATCACCGGCATGAACAAGGAGTGGCTGCGGGCCACGCGGAAGGTGAAGCGGTAAGCCGGGCCGCACAGCAGACGTTCGCCGACAGGTGCGGACGGACGGGGCCGGGAGTGGTGCTCTCCGGCCCCGTCTCGCGTTCTCGCGCCCGCCAAGTGAACGGCACCGGAGCGCCCGGCTGACCGGCCGGGCACCGGAAGGTGGACGGCCGGTACCGGCCCACGCCGTTCAACATTCGCACATCCACTCTCCTGGCACAGGTCACGCATACGCCAACCGGCATCGGAAGAACAGGGGCGGCACACCGCATCGCTCCCACCACTCTCCGCTCGCCGTCCCCGGCCCGTGACCAGGAGTAAGCCATGACCGGCGTACTGACCGTCGAACGTCCCCCGCAGCCCACGGCACCCACCCGCTACACCGTCGGCCTCGCCCGCAACGAGGAGGACGTGCGCGCCGCCCAGCGGCTGCGGCACGACGTCTTCGCCGGCGAGATGGGAGCCCTGCTGTCCACCCCGCAGCCGGGCCACGACATCGACGCCTTCGACGCGTACTGCGACCACCTGCTGGTCCGCGAGGAGGTGTCCGGACAGGTCGTCGGCACCTACCGGTTGCTGCCGCCGGAGCGCGCCGCGGTGGCGGGCCGCCTGTACTCCGAGGGCGAGTTCGACCTCACCCGCATCGACGCCCTGCGCCCGAACCTCGTCGAGGTCGGCCGCTCCTGCGTCCACCCCGACCACCGCGACGGCGCCGTCATCAGCCTCATCTGGGCCGGCATCGCCCGCTACATGGTCGACCGCGGGCACGAGTGGCTGGCCGGCTGCTGCTCGATCCCGCTGGCCGACGGCGGCACGCTCGCCGCCGGGACCTGGGACCGGGTGCAGGCCAAGCACCTGGCTCCGGAGGAGTACCGCGTACGGCCGCTGCGCCCCTGGCAGCCGACCGCCCCCGCGCCCGCCACCCGCACCGAACTCCCGGCCCTCCTGCGCGGCTACATCCGCCTCGGCGCCTGGGTCTGCGGCGAGCCCGCGCACGACCCGGAGTTCGGGGTCGCCGACATGTACGTGCTGCTGTCGATGCGCCGGGTCAACGCGCGCTATCTGCGGCACTTCCTCTCCCTCGTCCCGGCGTGACGGACGTGGCGGCCATGAGCACCCACTCCCTCGGCGCCCTGGGTCTGCCCACGGCGACCACTCTCACGGCCGGGGCGACCGCCACACCGGCCGCGAGCGCCCACCCCGCCGAGGCGGCGACCCTCTGGCGGCCCAGCGCCCCCTGCACGCCGCACGCGTGCGTGCACGTGACGGGACCGGCCAGGGCGCTACCACTGGCCGTCCTGCGGATCGCGGCGGTCCTGGCCCTGCTGGTGGCCGGGTTCCTGGTCACCCCGCTCGGCGGCCGGATACCCGCGGGACTCGTCCGACGCTGGTGTCTGTGGGTCGTACGGGCCTCGGGTGTCCGCGTACGGATCGACGGCGGCGCCGCGCCCGACGGCGGGCTGCTGCTCGTCGCCAACCACGTCTCCTGGCTGGACATCCCGCTGCTCGCCGCCGTGCGCCCGGCCCGGATGCTCGCCAAGTCGGAGATCCGGCAGTGGCCGGTGGCGGGGTGGCTGACCGCTCGCAGCGGCGCCCTGTTCATCGACCGGGACCGTATCCGCGCCCTGCCCGAGACGGTGGGCCGGATCGCCGAGGCGCTGCGGGCCGGCGAAGCGGTCGCCCTGTTCCCCGAGGGCAGCACCTGGTGCGGCCGTGCCCAGGGCCACTTCCGCCGGGCCGCCTTCCAGGCAGCCCTCGACGCGGGCGTCCCCGTCCAGCCGGTCCGCCTGCGCTACCTGACGGCCCAGGGCGCGCCCAGCACGGCGGCCGCCTTCGTCGGCGAGGACTCGCTGCTCACCTCCGTGTGGCGGGTGGTGAGGGCACGCGAGCTGGCCGCCGAGGCGGAGGTACTGGAGCCGGTCGCGCCGGGCAGCCGCCCCGACCGCCGCTCGCTGGCCCGGGCGGCCGAAGACTCCACGCTCCTCGGGGCGCGGCAGGTCCAGAGCCCCGGCCCGCCCCGCACCGCGCCCTTCCCGGCTCCCGGTGTGGTCCGCACGGCACCCGTCACCGACGCCGAACAGCAGCCGCCGGCCCCGTCGCGCGAGGCCGTTACGGCATGACCCGGGCGAGATACGGCGCCGTCGCGCTGCCTGTCGCCCGTGCCACCTGAGCGGGCGGACCCGCCACCACGATCCGTCCGCCCGCGTCACCGCCGCCCGGCCCCAGGTCGATCACCCAGTCCGCGCCCGCGACGACGGACATGTCGTGCTCGACCACGACGACGGTGTGCCCGGCGTCGACGAGCCCGTGCAGCTGGCGCATGAGCACCTCGACGTCGGCCGGGTGGAGTCCGGTCGTCGGCTCGTCGAGAAGGTAGAGCGTGTGGCCGCGACGGCCGCGCTGGAGCTCGCTCGCCAGCTTGATGCGCTGGGCCTCACCGCCGGACAGCTCGGTGGCGGGCTGGCCGAGCCGCAGGTAGCCGAGACCGACGTCGAGCAGGGTGGCCAGGCTGCGGGTCACGGCCGGTGTGTCCGCGAAGAAGTCCGCGGCCGCCTCGACGGTGAGGTCCAGCACCTGCGCGATGTTCCGCCCCCGGTACGCCACTTGGAGCGTCTCGGTGTTGTAGCGCGCCCCGCCGCAGTCCGGGCACGGCGCGTACGTGCTCGGCAGGAACAGCAGCTCGACGCTGACGAACCCCTCGCCCTGGCAGGTCTCGCAGCGTCCTCCCGCGACGTTGAAGGAGAAGCGCCCGACGCCGTAACCACGCGAGCGTGCCTCGTCGGTGGCCGCGAACACCTTGCGCACGACGTCGAAGAGGCCGGTGTAGGTGGCGAGATTGGAGCGCGGGGTGCGGCCGATCGGCTTCTGGTCGACCGAGACCAGGCGCCCCACGCCCGCGAGTTCCTCGGTGATCTCGCCGATGAGCGTGGACTTGCCCGACCCCGAGACACCGGTGACGGCCGTGAACACGCCGAGCGGGAACTCGGCGGTCACCCCGCGCAGGTTGTGCCGGGTGACCGGGCCGACCCTCAACTGGCCGCTTGGAGCGCGCACTTGGCGTACGGCAGCGGGCGAGTCGTCGAACAGGAAGCGCGCCGTCGCCGACTCCGTGACCGCCGCCAGCTCGGCCACCGGCCCGCTGTGCAGCACCTGCCCGCCGTGCTCGCCGGCCCGCGGCCCCACGTCGACCAGCCAGTCGGCGCCGCGTACGACGTCGAGGTGGTGCTCGACGACGAACACCGTGTTCCCGGCCGCCTTCAGCCGCGCCAGCACCGCCAGCAGCGCCTCCGTGTCCGCCGGGTGCAGTCCCGCGGACGGCTCGTCGAGGACGTACACGACACCGAAGAGCCCGGACCGGAGCTGGGTCGCGAGGCGCAGGCGCTGCAGTTCGCCGGCCGAGAGCGTGGGGGTGGCGCGGTCGAGGCTGAGGTAGCCGAGGCCGAGCTCGACGACGGGCCCGATACGGGACTTGAGGTCCTCGGTGAGGACACGGGCCGTCTCCGAAGCGCCGCCGTCCAGGGTGTCCGCCAGCTCCGTGAGCGGCAGCGCGGCCAGCTCGGCGATCGTCCGGCCGGCGAAGGTGACCGCCAGCGCCTCGGGCCGCAGCCTGCTGCCGCCGCACGCCGGGCAGGGCGCGGAGGCAAGGAACCGCTCCGCCTTCGCCCTGAGGGTGGGGCTCTTGGAGTCGGAGAAGGTCTTCATGACGTACCGCCGGGCGCTCATGTACGTGCCCTGGTACGGCCGTTGGATGCGGTCGGCGTCGCGCACCGGGTGGACGGTGACGACCGGCTGCTCGTCGGTGAACAGGATCCACTCACGCTGCTCGGCGGGCAGCTCGCGCCAGGGCCGGTCGACGTCGTGGCCGAGCGTGTCGAGGATGTCGCGCAGGTTCTTGCCCTGCCAGGCACCCGGCCACGCGGCGATCGCGCCCTCCCGGATCGACAGCGACGGGTCGGGGACCAGCAACTCCTCGGTCGTACGGTGCACTTGGCCGAGCCCGTGGCACTGCGGGCACGCCCCGGCCGCCGTGTTGGGCGAGAAGGCGTCCGAGTCGAGCCGCTCCGCGCCGGGCGGGTAGTCGCCGGCTCGGGAGAACAGCATCCGCAGGGAGTTGGAGAGGTTGGTGACCGTGCCGACCGACGAGCGGGACGTCGGCGCCGAGCGCCGCTGCTGCAGGGACACGGCGGGCGGAAGGCCGGTGATCTCGCCGACCTTCGGCGCGCCGACCTGGTGGATCAGCCTGCGTGCGTACGGCGCGACCGACTCGAAGTAGCGGCGCTGGGCCTCCGCGTAGACCGTGCCGAAGGCGAGCGAGGACTTCCCGGAGCCGGACACGCCCGTGAACACGGTCAGCACGTCCCGCGGGATGTCGACGTCCACACCCTTGAGGTTGTGCTCACGGGCGCCGCGGACACGGACGTACGGGTCGTGCGGGGAGTGCATGGGTACGAGCTCCGGGATGTGCGAGTCGGGGGCGCGGGCAAACCCCGCGATTCTATGCGAACCAGACGCTCGCGCGTTCGGGCCACCTGATGTTCACGAGGCCGTCGGCTCACTCACACCGGCCGCCCATAACGTCTCGCCAGTCTCGCTTTCCTACCGAGGAGTATCGTGAGCGCTTCAGCTCTGAGCACTCTCACCGCCGCGCTGCTGATGGTCTCCGGCGCGGGCGCGCCGCAGCCGGTCGCAGTCTCCGCGCGCGTGGAGACGCCCGCCGTGTACGACGACGAGGCGGGCGGCAACGCCGATGCCGACGACCCGGCCGTGTGGGTCGACCCCGACCACCCGGGCCGCAGCCTCGTGATCGGCACCCTCAAGAAGGCCGGCCTCGATGTGTACGGCCTCGACGGCAGGCGGCTCCAGCACATCGCGGCGCCCGAGGCCCCGAACGAGGACGCCGCACCCGGCCGCTTCAACAACGTCGACGTCGTCTACGGCTTCGAACTGGGCGGCAGGAAGACCGACTTGGCCCTGGTCAGCGACCGCGGCCGGGACCGGGTCCGGGCCTACGCGATCGACCCGGCGGCCGTGGCGGCGGGCAGACCCCCGTTGAAGGATGTGACGGCGGCCGACGCCGCACCGGTCTTCTCCGCGAGCGAGGCCGAGGTGGACGACCAGCGCACCGCCTACGGGCTGGCCGCCTTCAGCGACGACGACCACGCGTACGCGGTGGTGTCGCGCCGCTCGGAGACCCGGGTGCGGCTGCTCCGGCTGGAGGACCACGACGGGCGCGTCGGCTACAAGACGAAGGACACCCTCGATCTGCCCGCCTCCTTCACGCTGCCGAACGGCAGCAGCTGGACGCCGTGTGCCGACCCGGGCGACCGGCCGCAGGTCGAGGGCATGGTCGTCGACCAGGAGCGGCACGTCCTGTACGCGGCGCAGGAGGACGTCGGTCTGTGGCGGGTCGACCTCGACGACGAGGAGTTCGACCGGCCGAAGCTGATCGACCGGGTGCGTGAATACGGCACCCCGTGGAGGTATGACGCCGAGGAAGAGGAGTGCGTCCTCGACACCGCCGACGACCCCGGCTTCGGCGGCGAGCACCTGAGCGCCGACGCCGAGGGCGCCGCGATCTACCACGCCGCCGACGGCACCGGATACCTGCTCGCCTCCAGCCAGGGCGACAACACCTTCGCCGTGTACGAGCGCCAGGGCCAGGGCGCCTACCTCGGCTCCTTCACCGTCACCGACAGCGCCGCCACCGACGGCGTGCAGCACTCCGACGGTTCCACCGTGGTCAACGTCCCGCTGGGCCGGTCCTTCCCCAAGGGCCTGCTCGTCACCCACGACGGCGAGGCCACGCCCGCGGACGGGGACCGGGAGGGAACCGACTTCAAGTTCACGGGCTGGGAGTCGGTGGCCGGCGCGTTCCCGAAGCCGCTGACGATCGACACCAAGTCCTTCGACCCGCGCGACACGGACTGACCCACCAGCCGGCCGCCCCGCCCGCCCGGATCACGCGTAGGTGATCCGGGCGAGCCTCCGGTAGGAGTCCAGCAGGGCCTCACGGTCGTACGTACTGGTCGTGACCAGCACCTCCTGCGCGCCCGTCTCCTTCAGCAGCGTCTCCAGCTCGTCCGCGACCTGCTCTTCCGTGCCCGCGATGTGCCCGGCGAGGCCGCCCTCGTAGAAGCCGCGCTCCTTGCCGGTCATCGTGAGCTCCTCGACGCGCTCGGCGGGCGGGAGCGGCGGGAAGGTGCCGTGCGTGCGCGAGTGGGCCATGGACCAGGCCTCCGGGACCAGGAGTCGCCGGGCGTCCTGCGGGGTGGCCGCCACCGCGACCGTGCCGGAGATCACGACGTACGGCTCGCTCGCCCAGGAGGAGGGGCGGAAGTGGTCGCGGTAGTGGTCGATGCCGTGCTGCATCTTCGCCCGGTTCCGGAAGTCACCGATGACCATCGGCAGGCCCGCGCGGGCGGCGATGTCCGCACCCTCGCCCATGGCCAGCACGAACGGCGGCACGGTCAGGCCCTCGGCGGGCCGTGCGTGCACCCCCGTGGCCGAGGTGCCGCGGAACCAGCCGAGCAGCTCCTGGATCTGCCCCGCGAAGTCCTCCGCGTCCCCCTTGTCCCGCCCGAGCGCCTTGCGCACCCCGTCGGTGAAGCCGACCGAGCGCCCCAGCCCCATGTCGATACGGCCCGGAAAGAGGGACTCCAGCACTCCGAACTGCTCGGCCACGACCAGCGGTTGGTGGTTGGGCAGCATCACCCCGCCGGTCCCGACCCGGATCGTACGGGTCGCGGAGGCGACGGCGGCGGCCAGCACGGTCGGCGCCGAGCCGGCGACGCCGGGTACGCCGTGGTGCTCCGAGACCCAGACGCGGTGGTAGCCGAGCGCCTCGATCTCCCGCGCCAGCCGTACGGTGTCGCGCAGCGCTTCTGCGTTCGGGTGGCCCTCGCGGGTGCGGGACCGATCGAGAACGGAGAAGCGGGTCGCGGCGATCACGGAGCTCATACCGGGTTCAACACCGGGGAGCCCGCAGGATTCCTCACGGCGCGATGTTGTGGTTGAGGTGGAACAGGTTCCCCGGGTCGTAGCGCTGTTTCAGATCCCTGAGACGGGTGTAGTTCGCGCGGTAGTTGGTCCGGACGAGGTTCTGGTCGTCGCCGTCGATGAAGTTGACGTAGCCGCCCTCCATGGAGTGCGGTTCGAGCGCCTGGTGGAAGCCGCGCACCCAGTCCTTCTGGGCCTCGCAGTCCGCACGGGTCGTGAGGGTGCCGCTGAGGGCGAACGAGTAGCCGGCGTCCCGGTAGGAGAAGGCGGACTCCTCCGGTCCTACGCGGTGGCAGGCGCCGTCGAGGGGGTAGGCGACGGTGACGCTCTGGATGGACGGGGTGGTGGCGCCGTGCTCGACGCAGGCGTCGATGGCGCCGTCCGGCAGGTCCTGGGTGAAGATGCCCTTCCAGTAGTGGTAGAGCCCCGCGGGGACCAGGTCGTCGAAGAGCGTGTTGATCACCGGGTAGGGGATGCGCTCGAGGTACTGGCCCAGCACCGGCCCGAGCGCGGCGAGGCGGTCCCGGATCCGGTCGTCCTCGTCCTCCGAGCCGGTCCAGCAGGCGATCACGCCGCACAGGGGCCGTCCGTGCCAGCGCTCGGGCAGGAACGGCACGGGCGGACCGAGCCCGACGACCAGCAGCGCGCCGAGGCTCTCGTCCCCCTCGGCGACCAGCTCCCGGTAGCGGCGGATCACGTCGCCGTCGAGCGGGAAGAAGACCGGCCCGCCGAGGATGTCGGCGATGGGGTGCAGCCGGTATGCGAAGGAGGTGACGACCCCGAAGTTCCCGCCGCCCCCGCGCACGGCCCACATCAGGTCGCTGTGCTGCTCGTCCGTGCAGGTCAGGAAGGTGCCGTCGGCCGTCACGAGGTCCACTGAGACCAGGTTGTCGCAGGCCAGACCGCAGCGGCGGGACAGGTAGCCCATGCCGCCCCCGGTCGTCAGGCCGCCCACGCCGGTGGTGGAGACGACCCCGCCGGTGGTGGCAAGACCGAAGGCGTGCGTGGCGTGGTTGACGTCCGCCCAGGTGCAGCCGCCCTCGACCCAGGCCGTCCGCGTCTCGGGATCGACGCGGATGCCGCGCATCAGGCCGAGGTCGAGGACGGCACCGCCGTCGCAGGTGCCGTAGCCGGGGACGCTGTGGCTGCCGCCGCGCACGGCGAGCGGCAGGCCCTGGTCGCGGGCGAAGTCCACCGTGGCGATGACGTCGCCCGCGTCGACGGCCCTGACGATGATCGCCGGCCGCCTGTCGTGCATGGCGTTGTAGACCTTGCGGGCCTCGTCGTAGGCCGGGTCGCCGGGCTCGACGATGTCGCCGCGCACGGCTCCGCGCAGCCGGTCCAGCAGCCGGTCGTCGAGGGTCGGTGTGTAGGTGGTCATGATCGGCACCTGCTTTCCGCTCCTGAGCGGGGAAGGGGCTGCCTTGTCGGGAAGGATCACTGCCTGGTCTACGCCGGAGCGGTGGCGGGTGCATCGCCGGAATCGCCCATCCTCGGTGACCCGGCATGGGCAGAACGGCCCATGCGCGGCGTCAGGTGAGGCCGTGCCGGTACGCGTACGCCGTCGCCGCCGCCCGCGAGGACACGTCGAGCTTGGCGAAGATGTTGTTGAGGTGCCGGGCGACGGTGTGCTCGCTGATCACCAGCTCCCCGGCGATGGCCCGGTTCGTGCGCCCCGCGGCGACCAGCCGCAGCACCTGGATCTCACGCTCGGTGAGCCCGCCGGGCCGGCGTCGGCGCACATCGGCGAGCAGGGCCGCCGCCCGGCGCGCGTCCGGTACGGCGCCGAGCTGCCGGAAGGCCTGCTCAGCGGCCCGCAGCTCCAGCCGGGCACCCTCGTCGTCCCCGGCGGCCCGGTCGGCGGCGGCCAGCGTCATCCGCACCTGGGCGGCCTCGTACGGGACCCGAAGCTCCAGCCACAGCGTCAGCGCCCGGCGCAGCAGGGACAGTGCGCGATCGAGGTCACGGGCGGCGAAGGCCACCGCGCCGCAGGCCGCCGCGGCGCTCGCGTGCAGCAGGGTCCTGTCCGAGCCGCACCGCCGCTGCCAGTCCCGGGCCAGCGACCGGAGCCCCTCGGCAGCCGTGCGCGCCTGGTCCGTCCGGCGGAGCGCGAGGCACACCTCCACCTGGGCCGCGAGCAGCCTGCACCGCTCGAGACCGCCGGCCTCGGCTCCGCTGGCGAGGGCGAGCCCCAGGGCCGTCGCAGAGGCGTCGGCCTTCCCCTGGGCCAGCCGCAGCAGGGCGAGTCCGGGCTGCGGGTCGCGACCGAGCTCATGGGTACGGTCGTACGACTCCTCGGCCGCCGCCAGCTCTCCGCGCCGCCGCTGGATCTGGCCGACCAGGTAGACCGCCTCGGCGGCCATCCGACGTTCGTACGGCAGCAGTTCCTCGCAGGTCCGCACGGCCTCGGTGAGCGCCTCGGGCCAGCTTCCGCGCAGTTCGAGGACCTCCACGCGGTGCACCCGGCACAACCCGCGGTAGTTGTTCTCGGCCGGCATCGCCGCGCACCACCGCATGGCCGCGTCGGTCCACTCGGCGGCGCGTTCGAGATCGACGCAGGCCATGGCCTGCTGGAGGCCCAGGCAGTAGACCCACCCGGTGAAGAAGGAGCTGAGCTCACCTGCCATGGCCGCGCACATGGCGTCGTCCAGGAGATCGAGTCCGTCCCCGACGCGCCCCTGGGCCACCAGGACGCCCGCCTGCGCCTGGACGCTCATGGCCAGCAGATCCGGGCTGCCGCAGCGCCGGGCGATCCCGGACATGCCCCGGGCCGCGGCCATCGCCTCGTCGAACGCACCGCGCTCCTGAGCGTGCTCCGCGTCGATCCAGGCGAGGTAGCACTGCTCGACACACTCCGGCTCACCCCGCAGATGCCGCCGGGCCCGGCGCAGCCAGCCGGCGGCCACGGCCGTGCGCCCCGCGAGCTGGTGCTCGTAGAAGAGGAGCCAGGCCATGAGCCCCGCCTGCCGGGCCGCGCCCGCCGCGACATATCCGGAGTAGGCCCGCATCCGCTGGACGATCGACTCGTCGATCCTGCTCGTCCACCAGGCGGCGTCGGCGAACGCGGCGCAGTCGTCGGGGGTGAGGCGGGTGGCGTCCAGGCGGCCCAGCAGCCGGTACGCCTCGCCCCACACCTCATGGGCAGCGGCGTCCCTGGCCCGCCGCAAGGTGTCCGCGGCCGCCCTGTCGATCGTCCGCTCGGTCACTCGCGGCTCCCTTCTCGCGCTCTGCGAGCAGGACCGGCCTCTCACCAGAATAGGCAGGCAGGCGGCCGCGGGACTCAGTGAACGGACACCTCCAGCGGCGCCGCATGCTCGTGCTCGCAGGCGTCGTCGATGCCGTACGTGTCCCAGGCCGGGAACGGATCGGCGGCCGCAAGGCCCTCGCCGTCCGCCTCCGCCATGAGGCACTCGGCCAGGGCGGCCCGGAGCGCCTCCGCACGCAGATGCGTGCCGATGAAGACCAGCTCCTGCGCGTACGGGGCGTCGGTGTCCCGCGCGGCGCTGGGCTCGAAGCGGGCGACGGAACCGGCCTGTGACCACAGCCCCGTCACCTGAGGGCGGCTGGCGAGGGTGAAGAACCCCTTGGAGCGCAGCACCTTCCCGTACGCGCCGCTGTCGAGCTCCTCGGTGACGAAGGACCACAACCGCCCCGGGTGGAAGGGGAGTTCGGAGCGGAACACCGTGGACGAGATCCCGTACTCCTCGGTCTCGGGGACGTGGTCGCCGTTGAGCTCCCGTACCCAGCCGGGAGCCTGCTGGGCGCGCTCCAGGTCGAACAGCCGCGTGCCGAGCACCTCGTCGAGAGGTACTCGTCCCCGCACGGCGTCGACGATCCGCGCGGCGGGGTTGAACCGGGTGAGTGCGGCCCGCAGCCGGTCCGCCGTCGCGTCATCGACCAGGTCGAGCTTGTTCAGCACGATGACGTCCGCGAACTCGACCTGGTCGACGAGGAGATCGCTGACGGTGCGCTCGTCTTCTTCGTACTGGTCGAGGCCGCGCTCGGCGAGTTCGTCGCCACTGTCCAGCTCGGACAGGAAGTTGGCGGCGTCCACGACCGTGACCATGGTGTCCAGCAGGGCGAGATCGCCGAGGGTGGCGCCGTCGTCGCGGGCGAAGGCGAAGGTGGCCGCGACCGGCATGGGTTCGGAGATGCCGGACGACTCGATGAGGAGATGGTCGAAGCGGCCCTCGCGGGCGAGGCGGTCGACTTCCTGGAGGAGATCGTCGCGCAGGGTGCAGCAGATGCAGCCGTTGGTCATCTCGACCAGGCGTTCCTCGGTCCGCGACAGCGCGGCCTCGCCGCCCCGCACCAGCGCGGCATCGATGTTGATCTCGCTCATGTCGTTGACGATGACCGCCACGCGCAGTCCCTCGCGGTTCGCCAGGACATGGTTGAGCAGGGTCGTCTTGCCCGCCCCGAGGAAGCCGGACAGGACGGTGACGGGCAGACGGCTCTCGTACGGCATCCCCGGTCAGCCCTCCGGGCGCAGCAGCCCGCGCTCGTACGCCTTGACCAGGTGCTGCGGCACGAGGTGGCTGACGCCGTCGATGGTGACGGGCACGAGCTGCGGCGTGCTCGCCTTCCACTGCGCGCGGCGGTGGCGGGTGTTGCTGCGGGACATCTTCCGCTTGGGGACAGCCATGACGGACCTCCTCGGTGGGTGAACACCGAGGACGCTACATGAAAATGGATCCCATTAACAATTGCGCGGAGTGCGGCGGTGGGTCAGCGGCGGGACCGCACCCGTGCGTCCCGTGGCGGCCGGATGAACTGCAGCTCCAGCGTGACGGGCGGATCGGCCAGGCCCGGTCCGCCCGCGGCCGCCCACCGCACGATCTCCTCCGCGCCCTCGTCGTCCATCGCGAAGCCCACCCACGTGGCCCGCCCGCCGGCCCGGCGCCCCGCGGCCGACGGCTGGACGACGATCACGTTGGCCTGGTCGCAGGGGCCCAGGCAGTCGGTCGTACGGACCTGGAACCCGTGCTCGGCCCCGGCGGCCCGCAGCCGCTCCAGCTGCCCGGCGTGATCGGTGCCGGGGTGCTTGCGCGGATCGCCGCAGCAGCAGCCCCGGCAGACGACGAGCGTGCAGGGGCGCTCGCGGGCGGCGCCGATCAGGAACGTATGAGTGGGCATGACAGAAGCATCTCTTACTCCTTGGCGCCCACCAGCATCCGCACCTCGAACTCCTCGTACGCGGCTGCCTCCTGCGGCTCCTGGCGGTTGCCCAGCACGGTGCCGAGCCAGCCGAGGAAGAAGCCCGCCGGGATGGAGACGATGCCGGGGTTCTGCAGCGGGAACCAGGCGAAGTCGGACTCCGGGTAGAACGAGCCCGGGGTGGAGGAGACGACGGGGGAGAACAGGACCAGCAGGACCGAGCAGACCAGGCCGCCCCAGAGGCTGAGCAGTGCCCCCTCGCCCGTGAAGCGGCGCCAGAAGAGGGTGTACACGATCGTCGGCAGGATCGCGGACGCCGCGATGGCGAAGGCGAGGAAGGCGAGCGTGGCGGTGTTGGCGCCCCAGGAGACGAGGGCGAGCAGCATGGCGAGGACGCCGATGACGGCCGCGGACAGCCGGGCCACCATCAACTCCTCGGTCTCGCTCGCGCGGCCCTTGCGGATCACCTCGCCGTACAGGTCGTGCGCGAGGGACGAGGCGGCGGCGAGGGTGAGGCCGGCCGCGACGGCGAGCAGCGTGACGAAGGCGAGGCAGGACAGCAGGGCCGTGAGGATGCCGCCGCCGAGGGCGTTGGCCAGGAGCAGGACCGCGGAGTCACCCTTGTGGTCCGTCTCCGCGATGGTCTCCCGCCCGACGATGGCGGTGGCGCCGAGGCCGAGGATGCCGGCCGCCAGGCAGACCAGGCCGACCAGGCCGACCGCCCAGACCAGGGAGGAGCGCAGTACGTCGATCTTGCGCGGGGCGAGCATGCGCATCAGGACGTGGGGGAGTGCGGCGAGGCCGAGGACGATGGCCAGTTCCAGGCTGAAGAAGTCGAGCTTGCTGGTGGTGCTGACGCCGTAGCGCAGTCCGGGTTCGAGGAACTGCGTGCCGGTGCCGCTGTGGTTCGCGGCCGCGGACAACAGGGCGCCCGGGTTCCAGTCGTAGTGGTGCAGCACCATGACCGCGGTGACCGTCACGCCCGCCACCAGCATCAGGGCCTTGATGATCTGGATGACCGTGGCGCCGGGCGCGCCGCCGATGGCGGCGTACACGATGACGATGGTGCCGATCACGACCACGCACAAGGTGCGCGTAGCGGCGCTGGGTTCGCCGGTGAACTGGGTCAACAGGGCCATGCTGCCGACCAGTTGGGCCACCAGATACAGGGTCGTGATGGCGAGGGTGCACACGGCGAGGGCGAGCCGCGCCGGGCGCTGGAGCCGGGTCAGGCGCAGGGCCAGGGTGTCACCCAGGGTGAACTTGCCCGTCCGGCGCAGGGGTTCGGCGATCAGCAGCAGCACCATCATCCAGGCGACGACGGTGCCGCCGAGGTAGAGCAGTCCGTCGTACCCGTTGAGGGCGACCAGGCCGGTACTGCCCAGCAGGGTCGCGGCCGACAGATAGTCGCCGCACATCGCGAGGCCGTTGCGCAGCGGGGACATGGTGCGGTTGCCGAGGTAGAACTCGCCGAGCTCGTCACGCTGAGGGGCCGTCAGCAGCGCCATGAACAGCGTGACCACGACCACCGACAGGAACAGCACGAACGTCAGGTTCAGGCTGAACCGGTCGACGATGCCTGCGGACATGGTCACCACGTGCGGTACCCCCTGGGGCCGGGCTGGACGGTCTGTGCGGCCTCGCCGCGGTGCGCGGCGGAGCGGAGCGAGTTGGCCTCGTGCTGGTCCAGCCGCGAGCCCAGGCCGCGGGCGAGCGGGTCGACCCGGGTGCGCATGTGCCGGACGTAGCACCAGGCCGTCACGCCCATCACGACGAACTGCCCGAGACCCAGGGCGAGACCGAGCGTGAGGTGGCCGAGCAGACGCTGGTTCATCAGGCCCGGGACGGAATGCGAGAGCAGTACGTACAGCAGGAATCCGCCGACCGACAGGATCGTCGCGCGGACACCGAACCTGCGCTGTGCGCGGCGCAGTGAGTGAAATTCGGGGTCTTCGGATATGCGCCGGGACGGCGCGGGTTCATTTTGCGGGGAACTGGATGTGAAAGAATTGTCGTGCCAGGGTGAAAATTCGGGCACAGGCGCACCTTCTTTGCTGCGGCATGCCGGACATACGGGGGCGCGGTTTTGTGATGGGGAGTGGGCGAGCGGCGGCGGGTCCGGAAGCCGGAGTATGGCAGCGGGCTCTTTGAAGAATCAACCGCCGAGCTGAATTGCCGTACTCCGGTGGCGCATTCATGCCCCTCGTGATCATTTCGCGGCCTTGTGTGGCCTGCGAAAAGGGCCCTCCGGGAAATAGTCCGGACCATTTCTTTCGGCCGGACTGTCTCAAACGCGACCCGTGCGGGACAGTCCGGCCGAGCGCGGCTCAGAACCGGGCGCCGACAGCCGCGCCGCTCCGCGGCACGAGGAAGTTCGGGGCCGACGGCAGCGATCCGTCGGCGGAGCGCGGGCCGGTGATCGGGGCCGGGTCGGTGCTGAGCACCGAGGAGGCGTTCCAAGTTTCGCCCAGGTTCCAGGAGTTGCCGCTGGCGACCGTCCCCGAGCCGACGGCCGCCGCGCGTGCGTCGTCGACGGACAGGTTGGCGGTCAGAGTGGCGGCGCCGCCCGGGATGTCGGCGTCGAAGCCGGTGCCGGCGTTGGCCCAGGTCGTGTTACGGGTCAGCGTCATGGCGCCGGGATTGCCGTTGTCCGTGACACCGTGCGCCGCGTTCCGATACGAGATCGTGTTACGCAGGATGTGGGCCACCGCCGGCGCCGGGCTGCCGCCGCCCATCTTGAAGCCGTTGCCGTCGCCCGAGAAGTCCGGGAAGTTCCAGCGGTTGTAGCCGTTGCCGTACGCGATCGTGTTCTCGATCTGAATCGGCGAGGCGAACTTCCAGGCGTCGAACCCGTCGTCGACGTTGTTCCACAACCGGGCCCCGCGCACCACGTTCCCGGTTCCGCTGCCCTCCTTGATGGCCAGACCGTCGGCGCTCTCACCGTTCTTGCGCGGGTCGCGATTGCCGTAACTGTCCAGATTCAGGATCTGATTGTTGCTGGAGGATCCTTGGAGCTGGAAGCCGGACTCGTAGTTGTCGTGCGTCGACAGCCGGGAGAAGACGTTGTTGTTGCAGCCGTCGCAATAGATGCCGTACGGGCCGTTGACCAGCTCCAGGCCGGAGATCCGCCAGTGGGAGGCCTCCATGTGGATCGCCCCGCGTTCGGCCCGGGGGATGCTGCCGCCCACCGGCGTGTGACTGGCGGGCAGTTGCTCGCCGTCGACGACCACGCGCTCGCCCTGGTAGGGGCCGAGGCTGATCGGCTGGGAGGCGGTGCCCGAGGTGGAGATGGTGATGTTGTCGGTGAGGGCGTAGGTGCCGCCGCGTACGGTGATGACGTCGCCGGGCTTCGCCAGGTCCACGGCCCGCTGGATGGTCCGCAGCGGCTGGGCCAGGGTGCCCGGCGCCGCGTCGTTCCCGTCGGAGGCGACGACGAGCGTCGCCGCGCCGGACGCCTCGCTCGCCGGGCCCAGTACCGTCAGCAGGGCCGCGCCCACCGCCGCCGCCGTCCAGATCGCCGTACCGCGCATGCCGCTCGCTGTGCTGCCCATCGGGGCCTCCCGCCTCCGCCTGCGTGCCGTGTCGCAGAGCAGTGGCCGCCCGGCGCGCGGAGGTTGCCGGGGTACGGGGGCCAGGTGACGCGGCGACAGGCGTCGCGGGGCAGGCGCCACGGGGCAGGCTTCACGGGGCGGGCGGGAATGGTCAGACAGGCCCTAGGGTGAGGGGCGTGACCGACAGCGACAGACTCCCGCTCGCCGTGTTCGACCTGGACAACACCCTCGCCGACACCGGACACCGGCAGCACTTCCTGGAGCGCACACCGCGCGACTGGGACGCCTTCTTCGCGGCCGCCCCGCAGGATCCGCCCCTCGCGCAGGGCGTCGCGCTGGTGCTGGAGAGTGCGAAGGAGTGCGAGGTCCGCTATCTGACCGGACGGCCCGAGCGCTGCCGGCGTGACACGCTCGACTGGCTCGCGGCACACGGGCTGCCCGAAGGGCGCTTGTACATGCGGCGCAACGACGACCGCAGGCCCGCCCGGCGCACCAAGCTGGAGATCCTGCGCCGCCTCGCCGGCACCCGCGAGATCCGGGTGCTGGTGGACGACGACGAACTCGTCTGCGAGGACGCCGAACGGGCCGGTTTCACCGTCGTACGGGCGCGCTGGACCGCCCCTTCCGCCGCGCTGAAGGTGGCGCAGGAGCGGGAGGGGCGGACCTGAGGGCCCGGCGGGCGTGCTGCCCGGCCTACTCCAGGCGGAAGCCGACCTTCATGGTCACCTGCCAGTGCGCGATCTGCCCCTCCTCGAGCTGGCCGCGCACTTCACTCACCTCGAACCAGTCCAGGTTGCGCAGGGTCTGCGAGGCGCGCTCGATACCGTTGCGGATGGCCTGGTCCACGCCCTCGGGTGAGGTGCCGACGATGTCCGTGACCCGGTAGGTGTGATTCGACATGCGGGTGCTCCTCTCACACACGTCACTCCACCGTGCCCCAAGGCGGGGCAACGCGCGAGCTGTCCCGGAGAGCCTGTGGACAGGCGCTCACCGCGCCACGCTCAGCGACAGCGCGAAACGGCCCTGACCGTCCGTCCACCAGTGCGCCAGCTCCATCCCGGCCGCCGACAGTTCCGCGCGGACGCCGTCCCTGCGGAACTTCGCCGACACCTCGGTGCGCATCTCCTCGCCCGCCGCGAAGTCGACGGCGAGATCGAGCGCGGGCACCTTCACCGTCTGTGCCGTACGGGAGCGCAGCCGCATCTCGATCCACTCGTGGTCCGCGTCCCAGAGCGCCACGTGGTCGAAGGCGCCGGGATCGAAGTCGGCGCCCAACTCGCGGTCGATCACCGTCAGGACGTTCTTGTTGAACGCGGCCGTCACCCCGGCCGCGTCGTCGTAGGCCTCGACCAGGACCTTCTCGTCCTTGACCAGATCCGTGCCGAGCAGCAGCGCGTCACCGGGGGACAGCAGCGCCCGGACCGAGGCGAGGAACGCGGCGCGCTCGACCGGCAGCAGATTGCCGATCGTGCCGCCGAGGAACGCCACCAGCCGGGGACCCGGCGCCTGAGGCAGGGCCAGTCCGCCGGTGAAGTCGGCGATCAGCGCGTGCACGTCCAGCCCCGGCCGCTCCTCGATCAGCGCCTGTCCGGCCTGGGTGAGGGCGCTGTCGCTGACGTCGACGGGGATGTACGTGTGCAGCCCGGTCAGCGCGTCGATGAGGTACCGCGTCTTCTCCGAGGAGCCGGAGCCCAGCTCGACCAGGGTGCGGGCACCGGTGACCGCGGCGATCTCCCCGGCCCGGTCGACGAGGATCTCGCGCTCGGCGCGGGTCGGGTAGTACTCGGGCAACTCGGTGATCTGCTCGAAGAGTTCGCTGCCCTGTGCGTCGTAGAACCACTTCGGCGGCAGCGTCTTGGGCGTGCTCGTCAGGCCCTTGAGGACGTCGGCGCGCAGTGCGGCGTCGGTGGCGTCCTCGGGCAGGGTGCGGGTGAGAAGGAACGGACTCACGTGCTGGGCTCCTTCGGTCGTGCGTGCGCCGGGGCGTCGCTCGGGTCTTTGAGCGGGGTGAGCAGCACATCGGTGCGGCTCGCCGCGAGGAGGGTGTGGTCGGGGACCTCCTGCCAGTGCGGATCGTCGTCGTAGGGCTCGGAGGCCACGACGGTGCCGCCGCCGGGCCGGTGCAGGTACCAGAGCGTGTCGCCCCAGGCGGTCGCGGCGATGGTCTCGCCGTTGGTGAGCAGCAGGTTGAGCCGGGAGCCGGGAGCCGCCTCGGCGACCTCCAGCACGGTGTCGGCCAGTGCCTGCCCCTCGTCGTCGCCGCCGCGCAGCCGGGCCAGGACCAGCGCCCACACGAGCGCCGAGTCGTTGCGGGCCTCCATCGACAGCAGGTCCACCGCGGGCAGGCTCGAAACGAGCGGTGCCAGTGAGCCCGGCCAGCCCTTCACGGCGCCGTTGTGGCTGAACAGCCAGGGACCCGCGGCGAACGGCGCGGCCGCGGCCTCCGCGTCGGCGCCCGCCAGCGTCGCGTCCCGTACGGCGGCGAGCAGCGCGGTGGAGCGCACCACCCGGGCCAGATCCGCGAAGGACAGATCCGCCCAGACGGGCCCGGCCCGGCGGTACCGCGCCGGCACCGGGTCCCCCTCGGCGTACCAACCGACTCCGAAACCATCGGCGTTGACCGTCCCGTACCGCTGTCGCCGAGGCGCCCACGACTGGCGGTACAGGGCGTGCGCGGGCTCCACGAGGAGTCTGCCGAGCGGCTCCTCGGGGCCCAGATAGGCGAGATGACGGCACATCAGACGTCCCCCACGGAGCGGGCCGTACGGAACCCGGAGAAGATCTGCCGCCGGATCGGATAGTCCCAGTTGCGGAAGGTGCCCCGGCAGGCGACCGCGTCCACGGCGAACGAACCGCCGCGCAGCACCTTGTACTCGGGCCCGAAGAACACCTCCGAGTACTCCTTGTACGGGAACGCCTGGAACCCCGGGTAAGGCAGGAAGTCGCTCGCCGTCCACTCCCACACGTCACCGATCAACTGCCGTACGCCGAGGGGGGATTCGCCCTCCGGGTAGCTTCCGGCCGGTGCCGGGCGAAGGTGCCGCTGTCCGAGGTTGGCGTGTTCCGGCGCCGGGTCGGCGTCGCCCCACGGGTAGCGCATGGAGCGGTCCCCGGCCGGGTCGTGGCGGGCGGCCTTCTCCCACTCGGCCTCGGTGGGCAGCCGACGCCCGGCCCAGCGGGCGTAGGCGTCGGCCTCGTACCAGCACACGTGCAGCACGGGTTCGTCGGGCGGCACGACCTCGGTGACGCCGAAGCGGCGCCTGAGCCACTGCTTGCCGTCCCGGCGCCAGAACAGCGGGGCGTGGACGGAGTTCTGGCGGATGTGCGCCCAGCCCTCCGCCGTCCACCAGCGGTCGTCTTCGTAGCCGCCGTCCTCGATGAACGCCTGGTACGCGGCGTTCGTCACCGGGGTCGTGTCGATGAAGAACGGCGGTACTTCGCGCACGTGGGCCGGGCGTTCGTTGTCCAGCGCCCACGGCTCGGTCGAGGTGCCCATGGTGAACGGGCCGCCGGGGACCAGCACTTCGGACGGCCCCGTGTGCAGGGGCGCCGGCTCCGGGTCGGGGGCGGTCAGGGCCTGCGGGCCCTTGCGCAGCTGATGGGTGATCAGCATCGTCTCGTCGTGCTGCTGCTCGTGCTGCGCGATCATCCCGAAGGCGAAGCCCGCCTCGGTCAGCCGCGTCCCGTGGAAGGCCGTGCTCTCCAGGAGGTCCAGCACCCGGCCGCGCACCTCGGACGCGTAGTGCCGGGCCTCGGTCGGCGGCAGCAGCGGCAGCGAGGGGCGTGCCGCGCGCGGGTGCTCGAAGGCGTCGTAGAGGCCGTCGATCTCGGGCCGCATCGCCTCCCGCCCGGCGACCGCCCGGAGCAGCCACTGCTCCTCCTGGTTGCCGATGTGCGCGAGGTCCCACACCAGCGGGGACATCAGCGGCGAGTGCTGGGCGGTGAGGTCGGGGTCGTCGACGCAGCTGGTGAGCAGGGTCGTCCGGGCACGGGCGGTGGTGAGGGTGGTCACAGCCCGCTCGCGGAGCGTGTCGGCGTCGAGGGCGGGGTCGGTCATGTCCGGAAGTCCTTCCCGTGCAGGGTGCGGTCCGTGCCGTAGAGCTCGTCCAGCAGGTCGTCGGCCGGGCAGCGGCCCTTGCTGACATAGCGGTCCCGGTACGCCGCCACGGCGTCCGCCACCTCGGTCGTGGCCCCCAGCCGGGGCAGTGCCTCCAGCGCCGCCGTGAAGCAGGTGTCCGCCACCTCCCGCAGCTCCGGGTCGGCGAGGCCCGAGCGGGCCGCGTCGATCCACAGCGGATTGTGCGGCGCGGGCAGCGACAGGGAGCGCTCGGCCAGGGGCTTCACGGCGCGATAGGCGGTCTCCGCGGCCTCGGGGTCGTCGAAGAGCGCGGTCGTCACGGCGAGCGGCACGATCCAGCCGTCCTCGCCGGGCTGCGCGTCGATCATGCGCAGCTCCAGATGGCCACGCGGCCTGACCGGCGGGAACAGCGTCGTGAGGTGGTAGTCGAGGTCCTCGTGCATCGGCGGCCTGGGCACCCCGGACCTGGTCCACTCCCGGAACGTCAGCCCGTCCGGGACGTGCCACGGGCCGCCGTCCTGTCTGACGCACATCACCGGGGCGTCCAGCACGTGCCGCGCCCAGACGGCCCGCGGATCGCCGTCCAGCGGGGGTGCGCCCGCGCGGCCCGCACCGATCTCCATCCACAGCAGCTGCCGGGTGGAGAGCCAGCCCGTGGGCTCGTGCCCGGCCAGCGGGGAGTTGGCGAAGGCGGCGACCAGGACCGCGCCCAGCTGGTGCGCCAGCCACCAGCGCCGCCCGTGCCCCAGCGGGCCGGGCTCCTCGTATCCGGCGTCCAGGCACACCTGCACGGAGGCCGAGGTGCACATCATGGCGCGGCCGGCCGGGCCCGTGCGGTCCAGACAGGCCTCCATGGCGTCGTACCGCGGTTCGCGCAGGAACCGGCGGGGCGAGCGCCAGGGGTCGTTGCCGATGCCGACGAGACCGAGATCGTGCTTGCGCAGTACCGCGCGGGCGGCGGCGAGGTCGGCGGAGACGGTACCGATGCACTCCATCAGGGAGGCGGCGGGCGGCGAGCTGAGCTCCAGCTGGCCGCCGGGCTCGACGGTGAGCGCCGACCTCAGGGGCACGGTCCGTAGTGCGGCGTAGGCCGCTTCGAGTCGTTCGGGTGTCACGGGGAGCTGCGGGCTTCGCAGCTCATGGACGAGCCATTCCACTTCGACCCCGAGGGTGCGGGGTGGGCCGGTCTTGAAGCAGATGCCCCTGACCAGGGCCTCCACCTCGGCTTCGGTGACGGCGGAGCGGGGTTGCTCCGTACAGTCACTCACCGAATCGGACATGTCGCGATCCTCCTGAGAGTCCACGGTGCCGCCCGGCCCGGATCTTGTGGGCGGGCCGGCACACTCGTCCCACCCAAGACCCTCTCGTCGCTTCGCACAAGGGTGCGTACCGGCACGTTCCGCGTCGGTAATCTCCGCTCTCCGGGGGTTCGCAGGGACTTTCCCGGCAGTTTTCGGTCGGCTGTGGGGCCCGGGAAACTCTGTTGCACCGCACGACCAGCATCGCTCACGATGCCTGCGTCAGCACGACGGGGGAGACCGCGTGCGGCCGACGCGGCCGCACGCCGTCGACGCGGTCGCACGCTCATGGCGCGCACGGGGGTGGCGCCATGAGCGTGCGGGCGCGGCATCGCGCCGGGGACGGAAAATCGCCGAAAGGAAGCGGTGGCGGTCAGCTCCAGCCGTACCGCTCGTGCAGCCGGTGCCGCACCAGGTTGAACCGCCCGCGGTCCAGCGCGCACGCCTCCCGGCGCATCCCCTCCTCGTGCAGACGCAGGATGCGGTCCACGTCCACCCAGGAGTCGCGGCCGGACCGGTCCCAGGGCCCGCTGCCGATGGCCACCCACTCGCGGTCCCCGTCATGCCGCTTGCTCGACAGCTGCACGGCCAGGAAGGTGCCGGCCGCCTCCCGGGCCACCACGAGCACCGGGCGGTCCTTGCCCCGCCCGTCGTTCTCCTCGAAGGGCACCCAGGTCCAGACGATCTCCCCGGGGTCGGGGTCGCCGTCGTGCGCGGGGGAGTACTCGGTGCGCACCTTGCCGACCTCGCGCGGGTCGGCCTCAGCGGTGGCGGTGGGGCCGTAGCGGCCCGGGACGTTCTCGTCGGTAAACGTGCTCACGGGGGCACCTTAGGGGCTGCCCCCGTGAGTTACGCGTGAAGGGTCACTTCTCGTCCATCGGCACGTCCATCGGTACCTTCTGGGCGAGCCCGTTGAGCGGCGAAGCCTCCTTCGACGCCTGCCCGTTCTGGTTCATCGAGGCGAGCAGCTGACGGGCCAGCCCGAGTCCCGTGCCGCCCATGGTCAGCGCCTTGGCGAACATGTCCGCCATGCCGTCGGCGCCGTTGAGCAGCACCATGTTGTCGACGTTGCCGAACGCGGACGCGCCGGCCCTGACGATCTCCGGCCAGTTCTCGGCGAGTTGCTGGGCGACCACGGCCTCCTGGTTCTCGGCGAGGGCGGTGGCACGGGCCTTGATGGCCTCCGCCTCCGCGAGGCCCTGCGCCTTGGTCGCCTCGGCCTCCGCCAGACCCCTGGCCTGGGCCGCGGCCGCTTCGGCCTCACCGGTGGCCCGGGTGGCGGCCGCCGTGGCCGCACCGCGCGTCTTGGTCGCCTCGGCCTCGGCACCCGCGGCCGTCTTGACCCGGGTCGCCTCGGCCGCGGCAGCCAGCTCCGTCTCCTTCGCCTTGGCCTGCGCCGCCGAGATCCGCGCGTCGCGCTCGGCCTCGGCCAGCGTGCGCTTCTCGTACGCCTGCGCGTCCGCGGGCTTGCGGACATCGGCCTGGAGCTGCTGCTCGCGCCGGTGCGCCTCCAGTTCGGCGACCCGCGTCTCCTGGACGACGACCTCCTGCCGGGCGGCCGCGTCGGCGAGCGGACCGGCCTGCCGGGCCTTGGCGCCAGCCTTGTCGCGCTCGGCCTGGTAGCCGGCCTGCAGGATCTCGCTGTCCCGGGTCGCCTCGGCCATCCGCGCGAACGACTGCTGCTCCGCCTCCGTGGCCAGCCGGTTCGCCTCCGCCTGCGCGATGCGCGCGTCCCGCTGGACGGCCGCCGCGTGCGGCATGGCGAGGTTCTGGATGTACCCGGTCGGGTCCTCGATCTCGTGGATCTGCAGCGAGTCGACGATGAGCCCGAGCTTCTCCATCTCCGTACCGCACGCCGCACGCGTCTGCCCGGTGAGCTTCTCGCGGTCGCGGATCATGTCCTCGACCGTCAACCCGCCCACGATGGACCGCAGATGACCGGCGAAGACGTTGTGCACCCGCTCCGACATCAGCTTCTGCTGGTCCAGGAAGCGGCGGGCCGCGTTCGCGATCGACACGAAGTCGTCGCCCACCTTGAAGATGACCACGCCCCGCACCTTCAGCGGAATGCCCTGGTGGGTCACGCAGTCCACCTGCAGCTCGGTCTCGTTCAGGTCCAGCGACAGCTTGCGCACCGCCTGCACACCGGGCAGCACCAGGGTGCCGCGCCCGGTGACGATACGGAAGCCCATGCCCTCCTCGATGCCTTCCGTACGGTGCTTGGAGCCGGAGATGATGAGCGCCTCGTTCGGCTCCGCGACCCGCCACATCATCTTGAACACACCGATCAGAACGAGGACGGCGGCAACTGCCGCCCCCGCAACGACGCCGACAACCATCGGCATGCGCCCCCTTTGCATGGTGCCCTTTCGGCACCGAACGAAGGGAGTGTGCGCCTGCGCGAGGCCCGGGTACAGGCGCTGACGGATCCTTGTCGAAACCTTGACGCAGACGGCTCTCACCTGCGCCTGCGCGGGCTCAACTGTCGTATGCGGCCTGGACGTAGACGGTTCTGGGCGGCAGGTACTCCACCACCATCACCACCGTGCCCCGCTCGATGCGGTCCGCGCCCGAGGCGGGATAGGCGAGGAAGTGCTCGGCGCCGCCGCGCACCCGGACGATCACCTCGCCGACGAGTCCCGGCCCGATCGTCCCGGTGACCCGCCCCATGAGCCCGACCATCGACACGTCGTCCATGGCCCCAGGGTAGGGCCTGGGCCGGAGGGTCGGTGTCGGCGTCGCCTCAGCCGACCGCGACGGGTTCCTCCTCGCCCTGCTGCGGCGGCCACAGCTCGTGCCAGCGCAGCTCCGCCTCCAACTGCGCGGCCAGCGAGATCAGCAGGGGCTCGCTGTTCGCCGGCCCCAGCAACTGGGCGCCGACGGGCAGCCCGTCCACGAATCCGGCCGGGACGTTGACGCCGGGCCAGCCCAGCACGTTCCACGGCCAGGCGTAGGGGCAGGCGGCGATCATCGCGCGGTCGGTGGCGAAGCCGCCGAGCCCGAGCATCGCGCCGATCCGGGGTGGGGGAGCGGCCGTGGTGGGGGTCAGGATCACGTCGTACGACTCGTAGAACGCGCCGATACGACGGTGCAGAACCGCCTCCGCGCGCCGGGCCGCGCGCAGCGGCACCCCGCCGAGGAGCCGGCCCAGCCGGGCGGCGCCCCGGGTGCGCGGGTCGAGGAGCGCGGGGGACGGGGTCACGCTCACCCACTCGGCGATGCCGACCGTCGCGCGGGGGACGAAGGTCAGTCCGATCTGGCCGTACGGCGGATCCGCCTCCTCGACGGTGTGCCCCAACGCGCTTAGTTTCTCGGCGAGTTGGACGACCCTGGCCCGCACCTCGGGTTGCAGCCGGGCGGGCACGGCGGTGAAGGGCGGCTTGAGCGAGAGCGCGATGCGCAGTCGGCCGGGGTCGCGGCCCACGGCCTCGGAGGCGTTGATCGCCGGTGGCCGGTGCGGGTCGAGATCGTGGTTGCCGGCGGCCGCGTCCAGCAGGAGGGCCGCGTCGGCCACCGTACGGGCGAGGGTGCCGTTGACGGTGATGCCCTGGAACGACTCGCCGCGCGGCCAGGTGGAGATGCGGCCGCGCTGTGGCTTGATGCCGATCAGATGGGTCCAGGACGCGGGGATCCGCACCGAGCCGGCGCCGTCCGAGCCGAGCGCGGCGGGCACCAGGCCTGCGGCGACGGCGGCCGCGGAACCGCCGGACGAGCCGCCCGGCGTGTGGTCCGGGTGCCATGGATTGCGGGTCGCGCCGAAGGCGGGCCCCTCGGTGAACGGCCACTGCCCCAGCTCGCAGGTGTTGGTCTTGCCGACGATCACGGCACCGGCGGCGCGCAGCCGCCGTACCGCCTCGCCGTCCTCGGTGACCGGCGGGAACTCCCCACCGCAGCCGAACGCGGTCGGCTCGCCCGCCACGTCCATGTCGTCCTTCACCGCGACCGGTACGCCCAGCAGTGGCCTGCGCACCCCGGCGGCGAGCTCCGCGTCGGCGGCCTTCGCCTCGACGAGGGCGGCCTCGGCCCGGACCACCCGGAAGGCGTTGAGGGTCCCTTGGGTCGCCTCGATCCGCGCCAGCGCCGCCGCGACGAGCGCCCGTGACGTCACCTCCCCGTCAGCCAGCGCTCGGGCGGACTCGGCGAGGCCTGCGGCACGGTCGCGTGTCATGCGGGGCACCTCCGGGACGACATTGTCTACCGAACGGTAACCTCCGGGGGTCGGCTGCGGAACGGTTTCGCCCGGTGCGGCTCCCAGGTTCACCACAGGTTTCTCCCAGGCCCCGTCTCCTCATGTGCAAACCATTGACGTGCCCGGACCTCACGCCTACCTTCTGATCGAATTTCCGAACTGCGTTCGTGATATCGAACATGTGTTGAGGGAGAGCCGCCCCGTGACCAGACGTCCCCACACCCCGTCCCGCCGCAGCTTGCTGCGCGCGATGGCCGCCCTGCCCGCCTCGGCGCTGATCCTGGGCGAGGCCCCCGGCCTGCTCGGCACGGCACTGGCGGCCGCACCGCCGAGCGGCTCGGCCACCCGCTACACGATCGTGCCGTTCCTGAACAGCAACGACGGGACCGTGAACGTCTATCAGTCGGACGACGCCACCGACTTCCGTCTGACCAAGGCCTCCGCCTACACGCCGCCCAGCAATCGCATCCGCGACGCGAGCATCTTCAAGCACACCAACGGCTACTACTACATCACCTACACCACCCACACCTGGCAGGACACCAGCACCACCATCGGCTTCGCGCGCAGCACCGACCGGGTCAACTGGACGTTCCTGTACGACTACACGGTCCCGATCGCCAATCTCTCCCGCGCCTGGGCGCCGGAGTGGTTCGTCGACAGCGACGGCAGCGTGAACGTCATCGTGTCCTGCTCGACCACCAACGACGAGTGGATCTTCACGCCGTATCTGCTGAAGGCCACGAACTCCGCCCTGACGGCGTGGAGTTCACCGGTGGCGCTGGCCGGCATCGGCGCGAACCACATCGACACGTTCCTCGTGAAGATCGGCTCGACCTACCACGCCTTCACGAAGAACGAGACGACGAAGTACATCGAGTACGCGACGGCGTCGAACCTCACCGGCCCTTACACGATCTCCCGCACGGGCAACTGGGCGGGCTGGGGCAGCTACCGCGAGGGCCCCGCGCTGGTCCAGCTCGACAACGGCGGCTGGCGGCTCTTCTTCGACGGCTACGGCGACGGCACGTACTACTACACCGACAGCTACGACACCTTCGCCACCTGGTCCGCCCCGGCCGCCCTGCCCGCAGTCTCCGGAACGGCCCGCCACTTCACGGTCATCAAGGAGACCGTCTCGGGCGGCCCGACCCTGGCGAAGAACGTCACCCGCTCCTTCCAGTCGGCCAACTACTCCACCCGGTACTGGCAGGTGCAGTCCTCCCTGCTCAACCTCCCGGTGGTCAGCAGCTCGAGCGCCACCGCCGAGAAGCAGGCCTCGACGTTCACGGTCGTGCCCGGCCTCGCCGACGCCAACGGCTACTCCTTCCGCGACTCGTCCGGCAGGTAT